>NZ_JBEOSZ010000081.1:0-19201 GCF_040303285.1 Streptomyces sp. NPDC096046 | reverse complement strand
TGACCTGGATGCCGGTCTCCTGCGTGAACGGCGTGTAGATCGCCTTCTGCAGAGCCGCACCATAGGAACCGCCACTGTCACGGACGACCACCATCCTGCCGCCCTTGCCACCGGTGCCGGTGGAAGCGGTGCGGCTGGTGCCGGTACCGCAGGCGCTTAGCGCGGTCGCGGCGGCGAGACCCGCCGTGGCTCCGCCGACGCCGCGCAGGAAGAGTCTGCGGTCTATACGGGCGTCTCTCATCGTGTGCCTCCTGGGGGTGCTGCTGAGGGAAAGAGGGATGGCTGGGGATGGGGTCCAAGGCCGGTCCACGGGGAGGGCGGTGGGGCCGTGCATGCCGTAGAAGATGCGCCCGCCGGACGGGGCGTTGGACCGTGCGTGTGCTCCCCCGCCGCCGGCCGGGGTCGGTGCACGGGGCCGAGGGCGGCGCTCTCGGCCCGGTACTTCGAGTTCTCCGCGGGCGTCACCGACAGGCTCGGCGAGGGTCCTTCAGGGCTGTCCGTGCGGGACGGTGTGCGTCGCGAGTCAGATGCCGAGCATCTGGTTGAGCTCGTCCAGGGACTTGACCGTCACGTAGTCGTAGCCGTGGGTGACCGGGTCGTAGCCGCGGTCCAGGAGCACCAGGTTGCGGAAGCCCATGTCGTGCATCGGCATCAGGTCGTAGCGGGTGTGCGAGGCGACGTGCACGAAGTCCTCGGGCGACGCGTCGAGCTGGTCGAGCATGTACTCGAACGCGGCGTAGCGGGGCTTGTAGTAGCCGGCCTGTTCGGCGGTGAACACCGCGTGGAAGTCCGCCCCGAGCCGGGGCACGCTCTCCTCCAGGAAGGCGTCGCCGGCGTTGGAGAGGATGACGAGCTTGTAGTGCTCGCCCATCTTCTTCAGCGGTGCCGGCACGTCGGCGTGCGGCCCCCAGCTGCGCACGCCGTCGGCGAGCCGCTTGCCCGCGTCCGGCGCCGCCGTCACACCCCACTTGCGGCAGACCCGCTCGAAGGAGTCCTGCAGCACCTGCTCGTAGGGGTAGTACGCGCCGCGCACCTGGTCGTAGCGGTAGCCGCGGAACTCCCGCACGAACTGGTCCCAGTGCTCGGCGGGGATCTGGTCGCCGACGAGTTCACGCGTGATGGGGGTCATCGGCCACTCGATCAGCGTGCCGTAGCAGTCGAACGAGACGTACTTCGGACGGAACTGCAGGGAGGGGATTTTGTTGCTCATGAAGGAGCTCCAATGATGTGGTCCGCGGGAAGCGAAGGGATCATGTTTTTTCAGTACGTGTCCGGCAGGTGCGAGACACACTTCTCCCAGGGCAGGGCGAAGGTGAGGAAGACTCAGGCGGTCTGGGTTCCGGCCGGCGCGAGGAAGCCGATGGGGTGATCGGTGGAGCCCTCGAGGGCCAGGTCGGCGGCGATCTCTCCCATGGCGGGCGAGAGTTTGAAGCCGCTGCCGGAGAAGCCGGCCATGACGATGATGTCGTCCTCGCCGGGGAGATGACCGACGAGCGGGTTTCCGGACGCGGTGTAGCCCTCCATGTAGACCGACAGCCTGATGGGGTCGGGGTTCAGATCGGGCATCAGTTCGGCGATGAGCTCGCGGAAGGTGGCGAGTTCCTCCGGGCGGACCGTCCGGTCGAGCCGCTCGGGGTCGGGCACCGGCAGGTAACGGGCCAGGGACAGGCCCAGCTTGACGGAGATGCCGTCGGGCGAGGGGAGCCCGTAGCAGTCGTGGGGTGTGCTGCGGACGAAGGCGGGTGCGCCGCCCGCGAACCAGTCGTGGCGGGTGGGGATGTGCCACGAGCTGATCAGCCGGCGGATGTCGACGCTCCGGGGGAGGTCCGGGAGCAGCGTGTTGATCCAGGGGCCCGCGGTCACCACCGCGGTGTCGACGTGGTCCGTGCCCTGGTCGGTGACGACGTGCACCCCGCCGCCCGCCGCGGGGGCGATCTCCCGCACCGTGGTGTAGCGGTGCAGCCGGGCGCCCAGTTGCTCGGCGCGGGTGGCGGCGGCCTGGATCGACGCCTCGGGCCGGATGATGCCGCCCCTCCGGTCGAGGACGGCGGTGTGCCCGTCCGGGAGGCGGTGCTGTGGGTACCGGCGGGCGAGTTCCTCGCGGTCCAGTACCTCGTGGTCCAGCCGGTGGGTGGTGCTTTCGGAGAGGAGGAGGCGCATCGACGGTGACGCGGTCTCGCCCATCACCAGGCATCCGCTGCGGCGGCGCAGCGAGAAGCCCGTTTCGCGCTGGAGCCGGTCCCACATCCCGTCCGCGAGCCGCAGCAGCGGTACGTACCCGGGCTCACCGAGGTGCACGGCGCGGAAGATGCGGGTCTCGCCTCCGGCCGCACCGCGGTCGTGACCCGGCGCGTACCGGTCGTAGCCGATGACCTCGGCTCCGCGGGCGGCAAGTCGCCACATGACCTGGCTGCCCATGCTGCCGACACCGATCACGGCGACGCGCTTCTGGTGGCGCATGGGTCGCTCCTTTCGCCAGGGGGCTGGGTGGCAGTGATCCCCCGGTCCGGTGCGGACACCGTGCCGACCCATGCGGTTCGGCCCGACCGGGGATGGCGTTCACTTTCGACCCGCCGGAACCCGCAGGTCAACCCACACTGTGTTCCACCTCGCCGGCTTCTCGAGACGGTTTGTCACGGCAACGGACCAGGCTTCGGAAAGTGTTCTTCGCCCTCTTGCCACGGTGGGTGGCCGGTGCGAGGGTGACCCCCGAATCCTTCGGAAGAAAGCACCCCTATGCCGCCCAGCCGTCCCGCAACCGGGCACTTCCCGACCATCAGGGAGATTCTTCGCCTGCCCGTGCTGGCCGAGGGGATGCCGCGCGTGCTGGCCGGTTCGTCGCAGATCGACCGTGCGGTGCGCTGGGTGCATGTCACCGAACTGCTCAATCCGGCCGACTTCCTGGAGGGCGGTGAGCTGGTGCTGACGACCGGCATGCCGTACCCGGAGGACGCCTCCGAGCTGCGGGATTACGTCGACCAGCTCGCCGATGTCGGCGCCGCCGGCCTGATCGTGGAGCTCGGTCACCGGTATCGGAAGGTGCCCGAGGAACTGGTGGCGGCCTGCCGTGCGCGTGAGGTGCCGTTGATCGAGCTGGCCCGCGGTGTCCGCTTCATCGACGTCACGCAGACGGTGCACGCGCTCATCCTCGACGCGCAGGGGGCGCTGCTGCGCCGCGGCAAGGACATCCAGGACATCTTCACCGGTCTGACGCTGCGGGGCGCGGATCCCGAGGAACTGGTGCACACGACCGCGGAGCTCACCGGAGCGCCCGTGGTGCTGGAAGATCTCACCCACCGGGTCCTGATGTGCGAGCTGCTCGGCCGGCCGTACGAACCGGTCGTTTCGGCCTGGTCCCGGCGCTCCCGGGCCGCGCCGACCCTGGAGAAGATCGCGCCGAGCGGTCCGGAGGGGTGGCTGATCGCACCGGTGCAGGACCATCAGGGACCGTGGGGGCGGCTGATCCTGCTGGACAGCCGGCTGAGCACGGAGCCCGACCCGGAGCACATCCTGGTCCTGGAGCATGCGGCGGTCGCGCTGACCATGGCACGCCTGGCCGGGCCGGCGTGGTGGGAGCGCCGGGCCCACCGCTCCGTGCTGCGGGACCTGTGCGAACGGCGTTTCCGCTCCCCCGCCGACGCCCGCGCCCGCGCCGAGGCGCTGGGGTTGCCGGCTTTCGGGCACCGCCTCTTCGCCGTCGTCATCCGCCACGTCCGGCCCGGTGGTGAGGGAGAGCAGCTCGACGAGCGGATCGCGAAGGCTCTGACGCAGACCGGCATCCGCGCCCTGGTCGGTGAGACGGCTCCGGGCCGCATCGGTGTCCTCCTCGCCCTGGCGCAGGCCAGTGCCTGGCAGCCGGTCGCCGAGCGGATCGGCCGTCTCGTCCGTGAGGAACTCGGTCCGGAGGCCGTGGTCGCCGTCGGCCCGGGTGTCACCGACCTCTCCGGGATCGCCCGGTCGTGGCAGGAGGCCGAGCAGACGGCCGAGGCCATCACACCGGCGTCCCCGGAGCGGTGGTTCTACGTGCCCGCCGATGTCGGGCTGCCGGAACTCCTGGGAGTCCTGTGCGCGGACACCCGCCTGCAGCGCTACGCGGAACGGCAGCTGACCCGCCTCATCGAGCACGACGACCGCAACAGCGGCGACCTGCTGCCCGCGCTGCGCGCCTATCTGGCGGCCGCCGGCAACAAGTCGGACGCGGCGAAGCGGGCCGGCATGTCCCGGCAGGCCTACTACCAGCGCCTCCACACCATCGAACGGCTCCTCGGCTGCGACCTGGAATCAGGCCTGCAGCGCACGTCCCTGCACGTGGCGGTGCTGGTCCTGGACGCACGAGGAGCGACCTCGCCCGGCATCTGACGTCGACGGCCACCGCCACATGGCGGCACCTCGGCTGCCCGTGACGAGAAAGCCGGTACTCGCGGACTCGCCGAGCGGAGTGGAGACAGACGGCACGCGCACCTGTTCCGCGGTGAGGGACGGCTGCGGGCTTGAGCGGCTCCCGCCCAGTGCCCGGGCCGCCCTGCCGTCACCGGCGGAAACGCGCGGACCACCGCGGTTCCACCAGGTCCCATTCGGCGTCCCACTGAGCGAACCTCCTCCGGTCGAGGACCAGGCCAGCGCCCCCGCGCACCGCGTAGACGCCGACGACCATGCCGACGGCCGCCAGGCCGCCCACGAAGCAGCCGTTGCTCCACGCGGTGGTCGCGGTCGCCGGCGGACCGGTGATGGTTCCCTCCCGGTCCACCCAGATCCGCACGGTGGCCCCCTCAGCCGTTCCTGGCCTCACCAGAGTGGTTCCCGTCATGACGGTGCCGTTCCGCTCCGTCCAGCGGACCTGCGCCGGCTGCCTGGCCGCTCCGCTGTCGTCCGCGACGCCCGAGGTCAGCCGGGCGGTGACCTCGTGTCGCTGCGCTGTCTGGGCGTGCACGGTACGCGTCGTGGACTCGTAGGCCGCCAGCCCCGCGCCGGCCGCGGCCGGTGGCACACCGACGACGAGGATGAGCATCAGGAAGCGCCGGAACCAGGCTTCGAAGCGGTCGGACCGACGCCTCAGCGGGTTCGACCCCGCCGCGCCGTGGTGCTTGCGGGGCGGCGGCGGACCCGATGTGTACGGCGAACCTCGCGCGCTCATGAGCCGACCTCCGGCAGATCGCTGATCCGTTCCTCCACCACGTGGTCCCACCCTCGAACGGCGACGGTCTCGGTCACAGGGCCGAAGGTCCCGGCGCGGCCGGGCTTCCGTCCCCGCCGACGGACCCCGCCGACAGGCCCCGGAACGAGCCGCTCGGCCCATGCGCGGTGGCGGCTGCCGGGGCGATCCTCGAAGGAGAGAGCACACCACGGTCGCGTGCCGTGAGGTTCTGTCATCGGCCTTCGGACCATGCGCCATGCCCTCAGCGGTGTGCCACCACGGCGACGGGGGCGGCGGCGTGGTGCAGCACGGCATGGGCGACGGGCCCGATGTGCACGCCGAACCGGCTGCGCCGTATCCGCCGGCCCACGACGACCAGCGAGGCATAGCGAGAGGAGGCCACGACCTGGTCCGCCGCACTGCCCGCGCGGGAGGCCTCGATCACCTCGACGGCCGGGTACTTGTCCCGCCAGGGGCGCAGTGCCTCGGTGAGCTCGGCCGCATACTCACGCGCGAGTGCGTCGTACACACCCGCCTGGTCCGACAGACCGTAGACGTGGTGGGGCGGGGGGTTCCAAGCGTGCAGGACGCGCAGGGCCGTCCGGCGACGGGCGGCCTCCTCGAAGGCGAACGCGAGGACCGTGCCGTCGGGGCTGTGGGTGTCGAGTCCCAGCAGCACCGGACGGAACCGTGTGGCCGCTGACGGGATGCCGGCCGGGTCCATGGCGTGCTCGTCCGCCGCCTGCTCCCCGGACCGGACCAGTACCACCGGTACCTCGGTCCGCGCGATGACGGCCTGGCCCACGGAACCGACCAGGAACCCGCCGATCCCGCTCAGCCCGCGGGAGCCCAGGACCACCAGTTCGGCGTCCCTCGCGACGTCCACCAGGACATCGGCCGGTACACCGGTCACCTGGACCGCGGCCACGTCCACTCCCGGGTGACGCGCTCGCAGTCCCTCGGTGGCCCCGCGCGGGTTCCGCTCGCTCCAGTGCCGCAGGGGCTCCGTGCCGAGCAGCGGTGCCTGCGCCATCGGTTCCGGGACCGGCTCCCACACGTGCACAAGGCGCAGGGACAGCCCGCGCAAGGTCGCCTCACGGGCCGCCCACTCCGCGGCCGCCCGGCTCTCGGACGAGCCGTCGAGGCCCACCATGATGTAGCGCACCATGCTGTCCACCTCCTGAATCGGTATCCGTCTTCAGGTTCGCGCCGAGGAGCGGCGCGGGACAGGGGTCACAGGTCCCGGCCCGGGCCCGCTCGGCCCCGTCCGTCGAAGGGCCACGGTCGCATCGCGCAGGGCGAACTCCGTCAGGGGCACGGCCCCACGGTGAGGAACTCCGGCAGCCGCGGCCGTCCGGTGTGATCACCCCGGTGCGGCGTACTCGGCGCACGCGATTGCATCCGGCCGGGCCCGGTGACCGGTGTGCCGCTCACCACCTCGGACACCCGAACCGACCCGCGGGGGGGGCATGGTCAGGCCGCGGGGACGGCCAGCTCGTCGTGCCGCTGCCCGCCGAGCACGACCTTGAGCGCGCCGGTGTCGGCGGCGTGGGCGAAGACCTCGTAGGCCTCCTCCATCTGGTCCAGGACGAAGGTGTGGGTGACCAGACCGGAGGTCGATACACGGCCGGCGGCCGCCATCCTCAGCAGCGTGGGCGTGGAGGACGTGTCGACCAGGCCGGTGGTGATGGTCACGTTCTTGATCCACAGGTCTTCGAGGTGCAGGGTCGCGGGCTTGCCGTGGACCCCGACATTGGCCACCCGGCCGCCCGGCCGCACCATACGGGTGCACATCTCGAAGCTCTCCGGTACTCCGACCGCCTCGATGGCCACGTCGGCGCCGATCCCGCCGGTGAGATCGGCGACGAGCTGCTCCGGCTGGTCGCGCGCCGGGGCGACGGCGTCGGCACCGAACCGCCTGGCGGCCTCGAGCCGGGAGTCGGCGAGATCCACGGTGATGATCCGCTCCGGGGAGTACAGCCGCGCGGTGAGGATCGCGGCGAGACCGATCGGTCCGGCGCCGACGACCACGACCGTGTCGCCGGGCCGCACACCTCCGTTGATGACGCCCACCTCGTAGGCGGTCGGGAAGATGTCCGCGAAGAGCACGGCGTCGTTGCTCTCCAGTGCGCCCGGCAGCGGATGCACGGACAGATCGGCGTGCGGCACGCGGACGTACTCCGCCTGGGTCCCGTCGATCAGGTGGCCCAGGATCCAGCCTCCGCCGTCCCGGCACTGGCCGTAGGCGCCGTCCTTGCAGAAGCGGCAGCGGCCGCAGGCGGTGATGCAGGAGACCAGGACCCGGTCGCCCGGCCGGACGGTGCGCACGTCGCTGCCGGTCTCGACGATCTCACCGACCGCTTCGTGCCCCAGCACCGTCCCGGGGGGCACCTCCGGCACGTCCCCCTTGAGGATGTGCAGGTCCGTTCCGCAGATGGTGACGGCGTCGACCCGGACGATGGCGTCGGTGGGATCCTTGAGTCCCGGATCCGGGACGTCCTCCCAGGCGGACTGCCCGGGACCGTGGAATACGAGACCCTTCATAGCCGTTCCTCCTCGATCTCCGGCCCTTCGTTGTGTCGTCGGCGGATCTCTGGGGCGGGCACGGAGCGCATGGGAGATGCCCCATAAATCCATCTTCGACCAGAGTGGCGGCCCTCGCTTGGGCCGGGCGACCCTGAAGCAGGGCTGGGTGTCCCCTGCCGTCGGCACCTTGTGCCGCGATGGGGTGGCCGGGGACCGACCCGATGGTCACCACGCGGGGCACCGAGGTGTGCCATGGATGCCTCACTCCCCGCGGCCCGGCTGCGGCCCGGCCGCACCACCTCGCACGCGAGGGCTCCGCGCCAGCGGCCGACACGGGACCCGTCCGGGCCTGACGGGCGAAGGAGCGACCGCTGCCCGTCCCGCGTGGGTGCGCCGCCGGCGCGGACTCACGCGTGCCCGTCGGCGAGCAGCAGCCGGCTCGTCTCCCCGGGGCCGACGCAGACGGTCCGGTCGGGCAGCCGTACATCGATCGGCGGGCCGCCGGACGGCGGGACGGCGATCTCCAGCCGGCCACTCTCCAGGCGCAGCCGTACCCCCCAGTGCCCCTGGTACTGCAGCGAGAAGCCGTACGACGACAGCTCCGGCAGCGGCACGGGGTCCAGCCAGAGCGCCCCTTGCCGCGTCTCCAGCCCCGTCAGCCCCCGTTGGACCAGGTCGAGGGTGCCGGCCATCGCACCGAGGTGGATGCCCTCACCGGTGGTGCCGCCCTGGAGGTCGGCCACGTCGCCCCTGAGGGCCTCCTGGCAGAACGACCAGGCCTCGCTGCGCCGGGCGCGCGCGAGGATCCAGCCGTGGACGAGACCGCTGAGGGTGGAACCGTGGCTGGTGCGGGCCAGGTAGTAGTCGACGGTCCGCACCCAGGTCTCCTCGCCGACGCGGTAGCCCAGGCGCTCGAAGAGGCCCTGGAGTTCGTCCGGCGAGAAGAGGTAGCCGAGCATGAGCACGTCCGCCTGTTTGGAGGCTTTGTAGCGGTTGACGCTGTCGCCCTCCGCCTCCAGGATCCGGTCGAGTCGCCGGATGTCGTCGTAGCGCGTCCGGTAGCCGTCCCAGTCGAGTTCGGCCAGCTCGCCGTACCCCTCGAACTGGCTGATGACGTTGTCGTGGAACGGCACGTGGAGGGTGCGGGAGACCTCCTCCCACTGCTCCGGTTCGCCGCTGTCCAACTCGGCACGTTCCACGAGTTCGCGTCGCCGGGGTGCCGGCAGATCGCGCAGCATCTCCAGTGTCCGGGCGAGCACCCAGGCGGCCGTGACGTTGGTGTAGGCGTTGTCGTCCAGGCCGGGCCGATCGGCGTCCGGATACGCCTCGTGGTATTCGTCGGGGCCGACCACGCCCCGGACGCGGTACCGGCCCGACCTGTCGTCCCAGGTGGCCGAGTCGGCCCAGAAGCGCGCGATCTGCACCAGCATCTCGGCGCCCTTGGTGTGCAGGAACTCGGCGTCGCCACTGGCCTCGCAGTACTGCCACACGTTGTACGCGATCGCCGACCCGACGTGGTGCTGGAGGTGCGTGTGGTCGGGCAGCCAGCGGCCCGAGCGGGGGTTGAGGTGCAGCCGCTGGGTCTCCTCACGTCCGTCGCTGCCGCTCTGCCACGGGTACAGCGCCCCGCGCCGGCCGACGGCCCGGGCCGCGGCGCGGGCCCGGTCCAGACGCCGGTGACGGTAGTGGAGGAGGGCACGGGACACCTCGGGGAAGTGCAGGTTCAGGTACGGCAGGACGAACAGTTCGTCCCAGAAGACATGGCCGCGGTAGGCCTCGCCGTGCAGCCCGCGGGCCGGCACGCCCACGTCCAGGTCGGCGGTGTGCGGGGAGAGGGTCTGCAGCACATGGAACAGGTGCAGGCGCAGGATGGCCCCGGCTTCCCCGGGCACCTCGATCTCGGCCCGGCGCCACAGCTGCGCCCAGGCCGTCAGGTGCGACTTCAGGAGCGCCTCGAAGGCGGGCGCCGCGCTCACCCGGTCCACCGCGGCCTGCAGCGGATCGCTGATCGCCGGGTCGCGCGAGGTGTGCAGGGCCACCGTCTTGTCGACGGCGGCGGCGCAGCCCGGTTCCAGAACCAGCCTCACCCGTTGCACGGCACCAGTGTGCCGGTGGGTCTCGGTGACCGGTGCGCCACAGGTCAGCCGGGCCGCCATGCCGATCCGGATGTCCGACGTGCGGGTACGGCAGCGCAGCCATACCGTGCCGGGCGCGGCGGTGCCGGTGTGCACATGGGTCAGATGGCGTCCTTCCAGGCCGCGGTAGCGCTGGACGCCGCTGTTGGTCACGTCACCGTCCAGGGCCGCCTCGACCTCCAGCTCCATGGTGTCGCCCTCCACGGTGAACTCGGTGCGCAGGGCCGCGACATGCGGATCGGCCATGTGCACGAGCCGCTGCTGGCGTACGGACAGCACCTGTCCGTCGTCCAGTCCGTATCGGGTCACGCGTTCGAGAAGACCCGTATCCAGGTGCAGCGCCTGCCGGTGGTCGAGCACGGGCGCGGTGTCCGGCGTGAGCCATTCACCGCCCGGGCGCCGGAAGCGGAGCGGCAGCCAGTTCGGCAGGTTGACGATGTCCTCGTTCTCGACCGGGCGTCCGGCGACCACGGAGGTGAGCCGGTTGTAGCAGCCGGCCGCGTAGGTGCCGGGATAGTGCACGTCGTCGGCGGCGCACTCCGGCAGGGCGCCGCGTGTGGCGAAGCGTCCGTTGCCCAGCGTGCACAGTGACTCCCGCAGCCGTTCGTCCGCGGGCTCGTAGCCCTCGTACTCCCAGGTCCAGGCCGTCATGCGGCTGCCCCCTTCGCGGCTGGGAGGTGGGTGCTCCGGATGAGACTCCTGCTGGACCAGTGTGGCCCTGCGCGGGCGCGCTCCGGCGTCCCGCGACACGCCGTTGTTCGTGTCGCGGGACGCCGGAGCGCTCATCCGCGCGTCTCGGGCCGTCCCGCGCCTCAGACCCGCTGCGGGACGACGGCCACCGGGCAGGCCGCGTGGTGCAGCAGGGTGTGGCTCACCCGGCCGAGCTGGAGGCCGAAGTGGCCGGACCGGCGCCGTGCGCCGACAACCACCAGGTCGGCAGCCTCCGAGCGGTTCACCAGCACCCTGCGGGCCGGCCCTTCGATCGTCGCCCGCTTCACCCGCACGGCCGGATGATCGACCGCCACCTCAGCGATCAGCGCATCGACCAGGTCGGAGGCCCGCGCCTCGTGCTCCGCGGTCTCCTCGGCGGGAGCGGACCGGTCGGCGTTCTCGTGCGCGGGACGACGCCAAGCCCGGACGACGTCGAGCACGCAGGCGCGCGCCTCGGCCTCCCGGAAGGCGAACCGGACGGCCTCGTGGCTGGTGTCGGGGTCTCCGGCACCGAGCAGGATCCGGCGATGGGTCCCGGCGAGACCGGCTTTGTCACCCCGGACCACGATGACCGGGCAGTACGCACGAGCCGCGACGGCGAGGCCCACCGAGCCCAGCAGGGCTCCCTTGAGCTCTCCGCGGCCGCGCGAGCCGGTCACCATGGCGGAGGCGTTGTCACCCTCGCTCAGGAGGGCGGACACCGCTTCGGCGGCCACCGCCTCGACGGACACCTTCACATCAGGGTTGAGCCGTCGGACGCGTTCCTCGGCGGAAGCCACGATGTGCTGCGCCATCACCCGCTCCGACGGCCGCTGCAGACTCAAGGAGGGCAGCGCACCCTCGTAGCGCTCCCACAGGGAGCCGTGGACCAGACGCAACGGCAGACCGTGGCGTGCGGCCTCATCCACCGCCCAGTCGACGGCCAGGATGCTGCCGTCGGAACCGTCGACGCCAACGACCAGGGGCAGTTCCATGATTCCACCGCCAATCCTTCGGGCTGCCACTCGTGCAGCAGGGGTACTACTGTCACGGTCGCACTCCGGCGTCTTCGTCGGCAGGGGCGGTTCGGCCCCTGCCGGGGCCGTTCGGCCCACCTGATCGGGCCGGCCCCGTCATGAGGGCCGGCCGACCCTGACCCATATAACGGCTGACGACGAGGCTGGGAAACCAGGCGAGCGCCACGACACGAGGCGATCACCATGAAGAGGATCCTGGAAGCCAAGCGCCCCCGGCCGCCGCGCCGGCCGGATCCTCCCGACCCGCGCACTCCCGTCGGGACGTCCGACGCCCTGCTGACCTGGGCCGACGGGCCGGACGACCGGGTCGGTCGGGGCCGGCCGGCCCTACCGGCCCTACCGGCCACACCCTCCGGGTGGCGTGCTGGAAGGGTCGGGAAGGACGTGATGAGACGGGGGGAAGCGGCCGCGCACCGCGCACCGTGCAATCGGGATCCGCGAGAGGCAGATGTACCTTCCCGTCCTTCGTGCGCGGGGCCCGGGGGCACGCACAGGGCCTCGCGCAGCCGATGAGGCCGAAGGGCCCTATGAGGGTGCCCGGGCGGCCCGTCGTGCCGCACCCCCTGGCGGAGCAGGCTGACATCAGGGGACCGAGCAAGGACTCGGAGGGGTGATCATGACGAACAACCCGGCAACCGGCGTCCTGCTTCGACATGGCCTTCTCCCACCTCCACGGCGGACCTGTGCGGGCCTCGTCGCGCAGCCGCTACCGGCAGTGACTCACCCGCGAACTCTCCACCTGGTACGAGCAGTTCGGCAGCTCCGCTGCGTGGGCTGCGGGCGCCGCGTCACCTGGTGCCCGGTCGGCATCGACATCACCGAGGACGCCACGGCGCCGCACGACGAACGCGTCGGCCGCCTGCGGCACGAGAAGCAGAAGGAGACGGAACAATGACCTCCACCACCACTCTCCCCATGGCTCTTCCGGCCGAGCACCGCGACCGGCTGATGTGCCTCGCCCGTGAGGTCTCCTTCGAGGCCGGGACGCGCCTCTTCCAGGAGGGCCGCCGCGCCGACCGGTTCTGGATCATCCGGACCGGGACCGTCCTCCTCGACCTGCATGTGCCCGGCCGTCGCGCCGCCGTCATCGAGTCCCTGGGCCATGGCGAGCTGCTCGGCTGGTCCTGGCACTACGCACCGTATGTGTGGCAGCTGGGAGCCGAGGCACTCAGCCCCGTGCGGGCCTGGGAGTTCGACGCCGATGCCGTACGGGCCGTGTGCGCGCAGGACCCGGAGTTCGGACGGTCGATCGCCACCTGGGTCGGCCGGGTCGTGGCACACCGGCTGCAGGCCTCGCGGATACGGCTGCTCGACCTGTACGCCCCGTACGGGAGCGGGAGCCCGGCATGACCGACATCCCCGTCCCCCATCTGGTGACCGGCGTGCGGCGCGAGACGGCCGACACGGTCGGTCTCACGCCGGCGCCCGCCGGGCAGGAGGCTCTTGATCCCTTCGCCCCGAGCCGGTTCCTCGGCGGCCGAAGGGCCTCGACTGTGTGCCGAACGTCCTCAGGGCGCCTGTGCGCTCACGCGTCGTCGGCGGGAGCGATACGCCGCCCGGTCAGTCGGTCGATGCCGATCGACACCCACAGCGCGCGTCCGCCTCCGGCCCACGGAACGGTGTGCGCCCGATCGTCGAGTCGGCGTACCGCGTCCCGGTCGCTGACCGCCCGTGCGCGGCCCGTTACCAGCACACTCCAGCCCCGGCTCATGGCGTCGTCGACATGGTCGACCTCGAACGCCACATCACTGCCCACCGCGGCGGCCGGCCCGGAACCGGGCGCGGTGCGGAAGACGACGGCCTCGTCGACGACGTCGTAGTTGACGGGGAACACCACCGGACCGTGCGCTGTGGTCAGCGAGACGCGCCCGACACCGTGTGTCGAGAGCAGGGCCCGGCACTCCTGCTCTCCGAGCTCCCGCAACCGGGGGTGGAGCAGCGCCTGTCCCTGCCCGGGAGGCTGCTCCTGATCACCACCCTGGAGTGCGAGGAGTGTGGTCCCGAGGGCGTCGGCCAGGCGCAGCAGGGTGCCGAGGCTGGGGTCGGAGGCGTGGGTCTCCAGGTAGTTGAGGTACTGCGGGGACATACGGGCTCGACGGGCGGTCTCTTCCAGGCCGAGGCCCTGCCGTGTCCGTACCGCTGCCAGGCGGCGGCCCACGTCGCCGGGCCGCCGAGCGGGCTCGGGCCCGCTCGTCCCGGCGTCGGTGTCCTGCGCGGAACCCTGCCGCCCGGCCTGCTGGATGTGAGCGTCCGGGCCGGGGAAGACCAGCGTGACATCGCCGGTGTCCGACCAGCGCACGTCGTACGGCGGTGTCCCGTCCTCGTGGTGGAGGCCGATGATCTCTCCGTCGCGCCGGACGACACCGGTCGTCGGGCTCTCGACGATCAGACGGTCGCCAAGGTGGGCGTGCATGGCCGTGACCTCTCCGTCGACTGCTGTCTTCCTCCAGCATCACGCGGGCGTACCGCCCCCGCACCAGGGACCGAAGGTCCCTGGTGCGGGGCGTGCGGTCCCCGTGTTCTGTCCGAAGGCCTCCAGGTCACAGGCGTGTCCGGGGAGCAGGCTGAAGGTGAGAAGCCATGCCCGGGACCGACGGGCCGAAGCGCGCCACGGTCGGTCGCGGACCGGAAGGAGGCGCGTCACACCGCACGATCGGAGAACTCATGACTCGTGGCGTCGTACGGGTACGACCGGACACACCGTTCAAGAAGATTGTCGGATTGCCGACCGACCACGACGTTACGGCCCTGCCCCTGGTCGACGACCTCGATCGGCCGGTGGGAGTGGTGCCGGAGGCCGACCTGCTCTCGGATCCCAACGGTCTGCCGTCCGCTGCGGGCCACGCTGACGGTGCCCTCGCTCAGGACGAGGGCACCACGGCCGGGGAGCTGATGACGGCTCCCGCGGTCTGCGCGCCCGGGGTGGACGGTCGTCGGGGCGGCGCGCCTGAAGGACGGCCGAGGCGTCAAGCGGCTGCCCGTGATCGACGAGGCGGGCCCGCTGGTCGGCATCGTCAGCAGGGGTGATCTCCTGCGGGTCTTCCAGCTCCGGGGCTAGGCGCTTCGCGACGAGATCACCCGTGACGTCCTGAACCGGACTCTCCGTCTCGCCCCCACCGACGTGGCGGTCGAGGTGCACGAGGGCCGGGTGCGTGAGCCCCTGGATCGTGGTGGCCCGGCGCAGCACGATCCCGTCCGAAGGGCAGGGTCGAAACCGGTCGGCTCATCCCCGCCATCGAGCGGCTGTGCCACGGTGTCGACGGCGTGGTGTCCGTGGACGCGGACCCGACCTGCCGTGTCGACGGAGCACCGGTAGCAGGTCCGAGCGGTTGAATCCGGCGGCCGCCGCGCGTGGGACGCCAGGTGGCAGAGGTCGGGTCCCTTCGGGGGCGTACCGGTGGATGAGCCCGCTGCCCTGGCGGAGGTGAATGATGGAAACAGCCCAGGGGCGGCCGACAGGCTCTCGGATCCAAGGAGGAGCGATGACGTCCCAGGGCCTCTCCAGGAGGAAGGAGCGCCACCATGACGAAGCCGGTGGTGGTAGTGGGAGTCGACGGTTCGCCGTCGAGTCTGGACGCGGTCGAGACGGCAGGCCATGAGGCCGATATCCGGGGAGCGGAGCTGCGCCTGGTGCATGCCTTCGGACGGCCGTCCGCACACCTGCCGGCCGGCGTGCCGCCGTGGAACCCCGCTGGGGCAGGGGTGCGCGAACTGCTCGACGGCACACTGGCGGCGGCCGAACGGCGAGCCCACGACGTGGCGCCCCACGTGGACATCACTCGCGACGTCACCGTGGGAGAACCGCTGATGGTGCTCGAGATCGCCTCGCGCACGGCCTCGCTCGTGGTGGTCGGCAGCCGTGGTCTGGGCGCGTTCAGCAGCCTGCTGCTGGGCTCGACGTCCGCGCACCTCGCCGCACACGGCCACTGCCCCGTGCTGGTGGTACGAGGGCGGCCGAACCCGAAGGGCCCCCTCCTCCTGGGGGTCGACGACTCGGCAGCCTCCGAAGAAGCCGTTTCGTTCGCCTTCACGGAGGCGGCCCTGCGCGGCGCGGACCTCACGGTGCTGCACGTGTGCCGGACCGGGAGTTCGGACGGCTACGACGGTCCGGCCGATCCCCCCTTCGTCACCTATGACGAGGCGCACCTGCGGGAGAAGGCCGAACACGTTCTCGACGCGGCACTGGCCGGCCTGCGGGAGAGGCATCCGGACGTCACGGTGCGACGCAGGCCCGTGGTCGGCAGGGTGCGGCACACCCTCATCGACGCGAGCGCGGACGCGCAGCTGCTCGTCGTCGGAGCGCGAGGCCGGGGCGGCTTCACGGGCCTTCTGCTGGGCTCGGTCAGCCAGGCCGTCCTGCACCACGCGCGATGCCCGGTCACGGTGGTTCGTCACCGGGGCGAGGACCCCGCAGCGGTAGGAGGCGGCGCAGAGGAACGCCCGTAGACCTCAGCGGGATGCCGCGCCCCCGAGTGCGTGTGCGTGATCAGGGTGGACCACGGTGGACACCGAGTGCCCACCAGACGGGATCGCGGAGATCGTCGGGGCCGTTCGCGGATGAGGCTGAGCCTCCGAAGCAGTGCCGCTCCGCCGATCTGATCGGCTGCGGCGTCATGGGACTTCTCGCTACTCACAGCGCGGCCGATGAGTTTGGGGCTCTCGGCCGGTCCAAGCTCGTGACACTCCAGGAAAGGACACCGCCATGTCGGAGCTTCTCGTCGACTTCATCACCTCCCTCGACGGCTACGCGTCGGGAGAGGGATGGCCCGGGTTCTGGGGCCTCGAGGGCCCGGAGTACCTCGCATGGCTCGGCGAGCAGCCCGAGGCCACCTACCTGATGGGAGCGAACACCTACCGCCTGATGTCGGGCTTCGCCGCAGGCGAGGTCCCGAAGGGCCAAGACGAGTTCAGGCCCGAGGAAGAGGCATCCGTCGACGAGCTCACGCAAGCGTCCAAGGTGGTGTTCTCCTCCTCACTCGAGGAGCCACTGACGTGGGCCAACTCCACGCTCGTCCGCGACGACGCCGTCGAGGCGGTCCGCGCCATGAAGTCGAGTGGCCCGGGACTCCTCAGCACGATCGGCAGCCTCAGCCTGTGCCGGTCCCTGCTACGGGCCGGACTCGTCGACCGCTTCCGGGTCGTGATGTTCCCGGTGATCACCGGGGCCACGGGCGAAGAACGCATCTACGACGGCTATCCGGACGTTGCCCTCGAGATGATCGAGCACCGCACCTTCGACGGCCGCATCCAGCTGGTCGAGTACAAGCCCCGCGTGCTCGAGCACCCGCCGCTCGGCGGCCCTGCGTGACGTCGCCCCGTCCGCCGGTCCGGACGGCCGCCGGGCCGGCGCCGACGGGCGCGGGGCAAGACCTGATAGGGGGCGAACGGCCAACGCCAGGACGCCCGGTCCATCGTCGCTGTGCGGCGGGACTCGACGCCGCAGCGGAACAGGCACGGATCCAGTGATCATGCTGGTGTCGAAGCCAGCTGATCACGGAAGAGGTCCCTGCCCGCCCGTTCGTCTTCACCCAGCAGGTCACCGTCTCGCAGACCGCGCACTACTTCGCCTCCGCCCAAGAGCTGCGTGACTGGGCGGAGGCCGGTGCGACCACCAGCCGATTGGAACTCTCCCAGATCCCACAGGTGCCATGGGGCTGCGGAGCATGGTGCGGTGTCGGTGAGGAAGAACCGAGACCCCCCACCGGGCCGCTGTGGCTGCGTGACGTCCCAGACTCCCTGCCCCGCCGACTGCTGGATGTCCTTTGCTGTCGGCGACCAGGAACTGAGAGGCAGGCGCCGACGGCAGGAACTGCTTCACACCGCCGTCCTGCCGAAGATCCGCCCGGGCGGCCGGGCTGGAGACATTGCAGCCCCCGGAGACCGGCGGCCACCCTTGACCGGGCCGCTGGCGGACGTAGCGGAATGGACCCTCATCCCGGTCACTGCGTTGCCCTGCACGACGGGAGCAGGCTCCGCTGTGTCGGCTTGCTCAGCTGTGAAAGCCGGGCAGTGACAGGTACTTGAGCTGCTGGTACTCGTGGAGGCCTTCCGGTCCGCCCTCACGGCCCAGACCGGACTGCTTGATCCCGCCGAAGGGTGCCGCGACCTCGGAGACCAGGCCGCGGTTGATGCCGACCATTCCGGCCTGCAACCGGGCGGCGACCCGGCGGGCGCGGTCGATGTGGGACGTCATCACATACGACGCGAGGCCGTGCTCGGTGTCGTTGGCCACCGCTATGGCCTCGGCCTCGGTGGAGAAACGATGGATGGCGGCGACAGGGCCGAAGACCTCCTCGTGCATGATCGCGGCGTCGGCGGGGACGTGGTCCAGCACGGTCGGGGCGGCATAGTGACCCGGCCCGTCAGGGACGTCCGCCTGGCCGACGACGACGGCACCACGGGCCACCGCGTCCTCGACGAGGTGGCGGACCTTGTCCACCGCACGGTGGTCGGCCAGCGGGCCGAGGTCGGTGTCCTCCCGGTCCGGGGCACCCACCCGGATGGCGGTGATCCGTTCGCCCATCACCGCGGCGAACGCGTCGGCGATTCCCTCCTGGACCAGGAACCGGTTGGCGCCGACACAGGACTGGCCGCCCAGCCGCATCTTCGCGATCATCGCTTCGCGGACCGCGAGGTCGAGGTCGGCGTCGTCGAAGACCAGGAACGGCGCGTTGCCGCCCAGCTCCATCGAGGTGCGCAGCACCCGGGCACCGCTCTGCTGAAGCAGCAGCCTGCCGACCGGAGTGGACCCGGTGAAGGACAGCTTGCGCAGCCGGGGGTCGGCCAGCAGCGCCGTGGTGACCGCTGCCGCGTCGCTGCTGGTGATCACGGTCAGGACGCCTGCGGGCGCGCCGGCCTCGCGTGCGAGCTCGCCCAGTATCAGCGAGGACAGCGGGGTGAGCGCTGCCGGTTTGAGCACGGCGGTGCAGCCGGCGGCGAGGGCGGCGGCGGCCTTGCGGGCGGCCATGGCCAGCGGCACGTTCCACGGGGTGATCAGCAGGCAGGGCCCGACCGGCTCGGCGACGGTGACGATATGGCTCTTGCCGTCCGGGGAGGGCGTGCTGCGCGCGTGAGGGCGGACCGCCTCCTCGGCGTACCACCGGAAATAGGCCGCGGCGTAGTCCACCTCGCCCCGGGCTTCGGTGATCGTCTTGCCGATCTCCAGCGTGATGATCCGGGCCAGACGCTCACGGTGTTCGGTCATGGCGTCGGTGATCCGGTGCAGGACGGTCGCCCGGTCCCGCGGGCTGGTGAGGGCCCACTGGTCGGCGGCCGCGGCCGCCGCGTCCAGTGCTGTCAGCGCGTCTTGTGCGCCGCAGTCGGCGACGGTGGCGATGACTTCCTCGGTCGCGGGGTTGCGCACCTCGAAGGTGCGACCGCCGATGGCGGGTTGCCAGTCGTGGGCGAGGAAGCCACGGGGGACGGTTTCCAGGACTGCCGACTCCACTGAGGGAGTGGTGAGCGTGTCAGCGGCGTGCGGCGTGAAGGGTCATGTGGCGGAGCCACCTGTCCGTTCACGGCGTGCGGCGAGCGTGCGTGCCGGGCGTCGTGACGCCGCGCCGACGGATCTCGTCCTTCGGTACTCCGCGCAGCGTCAGCGGGAAAGCGACGTTCTCGTTGACCGTCATGTGGGGGAAGAGCAGGTACTGCTGGAAGACGAAACCAAGCCCCCGCTTCTG
>NZ_JBEOSZ010000080.1:0-19349 GCF_040303285.1 Streptomyces sp. NPDC096046 | reverse complement strand
TAGTAGCTCCGCTACGAGGGCTTCCCGGCGCCTTGCGATGCACGGCACCAGACCACGTGCCCTGATCGGACGCTCATAGTGAAAGGACCCCTAAGCGCATGGCCGCAGGTTCGAGTCTTGCCGGGGAGCGCGAGTCTCCGCCCTCCCCTCGGGAAGGCCTATCGCCGGTCAGGGCGGTCTCGGCAGCCACGACGAAGCCCCGGACCCCCTCTGGATGATCATGGGCGGGCCCGGGGGCTGTCCGGTTGTTCGTCTACCTCACCCCAGCCGAGTCCAGTGAGCGGCCTCAACACGCCCTGGCGGCATGACCGTCGAGTGTCCGGCGTCACGGGGAAACGTCACCGGACACGGCTGGTCAGGTGTTCAAAGGTCATGAACGAACGCCACGCCGTTTCCCACCGAGGCTGAGAGGGACCGGCGAGGGCGCCGCAGCGTCCTCGCCGGTGGTCGTCATGCTGTGGTGGACGTCAGTTGAGGGTCCACCTCTGGTTGTTCTGGCCGTTGCACGTCCAAAGGATCAGCTTGGTGCCGTTGGCCGTCGCCGCGTTGTTGGCGTCCAGGCAGAGGCCTGAGACGTTGTTGGTGATGGTGCCGCCCGAGTTGACGGTCCACTTCTGGTTGGTGCCGCCTGTGCAGTCCCAGATGATGACCTTGGTGCCGTTGGTGGTGCCGCTGTTGTCGGCGTCGAGGCACTTGTTTCCGTAGACGACGAGTTCGCCGCGCGTGGTTCGGGTGAAGGTCTCGTTGCGTCCGCCGGAGCAGTCCCAGATCTGTGCCTGGGTGCCGTTGACGTAGGTGTTCTTGTCGATGTCCACGCAGCGACCGGAGGCGGAGCCGACCAGGGCGGCGCCGTCGGTGCCGGGGATGCCCTGGACGCGCAGGGCATCGATGTCGGGTGCGGTGCTGCCGGAGACCGCAGCGAACTTCACGGTGTTCGCGCCTTTGGCCAGGTGGGCGAGCACGGACACGGTGCGGTAGGTGGTGGCCGAGCCGGTCGGCGGGAAGGCCACGCGGTAGGAGTACTGGCCGTTGACCTGGAGGGCGGCCTTGCGGGCGGTGCTGCCGCCGTTGGCGTATGTGATGTCCACCAGCTTCGTGCCCGCCGAGGAGGCGGTGACGTTGCTGAACGTCGGGGTGGTGGCGGTGGTGGTGTCCTCGTAGGTGGAGCCGGCGGCCTCGGTGCCGGAGACGGTCAGGAGCACCGCCTCGTTCGCGGGGACGGAGGTGGTGTAGCTCGTGGCGAACGATCCGGCGTCCGTACGGGTCCAGGCGTTGCGCACGGTGGCGGAGGCGGTGGTCAGGCCGAGGTCGGCCCAGCGGACGGTGATGTTCGCGGCGGAGCCCGTACGGTTCAACAGCATCACCGCGCGCTTGCCCGTGCCCGAGAGGACCTTGCCGTACACCTGAAGGTTGCGCGTGTCCTCGGCGACCTTGACGCCCTGCAGACCGCGCGGATCCTGATCGATGGCGAGGACCTCGGGGTTGGTGAGGATGTCGCGGGTCTCGGTGGTCATGGTGGCGATGTTGTTGCCGGCCAGCAGCGGTGCGCCGGCCATCGACCACAGGCTCATGTGCAGTCGGTTGCGCGCGGCGGTCATACCGTTCAGGCCGGCCATCAGCATGTCCGGGTCGTTGTAGTACCCGGTGTGCTGGGCCGCCGGCTGCAGGGCCTGGTCGAAGTTGCGGTACATCTTCGTCAGGCCCGGCGTCTCCTTGAAGAAGAGGACGTCGTCACTGGTGCGCCACAGGTCGCCGTAGCCGGTCGCCCAGTTCCAGGGCAGTCCGGTGCCCCACTCGCAGAAGGACAGCACCAGCTTGCGGCCGGTGACCGCGGAGGCGGCCTCGTTCGCGGCGGAGATCGCCTTGTACGTGGTCTCCTGGTTCAGGCCCTCCACCCGGCCGCCGCAGAAGTCGAGCTTGACGTAATCGAAGCCCCAGCGTTGGAACGTCTCCAGGTCCTGCTGGTAGTGACCCTCCATACCGGTGTCGGGGGCGGCCGGGCGGGTGGTGGGGTAGTAGTAGCCGCAGCCCTGCTTGCCCGCGTCGGTGTAGATGCCGGCCTTCAGGCCCTTGCTGTGGATGTAGTCGGCGATCGCCTTCATGCCGCCCGGCCACAGGTTCTCGTCGACCACGATGTTGCCGTTGGTGTCCCGCTTGCCCTGCCACCAGCCGTCGTCGAGGTTGACGTACTTGTACCCGGCCGCCGCCATGCCGGAAGAGACCAGAGCATCGGCCTGCTGCTTGATCACGTTGTGGTCGATGCTGCTGAAGAAGCTGTTCCAGGACGCCCAGCCCAACGGCGGCGGTGTCACGCCAATCTGGTTCGTGCTCACGGCGGCCGGCTCGGCGGGCAGGGGTGCCTGCGGCTCCTGCCGGTCGAGGGTCGCCAGACCCACGACGGCGAGCCCGGCGGCGAGGAGCTGGGCGGTGACGCGTCTGGCCCATTTTCTGGCAGGAGTCTGTGGCATGCGGCTCTCCAGGGGGAGGGGAGGGAACAGTGGCTTCGCCAGAACACGGTGCCCCGGCGTGGCGGGCAGGCGTGGTACGGCCGCGGACGTCGGGGAGGTGGCGTCCGTCCGGTCGGCGCGTGCCCCGTCGGCGCGATGGCCGGGAGTCGGATCGGGACCTGTGCTCATGTGCGCTCCGGGAGAGACATGCGGAGAGAGGAAGGCGGGCTCAGTGAGAGCGGTCCGCCAGGGCCGCCGAGCAACCACCACACTCAGCCGGTATAGCGAACCAAGTTCGGTAAGTCGGTCAGAAAGTAGAGGCGAAGGCGATCACCGGTCAACGGTTCTGTCGTTTCTCGTTTGTTTTTGTGTGGCTGAACAAACCGAAGGCGTCCACGCGCACCAACGAGGCCGACGATCCGGCCGCCGGGCGGGCCGTAAGCCGTCGACGTCGCTCAAGGGCCGACCGGCCGGCTCCGCCTGCCCGTGCCCGTCGATCCGTCCTTCAGACGAGGTCCACCTGTCCGGGCTGGTTGTTCATGGCCGTTAGAGGCACGGCGTCGCCCCGCCCTCAGCCGGAAGGCCCGCCTGCAACCGACGGCCTCACGCCGCGGGGACAGGGAGGGCCTGATACTGATCGCGCGGGGCCCGTCGAACACGGAGACCGCCGTCGGCCGTGACCGAGCAGACCGTCAGGACCCGCACAGCCGACTGCCCGCCAAGCTCGACGCCCTCCCCCGCACCCGCACCCGCGCCTGTGTGCAACTCGTCGTCCTGACAGAGGAGTCAGGGCGGGTCGCCCCACCGAAAGGAGGGCGGACTCGGGCTCGCTGGGCCGAGACCGCCGATCACGGAAATTCGGTGTCTCTCGAACGACGGGTGGCGCTGGGAGTGACCAGCGAGGATGCGGCGCCCCCCGGCCGGACGGCTCCCCCTGACGCGTTCTGCCTGATTCATCGCCACGGCAGCCGGCCGTCTACCCCCGGCCATCTTGACACCTTCTCACGGCACCTATAGTGTCTGGCCGAATTTCCAGACATCATTCTAAATATCGAACAGAGTGGGGCCGTTGGCCCTCGTTATCGCCCGGCCCGCGCATCCCACCTGCGCAAGCGGCCGCGGTGGAGAACGGCCTTTTCGCCCACCACCCCCTCGACCCGACGAAACAACCCGACGCCCCGGGCCGTGACGAGAACGCGACGGAGTCCGAGCGACGACCCGGCACGACGACGCGTTCTGAACAAACACCGCGTCCACACTCCGCGGCGCGAACATGGGTTGCTTGTCATGCGCATTTCAACACCCCCGCGGAACGGCTCGTGGTCACGTGGGTGAACGCCGCACAGGCGGCCTGCCCACCGTCAGCACTCCGCTGAACCCGTTCTCACCCGATCGAGGCGCCCCGACCAAGACAGGAAATGCACATGCCCGTCCTTCTTTCGCGGCTGGCGGCGATATTCGTCGCTGCCTGCCTGCTCTTCACCTCCCAAGTCCTCACCACACCCCAGCGGGCCGCCGCCGCCGACCCGGGCTACCTGATGGTGCACTTCACCGGGGAGGGGTCGACCAACCAGCAGATGTACCTCTCGCACAGCACGGACGGTCTGCACTGGAACGACCTGAACGGCGGAGGCATGGTCCTGCGCTCCACGGTCGGCACGCGCGGGGTGCGCGACCCCGCGCTGGTGCGCTCTCCCGACGGGAGCAAGTACTGGATCATCGCGACCGACCTGTGCATCGGCTGTGGGCAGTCGTGGGGCGACTCCCAGACCAACGGCAGCCGCAACCTCGTGGTGTGGGAGTCCACGGACCTGGCCACCTGGTCGGCACCGCGGCTGCTCAACGTCGCCGGCGCGATCCCGGACGGCCGCAACGCGTGGGCACCGGAAGCGATCTGGAACCCGGCCACCAACGACTACGTCCTGTACTGGGCGACGAACGCGACGCTGAACGGCGTGCTGAAGCACCGCATCTACTACGCCCGCACCACCGACTTCCGCACCATCACCACCCCCCAGCTCTACATCGACCGGCCCGGCACCCAGGGCATCATCGACACCCAGATCATCGAGACGCCGTCCGGAGTGGGCAACTACCGCTACGTGCGGGCCTCCGGCGACGGCCAGATCACCCTCGAGGGCAGCAATTCGATCCTCGGGACGTGGACCAACCTCGGCAACCTCTCCGGCATCGGCCTGACCGGTTCCCAGGTCGAAGGCCCTATGTGGATGAAGTTCAACGGCAGCAACAAGTGGGCCCTCTACCTGGACCAGTACGCCACAAGTGGCGGTTACATGCCGGTGCTGACGACCGACCCGTCCAACCCCGGCGCCTACCAGCGTCAGGCCTCGGGAAGCTACAACATGGGCGGCACGAAGAAGCGCCACGGCTGGATCATGAACCTGACGGCCGCCGAGGAGAGCCGTGTGCTCGCACGCTGGCCCAACACGGCGGCCAACCGGCTCCAGTCGTACAACTTCCAGGACCGGTACGTGCGGCACACCAACTTCGACGTGCGCATCGACCAGAACGTCAGTACCAGCCAGGACTCCCAGTTCCGGCTGAGGACGGGCCTGGCGGGGTCCGGCACCGTCTCCTTCGAGTCGGTGAACTTCCCCGGGTACTTCCTGCGCCAGAACAACTTCGACTTCCAGCTCGCCTACAACGACGGCACCACCCAGTTCGCCCAGGACGCCACCTTCCGCCAGGTCGCGGGGCTCGCTGACGCGACATGGTCGTCGTTCCAGTCGTACAACCACCCCGACCGCTACATCCGGCACTACTCGTACCAACTGCGGCTCGACCCGATCACCAACGCGACAGGGCGCAGCGACGCCACCTTCGGCGTGAGGCGCTGACCCGCGCCGACAGGGATGCCGGAACCCGCCCGCCGGTGGCGGGTCCGCATCACTCCTCTGCCGGCGGCGTGGCGTCGTCGTGACCATCCCGGCGCTCCCGGCCACGCCGCCAAGCGGCCCGCGCCTACGGGGATGCCGGATGCACGAGGCGGCCGTGAAAGAGGAGTACGGGGTCCTCGCACTATGAGCGCCGGTCGCGTGGGCAGGTGCCGTACAGCGCAAGGCACCGGAGAGCCGTCGACGGGGGTGCCCCGCTCGGGCGGAACCGAGAGCGGGGATGGGCCGACGCCCGATCAGGCGCCGTTCGCGGTGGTGGGTCAGGTCGGTCCCTGGGAGTCGGCGGTTCCGTTACCGCGTGCTGGTCGGTGCCGCGCGGGGAGGCGAACACCTGGTGCGCGGAGGTCGGAGTTCGGTCGGGCGACGGCGAGTTGTCCAGCCAGGAAGAACCGTTCGACCTATCGGACTTTCTTCGGGAAGGACGTGGTTCCGGCCCCACTCACACTCACGCAACGCGATGTCATACGGGCGGCACGTCAGCACCTCGACCGAGGCCTCGTGCCCCCCTCCTCAGACATGTCTTCTCAGGGGATGTGAACCCATGCACAGCATGAGACCTCAGGGTCGCCGAAGATTCCGGCCGGGCACTCTGGCGGCCGTGGCCGCCGCCTCGCTCCTGGTGGGCGCCGTCGGTCCGGCGGCCCCCGCCCAGGCGGCCGACATCACCGACGGTCTGGCTCTCTGGTACAAACTCGACGCCACCTCGGGCACCGTGGCGGTGGACGCCTCCGGCAACGGCCGGAACGGAACCGTCAACGGCACCGCGGGCTGGTCTGGTGCCGAGGGACTCAGGTTCAACGGCTCCGACACCTACATCAAGGTGCCGGACAACATCATGAGCGGCATGAACTCGATCACCGTCTCGATGGACGTGCAGATCGACGCCACCCAGGCCACGCCGTACTTCCTCTACGGGTTCGGCAACACCAGCAACGGCGCCGGCAACGGATACCTGTTCACCACCGGCAACTCCTTCCGGACCGCCATCGCCTCCGGGAACTCCTCGACCGAGCAGAACACCCGGACCTCCGCCGCACTGCCGCGCTCGGTCTGGAAGCACGTCACCTACACCCAGACCGGCACCACGGGCGTCCTCTACCAGGACGGCGTCGAGGTGGCCCGCAACACGTCGGTCACCCTCACCCCCGGCTCCATCGGGTCCGGCATCACCACCGCCAACTCCCTGGGCAAGTCGCTCTACACCAATGACAAGCTCTTCAAGGGCAAGATGCGCGACTTCCGGGTCTACAACCGCGCGCTGGCGCCCGGCGAGGTTCTCGAACTCAGCGGGAACACCACGGGCATCGCCGCGGCCACCCACCCCTCGTTGAAAATCGCGGCCCTCGTCGACGACGCCAACAGCAAGATCACGCTGCCGATGGAGGAGGGCACGAACCTCACCGCGCTCGCCCCGCAGTTCAGCATCGCCCAGGGCGCGTCCATCAGCCCTGCCTCCGGCACCCCGCGCGACTTCACCGATCCCGTGACGTACCAGGTGACCGGCTCCGACGGCGCGAAGCGCACCTGGACGGTCGAGGCGCTGATCATGAGGAGCCCGGTCCTTCCGGGCCTGACCGCCGACCCGAACATCGTCCGGTTCGGCGACACCTACTACATCTACCCGACCACCGACGGCTTCGCGGGCTGGAGCGGTACGCGGTTCAAGGCGTATTCCTCCAAGGACCTCGTCCACTGGACGGACCGCGGCGTCATCCTGGACCTCGGTCCCGACATCAGCTGGGCCGACAGCCGTGCCTGGGCCCCGACGATGACCGCGAAGAACGGGAAGTACTACTTCTACTACTCCGCCGACACGAACATCGGTGTCGCTGTCTCCGACTCGCCCACCGGCCCGTTCAAGGACCCCCTGGGCAAGCCGCTGATCGCCCGCGGCGCCTTCGCCGGCCAGATGATCGACCCGGCGGTCTTCACCGACGACAACGGCCAGTCGTACCTCTACTGGGGCAACGGCCGGGCGTACGTCGTCCCGCTCAACGACGACATGGTCTCCTTCGACGCCTCGAAGGTCACCGACATCACCCCCAGCGGCTACAACGAGGGCTCCTTCGTCATCAAGCGCAACGGCACCTACTACCTCCAGTGGTCGGAGAACGACACGCGGGACGAGAACTACCGCGTCGCCTACGCGACCGGCTCCTCCCCCACCGGTCCGTGGAGCAAGCGCGGCGTGATCCTGGAGAAGGACCTCTCCCTCGGGATCAAGGGCCCCGGCCACCACTCGGTCGTCCAGGCACCCGGCACCGACGACTGGTACATCGCCTACCACCGTTTCGCCATCCCCGGCGGTGACGGCACCCACCGCGAAACCACCATCGACAAGCTGGAGTTCGACTCAGCCGGCCTGATCAAGAAGGTCGTTGCCACCCTGAGCAGCGTCGACCCGGTCTCCGGCGGCACCGCCCTGCCGACGAACACCACCCGCTCGCTCCAGTCGGTCAACTTTCCCGGCCGCTACGCCGTCGTACGCTCGGACAGCCGCGGTTACCTCGATCCGGTGACGTCCTCCAGCCCCACGGCGGTCAAGCAGAGCGCCACGTTCACCGTCATCCCCGGCTTGGCCGACGGCAGCTGCTACTCGTTCCGTGACGCATCCGGCCGCTACCTGCGCCACGTGGACTTCCGGGCCCGCTTCGACGCGAGCAACGGCACCGCGTCCTTCAACAAGGACGCCACCTACTGCGCCCGGGCGGGTTCGGCCACCGGCTCGGTGGGCCTGGAGTCGTACAACTACCCCGGCCGCTACCTCCGCCACTACAACTACGAGCTGCGCGTCGACCCCTTCCAGGACAACGCCACGTTCCGCGCCGACAGTTCCTTCAGGGCGGTCAGCCCCTGGGCCTGATCGTTCCCTCGTTCGCCGGGCGCCCCGCACCGCTTTGCCGTGCTGGGCGCTCGGCGTTGGTGTTGCGGCCCGGGCCGGCCGTCGGCGATACGTTGCCGAGCACCTGGGCACCGCCGACCTCGCTCAGCCTGGCCGACACCGGTTCCCCCCAACAGGGGGACTGCCCTCGCTGGGGCAGCGGCCCTACTCGGGTGCCCGGCTGGCCGGCGTGGGCGCTCCCGGGAGGTGCGGATGCGCCACGGGAGGCGAGTCGGCTCTCACGAGGATCCTCCGGGCCCTGGGCGACGGATGCCTGCACCTGTGGCCAGGGGATGCGCAGGCGCGCCCTGGAGGAGGCCGGCGCGTTCGGCGACTGGGCTGCCGCCCGCCTGCCGATGGCCGGCCTCGTGAAACGGCGACAGGCCGACTCACCAGCGACGGGTGGCGGCCCGCCGCTGGTGAGTCGGCCCCTTTGCGCAGGATGGTCATCCGGTCGCAGACCTCGTAGATCTGGTCGAGGAAGTGTGACACGAACAGGATGGCGACGCCCTCGTCCCGCAACTGCCGTATCAGACGGAAGAGTTCGAGGACCTCGTCGCGGTCGAGACTGGAGCTCGGCTCGTCGAACACGAGGACCTTGGTGCCGGATCGCTGGCCGTCGAGGTCGCCGGCGCCCACCGACCGAACGATGGCGACGAGTTGCTGAACGGCCAGCGGATACGCGGACAGCGGCGCGGTCACGTCGATGTCGAGCCCAAGCCGGTCGACCAGCTCCGCCGCCTCCTTGCGCATCCGCTTCCACCGGATGCGCCCCGCGCGGGTGGGTTCGCGTCCGATGAAGATGTTCTCCGCCACCGACAGGTTGGGGCAGAGGTTGACCTCCTGGTAGACGGTGCTGATGCCGGCCTGCTGCGCCTGCAGCGGGCTGCCGAACCGTACCGACCTCCCGTCGAGGGTGACAGCGCCGCCGTCCAGGGGATGGACGCCCGTCAGCACCTTGATCAGCGTCGACTTCCCGGCGCCGTGCTCGGCGATCGTCGACCAGGACGTCCTCTTCGACCCCCTGAGGTCGCGCCGTATCGTCGGCGCGGTGTCGACGTCTTCGACCTCGCGCCGCCGTCCACCGGCCATCCGATGCGTTCGCCCCCGCGCCGACCACGAGACGTACTACGTCCAGGCGGTCGAGAACATCGGTGCCTTTCCGGCCGGTTCGCGCGTGCGGCGCCTGGCGCCCCATCGAGGTGTGCGGCCGGTGACGCCCCGCCCGGCGGTCACAGCGCCCGCGTCGACGGCGGCTGCAGCCGCGAAGCCCCTGCTGTACGCGCCCACGAGGGCCCGCGGCACACCTTCGCGCCTGCACACGCGGTCGCACCGTACTCGGCTCGTACGGACTACGCGTACCGGTAGATGCGGCTCTGATCCTCCAACTCGTCCGGCGTGATGTCCCACGGCGGCATCCTCTCGTGCCGCGCGACGACTCGGCCGTGTTGTGCGTCCCCCTCGCCGAGCGGTTTCGCGGGGAGATAGCGGGCGCCCGGGTGCCGCTGCTGCCAGCGGAACCAGAGAAGGTCCACGAAGGCGTGATGCAACCAGAAGACGGGGTCGTTGACGGATGCGCCGCCCATCATGTGGCCGCCGACCCAACGGTGGACCCGGTTGTGGGTGCGCCAGGAGGCGGAGCCCCGCCCGGGCCCCCACCCCTCCAACTTGTTGCGGAAACCCTTGGCCGACCTGGAGTCCCATGGCGCCGTGTCGTAGACGGGATCGTTGAGCACCCCTGTCAGGTCCCCGGCCGTGGGCAACGCGATCGGGTCCCTGGGACGGCCCAGGTCACGGGTGAGGTAGTCCGTGTCGGTGATCCCGACCTTGATCGTCCACCTGCCGTGGCGGTGGGCGAAGGGGCCGGACATCACCTGCCGGTCGGAAGGCCGCCCGGTGCCGCCGAGCAGGTCATCGGTCCACGGTACGGCGGTCGGTGTGCGGTTGCGCGTCCAGTCCCAGTACGGGAGCGTCACCGACTCGTCCACGCGGCGCAGCGCGTTCTCCACATCCAGCAGGAACCTGCGATGCCAGGGCAGGAAGGACGGCGCCATGTGGGCGGCACGCAGGCCGCCCTCACCATCGGGGGTGTAGTACTCGATGTGCGTGCGCACGAACTCGTCGTACTCACCACGCCGTTTGAGTTCCAGCAGGGCGTTGACGAGCCGGCTCCGTTCGGACCGGGTCAGCGTGCTGACGTCCTTACGTGTGTACACCATGGCGATGTTCCCCCTCGATGCCCTTGCTTCCGTCCGCCGTTCGGCTCTCCTGCGTACGACTGCTCCGGTCACCCGGCGTGCCCAGCCGTGCGGCGGGGCCGAGCTCGTCGACGGCAGCGCGCGCGGCGGCAAGCGGCGTCGCGTACGACTGGTAGTGGTCGACCATGCTCATCCAGCTGCCGTCCGCCCGGCGCATCAGATGCAACGGCCGTCCGTCCACGGTGACATGCCACCCGCTCGGGCCGGCCTCCCCGGGCCGCCCGGAGTCCTCCCTGACACCGGCGATGCGGCGCCCGCGATAGGTCTCGTCGAACCGTTCCTCTTCTCCGGCCGGTCCTGGTGCCTTCCCTTCCGGCCCCGACTCCCCCGGGGCCCGCTCCGACGCCACCAGGGCCGGGGGGAGAGCCACCGCGAACGGCACCGCGAGCAGTCCCCACAGCACCCGGCGTCGCGCCGTGGTCCTGACGGGGTGGACGGCCGGCGGCTTCGCCGCAGGACAGGCGGGGCCGGTCGCCCCGGGTGTGGGCGCCGCGGGGCGCGCTGGTTGTGGGTGCAGTGGTTCACCGATTCTCAATGCCTGGTTCCTCCTTCGCCGTGACAGGCGGTCCGCGCCCTGACACGTGCTCGACGGACCGATCCCGTGCGCGGTCGAATCGGCCCGGGCATACCTCTCCGAGTCCCTGCGTCGAAGCCGCGATCGCGGGTACGACGCGCGGGTGGCTGGAGTGGGGGCAGCCTGCCGGCCGTGCCTGGCCTGTCGTTGGCGGCACCGGTCTCGTGGCGGCCCTCTCCTCCCCGGTCCCCACCGCGTGCCCCGGTCCCGGCACCGGGGCGGCCGACACGGCGATGCCGGCGACGACATACACGAGCCAACTGCCGCGCAACCGTCGTCGTGCGGTGGCTGCTCTTTCGTCCGCTCATCGGCAGCAGCCGCAGCGCGCGCCGCCCCGTTCAGCCGTGTCCACTCCACTGATCAGTCGTATGTACGTCCGCTGCACTCGTTGCGTGCCGGGGCTGCGCCCAGCGACGACCGCTCGCACGAGTGAGAGGGTTTCGCCACATGCCCGGGTGCCGGACGCTGTGCGTCCGGCACCCGGAGGAGATGGAGCCGCTACCGACGGGAGATGGCCCGGCCCCTGCGGTAGAGGACGACGCCGCTCGCCGTAAGGATCGCGGCGAGCCCCGAGGCCGCGGCCACCTGCTGCTCACTGCCGGTTTCGGCGAGGGAGGGCGGCTCAGCGGGGGGCTTGGGTGACGTCGGAGGCTGGTGCTTCACCGGCGGATGGGTGCTCGGCGGCGTAGACGGGGTGTCGCCGTAGCCGGGCTCGTCGTCGCCGTAGCCGGGCTTCTCACCGTAACCGGGCTTCTCACCGCCGTAGCCCGGCTTCTCACCGTAGCCCGGCTTCTCACCACCGTAGCCCGGCTTCTCACCACCGTAGCCCGGCTTCTCACCGTAACCGGGCTTCTCAGCACCGTAGCCCGGCTTCTCACCGTAACCGGGCTTCTCACCGCCGTAGCCCGGCTTCTCACCGTAACCGGGCTTCTCACCGCCGTAGCCCGGCTTCTCACCGTAACCGGGCTTCTCACCGCCGTAGCCGGATTCGTCGCCGTAGCCGGACTCGTCGTCACCGTAGCCGCCTTCGTCGCCGTAACCGGCTTCGTCAGCGCCGGCGGAACCACCTGCGTGGCTTCGGCCGAAGTGCCTGAAGTTCTCGCTGCTGTCGAAGTTGCGGACGGCAGCGTGCGGGTTCGGGCCGGCATCGCAGTGCTTCTCGAGGGACGGGTCCAGTGAGGCACCCGCGCCGCTCGGACTACCGCAGGCGTTCGCGGGAACGTCGGACCGGGAGTCCGCGAACGCAGCGCCACCGTACAGGGGCAGGATGCTCGTCGCGGCGGCGGCCACGAACAATGCCCTGCTCAGGTTCTGTCGCAATCTCGTCGTCTTCCTGCTCGAAGGACTGGTGGACCGGGCTGTGGAGCCCGGGGTACAGGATCAGGGCCGGCCCCCCGACAGCCAGTCGACCGCTGTGCCGATGACGGCTCGCCGTCGCCGGACGGCAGGTGCTGTGGTTTTCTCGTGGTTGTCGCGCAACGGGATCAAGGGAGGTGCCTGCTGCTGCAGCCGGAACGGTGAAGCCACGTGCCCGTTCGACCGGCCACTCGCTTGTCAGGCCTTCCCCCTCCTCCCACGACTGCGCCGGGGAGCGGCTTCACGCCTGCCGTAGTTTCGCCGCCGCTTGATTTTCTGACTTGTCAGATGGTGCGATCCGGTGAAATGCCAATACCGGCAGCATGGGCACTGATAGATCCGGTCCGGAATTCGCTCCAAAGGCGGCTGTCTGACCAACCACGCGCGGGCCCCGCCTTCGGTGCGGAACGATGCCTTTCCCGTCTCCGGACAACGCGGCAGGACGATCGTCTCACTCATTTCCCCTCCGAGGTGCGTTCACTTGCCCAATCGCCAGAGGCGCGACGATTTCGGCTATCAGCACCCCGTGAAGCAGAAAGCGTCTCTCCCGCAGCAGATTTGGATGCTGCCCCATCCGCCGGTCAGGGAGAGACGCCTTCAGCTTTGGTCACGAATCCTCGGGAATCGTGAATGGCTACCCGTGACCGCCGGACGGGACTCGAACAGTCACCATCCAGGATCGAAGTCCGGGAGCTCTGTCTGTTTTGCAGACGTCACACGGCGGGCGCCGGGGCGGGCGCCGGCTCCTCACCGAGGATGGGGTCGAGAAGGTCGATGACCACGCCGAGGTCGAGCCCGATCACGGCGTCGGCGTCGGCCGCGGCCTCAGCCTCAGCCTCGTTGTCGTTGACGTTGATGTTCTCGTTCTCGTTGTCGTTCTCGATGTCGTTCGTGTTGGTGTTGAAGATGTTGATGTCGCCGAACTGGCAGTTCGGAACCGAGCCGTCACCGGTCACGTCCCGGTCCGCCTCCGCCTCGGTGTTGCCGCAGACGTACGGGTCGTCCGAACCGTGGCTCGTGCCGGCGCTGGCGGCCGAGGCGGAACCGGCGACGATGGCCACAGCGGCGAGGGCCGAGGCGGCACCCAACTTCATGCTCTTGCGCATTGAATCTCTCCGTTTCGGTCCTTCTCCGTTGGAAGAACGGAACCGATATTGCCCCAACTCCGAACCGCACACCACTTGAGAGGGCTCTGCCCCCCCAACTTCATCCAGATGGCCCCGCATGACGGGTGATATGAATTACATAAAGCGCAGGTCACGGCACCTCCATCAGCCAGGAGAGCGGTGATGCACCGGCGGGAAACGGAGTTGAAAATAGGTGCCTTGTCTTCGCCTGCTGGTTGAAAGCGGGCCCGGGGGCGCATTCACCCGTCGCCCCGGCACCGGCTCGAACGCATCGGGGGCCGAAGGTTCGCGCCACGTACGGCCCGGCGCACTGAGGCTCCGCCCAGTGAATGGTGAGGGTGTGAGAGAACAGCCAACCCGTCGATGCGGGAGAGATTCGCCTCGCCGGCCGGTGCGTGCCGGGACCCAGTCGGCGATCTCCGTCACGAGTTGCGCCCCGCACACGTCATCGCGTCCACGCCTGGCAGCTTCTCCGGCGTGCCGCACACTCCGCGCCGGTCACGGGATCATGAACCCGGCCGGCGCATGCGTGAAGCAGGAATCCCGCAGGAGGGGCATCAACGCCAAGCCGGGCGGGCCCCGGTTCCGGACCGGGCGCGGCAGTTCACGGAGAGTCAGGCGGTCGTGGCGGCCGGGGAGCCGGTGAGCACCCTTGCGTTGGGCAGGGAGCGACGGGGCGGCCCAGGTGGCCCCTGGAGGCGGTCAGCCACGGCGGGATCGACGGCGCTCGCCGCCCGCAGGGCACTGGGACCTGTGCCGGTCGCAGGGGCCGGTGGCACGCCGACGGCCGCCGCCCGGTCCTTGCGGATCGTGAAGGGCGGCGGCCGTGTTTGTTCAGGTGGATGTCGCAGAGGGATGCCGGCGAGGGCGCACCGTCAGCCGCTGCAGATCGTGAGGCTCTTGCCGTCGGTCTGCAGAGTGGCGCAGACCCGGTCGACCTTCGGCACGGTGATGCTGACGGTGCGCTGCACACCGGCCTTGACGCCGATCTCGGTGTTCGCGAGTTCGGCGTCACCCGCGGAGATCTTCACACCGACAGTCCGCGCCGTGGCACAGGTGGCGCTGACGTTGATGGTGCTGGTTTCGGTGTTGCTGATCTTCTGAAGCCCGACGTCACAGGGGAAGTCCTGTTGCACGGCGGCCTGAGCGGGCGCGGCGATCCACAGCGGTGCGGAAGCAAGGAGGGCCGTGGCCGCCGAACGGAGCATGAGGTGAGGCATGAGTCCTTCCACGTTGTCTCTGGAGCGGGCCACCACAGGTGACCTGCCCTCGATCAAGGCGCCCGGAGATCCCTTATGCGCCTTTCGGGGGAGATGCGACCACGGGCCCATGAGCCCCGCAACCCGCCACGCCCGGCTCCTGCCGGGCTCCGTCTCGCGGGTGACCGGTGTTCGTGTTCTTCTCGCGTGTGTGTGCGGGGCGGGCGAGACGAGTTGGAGCTCGCGGAGGGACTCGGCGCAGGAGACCGCCTGATTCACGCAAGGACGGTTCATGCCTGCCGGCGCGACCGCGGCCCCTCGGACCGGTGGGCCCGCGTGGCCCGCGCACGACGCGTTCGGGCGGTGCGCGCCGGGGGCTCGGACGGGCTTCGGCGGACGGGCGTGCGGTTCACGCCGCCGTGACCGTCCACGTCCGGTGCTCCGCCGTCCTGCGAGATGACGCCCACTCCCCCCTCAGGGTCGAACCACTTCACGACACCGTCCCCGCTGCGAGCGTCAGTGGCGGCGCCCGGACTCGTCACGTCATCCGAACCGGCCTCCACGCGAAGGCAGGTCCGCGCGGTCCGCGCCCCACACCCCGGACTGCGCTACCGCGTGGCGGACCGGGCCGCAAGAGTGCCCAGGGCGTGCTGGAGGACCGCTTCCACGGCGGCGGGGACACACAGCGTTCCCGCGCCGTCAGGCGGGACCGGCCAACGCAGGGAACGCGCCCGCATCCGAAGCGAGAAGGGCATCCGCCGGGGCGGACGGACGCCCCCTCTTCACCGCAGCCCGGACCGGCGAACCCATGCGGTCACAGCACTAGGACACGACGTCCTTGCGGGCGAAACCGCGGAAGGCCAGGGCGAACAGCACGAGCGCGTACGTGACCGAGATCGACGTGCCCTGGATCATGTCCGACCACTCCAGCCGGGGCCGGACGGCGTCGAGCCAGGCGTACTGCCAGTGCGCGGGCAGGAAGTCGCGCCAGTCGCCGAGGGCCGTCACCTCGTCGAGGACGCTGCCGATGATGGTGAGGAAGACCGCGCCGCCGACCGCGCCGAGCGGGGCGTCCGTCCGGGTCGACAGCCAGAACGCGAGGGCCGCGGTGACCAGTTGGGACACCATGATGTACGCGACGACGATCAGCAGCCGCTGGGCGGCCGTGCCGGTGGGCAGGGTGCCGCCGGTGGGCAGTTCGAGCGGGCCCCAGCCGTAGGCGGCCGTGCCGACGGCGAGGGCGACGATCGGGAGCAGGACCATGGCGGCCAGGCTCAGGGTCAGTCCGACGGCGAGCTTGGACCACAGCAGCCGGGCCCGGGGCACGGGGGCCGCGAGCAGATAGCGCAGGGAGGACCAGCCGGCCTCCGAGGCGACCGTGTCGCCGCAGAACAGGGCGACGGGGATGACGAGCAGGAAGCCGGCGGCGGAGAAGAGGTTGACCGCGGCGAAGTTGGCCCCGGACGCCGTGGCCGTGTCCATGAGGTTGACGCGGTTGTTGTTGCCGCCCGGGTCTCCGCCGACCTGGAAGGCGATGAGCAGGGTGATCGGCAGGGCGAACAGGACGCCGCCCATGACCATGGTGCGGCGCCGCTTCAGCTGCCGGACCAGCTCGACGCGGAAGGGCAGGGTGCGGCCCGCGCGGTAGCCGTCGGCGACCTCGACGGGCGGCTCGGCGAGCGTGCTCATGCTTCGGCTCCGATCAGGGTGAGGAAGGCGTCCTCCAGGCGGCGGTGCGGGCCGACCGACGTGACCGCCACGTCCAGCCGTACGAGGTCGGCGACCAGACGCTGCGGGGTGCCGTCGGCGTCGAGCCGGACCAGCAGGCCCTCGTCGGTGCGCACGGCCGAGGCGACGCCCGGCAGGGCGGTGACCTTCTCCGCGACGGGCTCGTCCACGGGTGTGGCCGTGCCCACGAGGAGGGTGTCGCCCGAGCCGACGATGTCCGCGACCGGGCCCGCCTGGACGAGCCGGCCGTGGTCCATGACGACCAGGTGGGTGCAGGTCTGCTCGACCTCCGCGAGGAGATGGCTGGAGACGATGACCGTGCGGCCGGCGGCGGCGTAGCGGATCATCACCTCGCGCATCTCGCGGATCTGGGGCGGGTCGAGGCCGTTGGTCGGCTCGTCGAGGATGAGCAGGTCCGGCAGGCCGAGCATGGCCTGGGCGATGGCGAGGCGCTGGCGCATGCCCTGCGAGTAGGTGCGCACTGCGCGGGCGAGGGCGTCGCCCAGGCCCGCGATCTCCAGGGCCTCCTCCAGGTGCGCGTCCTCGGCGGGGCGGCCGGTGGCGCGCCAGTACAGCTCCAGATTCTCCCGGCCGGACAGATGCGGCAGGAAGCCCGCGCCCTCGACGAAGGCGCCGACCCGGGAGAGCACCGGGGCGCCGGGGGCGATGGCGTGGCCGAAGACGCGGATCTCGCCGCCGTCGGGCCTGATCAGGCCCATCAGCATGCGCAGGGTGGTCGTCTTGCCCGCCCCGTTGGGGCCGAGCAGCCCCAGAACCTGGCCCTTCTCCACGCGGAAGGAGAGGTCCTCGACGGCGTACCGGTCGGACGCCTTCGCGTAGCGCTTGGTCAGGTCGGTGATCTGGAGGGGGACGTCGGCGAGTGCGGGGTCCGGCGGGGCGGGGGCGGCCGTGCGGCGACGTCCGGTGATGATCAGGGCCAACGCGATGGCGGCGCCTGCGAGCGGCAGCCACCATACCCACGCGGGCAGCCCGGCCCCGGTGTCGCGCCGGCCGAGCGCGGAGGGGACCTCCAGGTCGCCCTTGAGGGAGACGGTGTACGTCGCCGGGGCCGTCGGGGAGGCGTAGCCCAGGTCCGTGGAGGCGAGGACCAGGCGCAGCCGGTGGCCGTCGTCGACCTCGTGGTCGATCGCCGGGAGGGTGATCCGGACGTCCTTGCCGGCCTTGGCGTCCTCGACCCGGATGGGCGTGACGAGCTGGGAGGGCAGCACCTGCTGGGTGCCGCCGCCGGGGCCGACGTCGTAGAGCTTGGCGAAAAGCACGGCGTCGTCGCTGGTGGACTTCACGTGCACGGTCGCGGTGGGCGAGCCGGTGATCTGCAGGTCCTCGCGCTGCGGCGCCGACTCGAACGCGGCGAACTGGCCGGGGAAGTCGAGGGAGACGCCGATGCCGAGCGTGGAGAGCTGGCTGAGACCTCCGGCGCCGCCGAGGCCGGGCAGGGCGGAGACGCCGGGCGGGCTGGCGCCGGGCGGGTTGTCGAAGCTCTGCTCGCGGCCGGTCAGGGCGATGGAGCGCTGCTCGCTCTCCAGGCCGGGGTAGCGGTCCGACGTCACTCCGGTCAGGCGGGGTTCGCCGTCGCCGGAGCCCATGCCGAGGGTGCGGGTGACGCGGAAGGCGGGGCCGGTGTCGGCGCCCTTGTCGTCCTTCAGGTAGCGGTCGAACCAGGACGTCACGCGGTCCCGGACGCGGCCGGTCTCCATGTCGCCGCCGTCGTGGCCGCCGGCGATCCAGTCGACGTCGACGGGGGCGCCGTTCGCGCGGATGGCCTTCGCCGCCTGGTCGGCCTGGCCGAGCGGGAAGAGGGAGTCGGACTGGCCCTGCGTCAGCAGCGTCGGCACCTTGATGTTCCTGCCGACCGCGGACGGTGAACGCTCGTGAAGCAGCTTGCGCGCCTCGGCGTCCGGCTTGCCCGACTCGGCGACCCGCTCGTACATGCGGCACAGCGCGGGCTCGAACTTCTCGCAGCCGCCGCCGGAGTTGACGAAGATGCCGGCCCAGAGCTTCTTGAACACGCCGTTCGGGAAGAGGGCGTCGGCGAGGTTCCAGTAGGTGATCGCCGGTGCGATGGCGTCGACGCGGGCGTCATGCCCCGCCGTGAGCAGGGCGATCGCGCCGCCGTAGGAACCACCGGCCATGCCGACGCGGGGGTCGCCCTGCTTGTCGAGCTCGACCTGGGGCTGCTTCGCCAGCCAGTCGATGAGCTTCGAGACGTCGGCGACCTCGCCCTTCGGGTCGTTCAGACCGATCTTCCCGGTGGACCTGCCGAAACTGCGGGCCGACCAGGTCAGGACCGCGTAGCCGTCCCGGGCGAGGTCCTCGGCCTGCTGCCGGACGTCCTTCTTACTGCCGCCGAAGCCGTGCCCGAGCAGGACGGCGGGGCGTCGGCCGGCTGCTCCGGAGGTGAAGAACGAGGTGTCGACGCGGGTGCCGTCGACCGTGGGCAGGATCCGGTCCTCGCGCTGGACGGGGGGTGCGTCGTCGTCCGCGACGGCCGTCCACGTGCCCGCCCCGGCGAGCACGACGACAGCGGCCCCGGCGGCCAGGAGGCGCCGGGGTCGCCGGGTCAGCCCGCGCAGTCCGGGCAGTCGAAGATCCATGCGTCAACGGTACGGGGTGAACCTGTCGAACAGGTGTCGACCGGAGACCGAGGTGCGGGGCCTTCCAGGGGTGTACACGGAGTTCTCGGCGTACTGCGGGTGGTGTACAAGAGGACGGGGTGGAGCCGTACGCTTTTGAGCACAAGTGGTCAGTGGGCGAAGGGGCGGGGGCGCCTGCGGTAACCGCAGGCGTAGACGTTGAGGTGGATGCCGTCGGCCCACACGTACACGTAGTCGACCTCCGACAGG
>NZ_JBEOSZ010000079.1:0-19575 GCF_040303285.1 Streptomyces sp. NPDC096046 | reverse complement strand
CCCGCGGAGCGGGTACCCCTGCGCTGCGCGCAGGGCAGGGGCATGCCCCCGCTGCGCGGGGGGCGAGTGACGGAGCGTCACCACCCGCGCAAGCGCGGGTGGTTCGGCCGCTGCGCGGCCGTGCCCCTCTCCGCTTGCGCTCCGAGGGGCTCGCCTGCCCTGCGGGCTGGCGGCACGGTCCGCTGCGCTCCCCGTGCGAATGCTGCGCTGCGCTACGCATTCCGGCCCCCCGTGCCGGGGGCCTGGCGGTCCGCTCGCTGCGCTCGGGACCGAGCCCGCTACGCGGGCGGCTGGCTACGAGGGAGGGTGGCCGGGGTCGTATCCGACCCGTGCCGGTGGTCCCGGGGTTGAGCACGGGGAGTGATGCAGCATGTACCGTTGGCAGATCCGGGCCACCCCCCTGCATCACTCTTGGGCCTGTGTAGCGTTTGGGACCCCGGGCCACCACCTCCAGAGGGGTCCGGCCCGTGCCCGGGGCGCAGCCCCACCAGGGTTGACCTGCGCAGACGTTGGCCCGAGGCGCGGCGGGGCGCGGGAGCGGGGGTGGCTCCCGGCTCGAACTGACGGCCCGTCACGAGGTAGGGCTGAATTCCGGGGGTCGCAACAAAGCCCGGACTGGGGAATGGTGACCCTGCTTCAAAAACCCGCCCTAGACAAACTCTGGAACCAACCCACGCCACCACTACAAAGCCCGGAAAGAGCGCGGGAATCCGCCAGAGAAAGCCACCCGCAAAACCCGCGACTTCCCACCACATTCCGAAAACCGGGTCGAGAACCTGGGACCGGATCCCGGGCGCTCCGGAACAACCGTCCCTCTCCCGCCGCTGCGTTCCAGCAGCGAGCCTGGGGTCGACAAGGGGCGGCTTGCCTGGGAAACGGCGAATGGACAAGGGGTGGTTGCCTGCGGATCGCAGGGCGCGCGGTCAGGTGCGGCGGCGCCGGCCGAAGATGCCGCCGCCGGTCGGCGGCTGGTCCGGCTGCTCCTGGGCGGTTTCGGCGGCGGCGCGCTCGCGGTAGTTCAGGCAGGGGCGGCACTCGCCGCCGGGCGTCAGGTCGTCGGCGGGGTACACGTACCGCTGGCAGGTCGGGCAGGCCCACTTGGCGGCCTCCAGTCGGCGGAGCTCCTCTTCCCGCTCGCGGCGGGCGCGCTCGAGGGCGGCTTCCTGCGCCTTGCGGCGGGCTTCGGCGCGCACCGAGTAGGCGCGGTAGTCGTCGGGGTTGTCGAGGGCGTCCGCGAGGGTCTGCCAGGACGTGTGGCCGTAGCGCCACCACACGGGCCCGTGCGGGCCGTTCGCGGCAAGCAGGCGCAGCGTGGTGGCGAGCAGCGGCACCTTGCCGTCGTAGTCGCGGTAGCCGTCCGGCTTCTGGCCCTGCGGCGTGTGGCTGTCGCCTTCCCAGATGCCGCGCCAGTGGTCGCGGGCGAGTTCGCCCACCTCGCGCATGCGGGCCTGCATGGCGAGCTGCCCGACGTTCTTGGTGAACACCAGCGCCACCGGCGGGTAGCCCTCGCGTCCGGTGGCCGGCCATATGGTCCGCCACAGCGGCACGTCCCGCCCGTTGCCCGTGCCGGTGGGGACGCGGCGGGCGAAGAACCGGCGGTAGCGCTCGATCTTGTCCGCGACGATCGGCGGGCCCTCGGTGCCGTTGTCGACCTCCACGAACAGCAGCGGCACAACCTCGTGCCCGGGCGAGGCGAACACCATGTCGGCGCGCAGCGAACCGCGGGCCGGGGACAGGAAGGTGCCGCCGACCGGCAGCACCGCCTCCGTGGACCAGGCCGTGAGCGGCCCGAGCCCCTCCGGCCGCGCGGGCGGGTCGGCCGGCGGCGCGGCGGGGGCGAGCTGGTGCTTGCGGACGACGGGCTGCGTCGGCTCGGGCGGGGTCTGCAGAAACGCGTCCAGGACGTCGGTCACCGCCCGCGCGTGCTTCGCGCCGGAGGCCGCCGCCGCCTTCGCGGTGCCGCCCATCTCCCGGGCCGGGCGGTTCAGCACCACCGCCGCCGCCTCCAGCCCGGCCGGGGTCAGCGTCCACAGCTTCTCGGTGACCCGCACGCCCGCCTCGTTGACGCGGACCGCGCTGCCCGGCGAGACCACCAGGCGCTCCGCCTCGAGGTCCTTCAGCCCGCCGCGCACGGTCGCCGCGTCCTTCGTGCCCGGGCACATCAGCCGCCGTATCTGGTCCGGCGTCGCGACCTTGACCACCCCGAGCGCGGCCAGGCACATCGTGCGCGTCCGTCCCGTCGACCCGTACCGGCGCAGCTTCGAACCGCCCACCGCCTGCTCCTCCCTCCCGGCGCACCCCTCCCACGGGTGGCCCCTCTGTCCAGCCTGATCATGCAGGACAGAGGGGGTGTCGAGGTACGGCCAGGGCCCGGAACCTCGTGGTGATCTGCACAAACGCAGGCCGGGCAAGCCTCGGGCACCGCAGGGGGAACGCAGGGGAGACCACAGGGGCAACGACAGGGGACTGGTGCGGCTTGCCCAGCACCCCTTGTCCATCCCGCCGGGCGGCCGGCGGCGCGGCCGTGCAAATGCTGCGCGACGGCCAGGAGCACGAGCAGCTGCCCGCCGCGCACGGCGAGTTCACCGCCTCACACGCGCGCGTCACGCGCGCGCCTCGGAGCCCGCCACCGAGCCCGGCCGGGGCGGTGAAGATGAACTTGCCGCCGCGCCGGGAGAATCGGGCGATGACCGACCGCCGCCCGCTGGGCACCGGATGCGACCGAGCCGACCTGTCCCGCACCCGAGACACCGACCCGCCGCCCGCGCCGCGCGCCCAGCTCGCCGCCGAACAACTCCCCGCCGCCGCCCCGGCCGCCGAGGCGAAGTCGCGCCCGACGGCCGGGCGCCGCGTGCTCGGAGCTGGCCCCGCCGCGCCCGAGCTGTGACCGCGGCTGTGACCAACGCGGTGACACCGGCCTGTGACAGCCGCCTCCAGGCCGACCCGTGCCGGGGCGCGCCCTCACGCGCACGTGCGCGCGGCACGCCCGCCCCGCGGCACGCGCGGCACGCGTTGGCCCCCTCCGCCGTCCTGCCGTCCCGTCTCGTGTGCACGCGTGTGCTCGTGCACGTGTGCACGCCTTGAGTGCCTTCGCCGACCCGCTGGAGGCCCGCTGGGAGTCCGCCAGACATCCGCCGGGCGGCGGGCGCTGGACGGGTCTCAGCGGACTGCCAGCGGGCCTCCAGCGGATCCTCCGGCGGACCGCCACGGCACCGCCATCCTGTCCGTTTTGACCGCCATGGGCACCGCCATGGCACCGCCACCCGGCGGCCTCAGGTGTCGGCCGGTGGCGGTCTGCGGCGGTCCCATGGCGGTGCCGTGGCGGTGCCTGGTGGCGGTGAAAACCCGGGGGGGGCGCCGCTGATCGGATCGAATGGTCCGCGCAGGTCAGCATCGGTCCCGGCATCGGCCGGCCATGGGCCCCGATCGGCAACCGCCCGCCGATCAGCCGCCGTTCATAGGCCGGACCCTCACAGGCTCACAACTCACAGGCTAGCGCGCCGACCTGGCGAAACGGGGTGTGAGCCTCACACCTCACAGGATGGTCGGCCCATGGGCGGGACCCAGGACCCAGCTACCGGGCCGATCCGCGCCCACCAGGGGAAACGCCGGACCCAGGACCCAAGGACCCAGGTTTCCGAGGGGGTTGCTGGGTCCGAGCGGAGGCGCCGGGCCCGCCCGTGGACACACCGCGCGCCGATCCCACCGCGCCCTCTGCTTCCAGAAGGATGCCGGTATGACCGAATCGCCCTTCGAGTACAGCCAGAACAGGGTCAGGCAGGGAGCTGCTTGCGCCGACCCCGGCGACCTGGCGCAGTACCTGCACCGGGTCTCCGCGGACGCCCACAGCCTCCGGCACGGACTCGCGGACGCCGTCACCCAGGTCTTCGCCGGGCTCCTGTTGCCGGATGAACCGGGCGGGGACCTGCCGTATCTGCCCGACCGCGTGGAACGGCTGCTGTTCGACGACCTGATGGGAGCGGGCGTCCTGGTCCCGGATCAGGACCTTGCCGCCGCGCTGCGGCAGACCATGCGCCTTCTGGAAGAAGCCGCGCAAGCCACCCACTTGGCCCGCGCCCTGCTCGAACGGGCCGGCGGCGCAGTGGCCGCCCGCCCCAACCAAACGCGCTGCACGCCTGCCTGACGACCGAAAAGGCATCGCCCCGCCCTGGGAGACCCGGGCGGGGCGAAAGTGCGGGAGATCGGCGCACAGCCGGTTTCCCAGGGCGGCTAGCCGATCTGCTGGTCGTCCCAGAACGTCTGCTCCGGGATCAGGCCCGCCGCCACCGCCTGTTCCTCGGTGATCGTCCCGGCAGGGATCGGGGCGTTGCCCCGGTACTGGATCGCCTGCCAGGGCCAGGTCACACCCTCGCAGAACTGTTCGGGCCAGTCCCGCACGGAGCGGGAGCCGCGCCAGGGCACCCAGTCCATCAGTCGGAGCTCCTCCGCGCCGGGATCGCTCGCCGGGGACAGGCCGAAGCCGAACTCGGGCCAGCGCAGCCACAGCGAGGATCCGATCGGGCGCAGGTCCCGCCGCTTCACGCCCGGCGCGGCGTGCGGCGAGTGCGCCTCGATCAGCATCGCCGCGCCCCCGGAAACCGTGCGCAGCATCTCCAGCGCGGACATCAAGCCGCGGGCGGTCTCTTCCTCGTTCGGGTTGCCCAGCGCCAGCTTGTAGAGCGGGCCGATGGCGATCAGGTCCGGCTTGACCCGCTCCACCCGCCGCGCCAGCCACGACCGGTCGGCCGGGTTGGTCAGGTCAAGGCCCCGCTCGGGAATCTCGACCGTGACCCGGCCGGCCGGGATCGGCTCGCCCTCTTCGGCGGCGGCGTCGGCCATCTTGCGCAGCCACGGCCGCGCCTGGTCCGCGCTGTTCTCGACGTCGACCAGCAGCACCTTGACGGGCCGGATCTTCGCGCGCTTGAACGGGTGCAGCCCGGCGGCGGCGCGCATGAGCACCTGGCGCAGCAGCAGCGACTTGCCGCCGCCCTCCCCGGCCGTGACCATCAGCCGGTCCCAGCGCGCCAGCACGCCCGGGATCACCCAGTCGGGTTCGTCGTCGGCCTGGGCGAGGAAGTCCACCAGGTCCAACGGCGGCGCGTCCCGGTCGGCCAGGCCCCGGTCCCGCGCGGCCTGCATGTCGGCGACCGCGCGTTCGGCGATCTCCTGCGGGTCGCCGTCGGCCGCGTAGCCGAGCTGCACCGCGCGGGTGCCGGCCTCGATGACGCCGCGCAGCAGCGCCAGGTCCCGCACGCGTTCGGCGTAGTAGGCGCCGTTCGCCGCCGTGGGCACCGCCTCCACCAGCGTGTGCAGGTAGGACGCCCCGCCGACCCGGGCGAGGTTGCCGTCCTGGTCCAGCTTCCCGGCGACCGTGATCGGATCGCACGGCTCGCCCCGGACCACCATCGAGCACACCGTGTCGAACACGGTCTGGTGCGCGGGCTTGTAGAAGTCGGCGCTGGTCACGATCTCGATCACTTCGAGGATCGCGTCCTTGGACAGCAGCATCGCGCCCAACACGGCCTGCTCCGCGTCCAGGTCCTGCGGCGGCACCCGCGTGAAGTCGTCGCTCACAGCCCGCTCCCGTTCGCCGCGATCCGCGCCCGCAACGCCGCCACCTGCTCCGGTGTCGCCCGCCGCTCACCACCAGAACCAGCCGCATCCACCGGGCCAGCCTGGCCGGGCAGCCGGTGACTCGGGTGCTGCGCGTGGGTGACCAGGTCCCGGTAGCCCCGCGCGGGCATCTCCGCCGCCCGCTCACACAGCCAGTCCAGCGTGTACGCGCCGGTCGCCAGCAGCGATGCCGCCTGCGCCCGCAGCTCCTGCCGGGAGCCGTTCACCAACGGCCGGCCCAGCGCCCGGACGTACGCGTCGACCACCACGTCAGCCCCCGACGCCTCCGGCGCAGCCGCCTCTCTCTCTCGCTCGTGGGGCTGCTGTGACGGCTGGGCGCCGAACGCGCCAGCGGGGACGAAGAAGAGAGAGTTCAAATCCTTAGAACTATTGGTGCTCGATTTGAACACCCGTGAGAGATCGATTTGAACACCCGTGGCGGGTGTTTCCTTCGACGGGTGCTCAGATTGAGCACCCGCTGACCTGCGCTTCTTCGACGGGTGCTCAGATCGAGCACCCGTGGCGCGGGCAGGCTTCGACGGGTGTTCAGATCGAGCACCCGTGGCCTCGACGTGGCAGACATCCCCCACGCTGTGGCCGCCCGGACACCCCGTCTCGTGCCCGCCCGCCAGGTCGTACACCGGGGGCCGGCGGTCCGCCCGCAGGTGGCTCACCAGCTCCGGATCGCCCGGCAGCAGCACACCGCCGGCCTTCAGACGGCGCAGGTGCTTAAGCACCGTGGACTCGCCCATCAGGCACTCACCCGCCAGCGTCTCCGCCGAGGCGTAGCAGCCGCGCATCTCACCGTTCGTGTGGTTCGCCACCCGGATCAGCACCAGCAGCTCGCCGCCGTTCTTGCAGTGCTTGATCCCGACCTCGTCCACCCACGTCTGCGCCTGGTAGCTCACCGAGCCACCCCCGCCGGGCCGCCGTACGCCGCCAGCTCGGTCACCGCGCTCTGGATCGCCTGGTCCTGTGGCCCGCGGGGCCAGTCATCTCGTACGCTCAAGGGGAGCGCACCTCCTTGCCGGGAGTAGAAGTGCTTTCCGCCCGGGCCGCGAACCCGGGAGGACGTTCGGGCCCCGCCACATCTGGCGGGGCCTGTTGCGTTGTGCGGCCCATCCTGCCCCTGCCCGCCTGTGGACAGAGGACGGAGGGCCGGAATGCCTTGGCGCGTAAACCGCGTCATCGGCTCCTCAAACAGGCCGCCCCTGCCGCATGAAATACGGTTGAGCTGACGCGCTAGGTGGCAGCAAGAGGCGCCGCACGAAAAACGGGTTAACTGACGCGCTAGGCGATAGCAAGAGTTAGCGATGGGAGTTTCACCCTTTTCCGCAAACTCGGATTTGCGGCGTTCAATTGAAATCACGCAAATATGGATCTGCTTTCCTGCTTGCACGCACGCGGATTCTTTGGATGCGTGCGGTGCGGCTGTCGCGCGCCAGGGACTGACGCACCAATTGCTCACGGTCACGCTGCCTTTCGCATGTGCCCGGCGCCTGAGGGCGCCGGGCATTTGGCGCTGAGGGGACTTACGACTGAGTCTTGTGCGGAGCTGCCGCCGGCGCCGACTCCTGCCAGCCGATCGGGGCGAGGTTCTTGGTTGCGTCGTCCAGGGCGACGAACAGGGAGCGGGCCACCTTGCTCGCATCGGTCATCGCCGTGCTGAAGTCGTCGACCACAGCGTCGGTGTCGATCGCAGGCTCGGTGAGGAGGTGGCCCTCCTGGTGCCACTTGCCGACGAGCTGCTGCATCTGGGTGGCCGTCAACGTCAAGCGCTGGGCCAACAGTTTCAGGCTGGCCGTGGCCTCGTACGCGTCCTTGAGCCGGGCGAGATCCGGAGCCTCGCCATCGGCGAGAGCCGCGCGAATGCGCTGGTTGAGGCCGTTGACCGACTCGGCAGCGATGCCCGCGTACTGGGTGGCTGTGCGGTTCATGGGGGTCCTTCCGGGCAGGTCAGGAGGGGCTAGGGGACTTGAGTTCAACGGGCCGTCCGGGGGCGCACACGATCTCGCCGACGCCGATCACGCGGCCTGCGGCGGAGTACACGTTGCGCACGATCAGCACGGCGTACGTGCCGGCCGTCAACTCAAGGGCCGCGATGTCGTCGGCGGTGGCAATACGGGCGTCGGCAGCTCGGGAGGTGTTCTCGACGGCGTTGCCGGAGCGGTCTTGATAGATCGCCTGCCAGGTCGGGTTGCAGGGGGCCGATTCGTCCAGTTCGGGGACGACGGCAGCAATATCCCGATGCACCCAGGACCGCGACGCTTCGCGGATGATCGTGCCGCGCCGGACGACGCGGGCGCGCTCCACGCATTCCCCCTCGCCGATGTACCCGGCGACCCAGTCAGGTGCGTCGGTTCGGATGCTGTGCCGCCACTCGATCCGCTCGCCCGGCCGGGTGATCCCTCCGATTCGTTCCGCCCCCGTGATCAGCGCGCGGCGGTCGGCTACGAACACCCCCGCCCCTTGGCGGCTGTAGACGTAGCCGTCGGACTTCAGTAGAGCCACGGCCCGGTACACGGCGTTGTCGGACAGCCCGTACGTGTTCATCAGGGCCCGGGTCGACGGCAACTGGGCATGAGGTTGCAACTCCCCCTCATGGATCAGTTGCCGCAGGTCGTCCACCATCTTGGCCACGGTTCCGGCGCTCATCTCGCCTCCTCTCTTCCTAGCTTCCTATCGGATGTGGTTGACGATACCTGAAGTACGGCCTAACTTCCTATAGGAAGCTGCTTCCTAGGGGAAGTTGCCCGGATGGCAGTGCGTAGTGGCGGCCATACAGGAAGCAGTCTCTGACCTGCGAAAACGCAGGCGCCCGGCCTGGTGTTAGCGCACCAGACCGGGCGGCGGGACCGGTGTTAGCGCACCGGTCCCGCTGTCGGAACCCCTGGATGAGAGGGAGATCCAACGTGTCGATCGTGGCAGAACGGATGCCGTTAGCGCAGGTGGCCCCGCGCGCTGATGAGCATGGCAAGACGAAGGAGCCGCTGCCGCAGCGTCCGCGTGGCCCGCACCCGTACCGGGTGGGTGTCGCGGGGCGGTTCAGCCGGCCGGAGGACGCCCCGCTGCGCCAGGTGCTGGCGGGGTGGGCGGCCGAGTACCACGGCCTGGTCGTGGCCGTGGCGGCCAAGACGCTCAAGGTGCAGGACCGCTCCCTGGCGGAGGACGTCGCCCAGGACGTGTGGCTCGCGGTGTGGCAGCGCCTGCTCAGCGGCCAGAACGTGGACAACCCGCGCGGGTTCCTCGCGATGGCGGCGCGGCGCCGGGTGTACGCCCACTACGCGCTGGCCCGGGTGCGCCGTGAGGAGGCCACCGACTACAGCGACGCGGCGGCCGTGGCGCGGCTGGCGTCGTGGATCGGGGCGGCGGCATGAGTGCGGCGGAGGCGGCGAGGCAGCAGGCGGCGGCGCAGCTGGAGGCCGCCCGGCAGCAGGCTCGTGAAGCGCTGGTCGCGGCGCAGGAGGCGGCGGCCCGTCTGGCGGAGACCCTGGCGCAGGCGGCGCAGCCGACTGGGGGTGCCCGATGACCAGCGAGGTTGCCGCGCAGATCGGGCCCCGCGCGGTGGGCGCGATCTACCAGAACAGCGACGGGGCGTTCGAGGTGCTGTCGCTGGTCACCGACCCGGCCGAGGCGGCGCGCCTGCTCAAGCGCCGCGCCCGGTTCGCGGTCATCGTCCGTGACGTGCTGCGCGCGGACGGCCAGCCGTTCGCGGTCGGCTCGGTGTGGACCACCTCGGACCACCTGGTCCGGGCGGGGGGTGCCCAGTGAGCTACACGACGTTGTGGATCCTGCGCCTGCTCGCCGTGGCTGCGCTCACCGTCGAGGTCACCGGCCTCGTCACCGGCGACGACCAGATGCTGAACGTGGGGTTCCTGGCGGGCATGGCCGTGGTCGCCATCGGGTGGGCGCTGTCGCAGCGCGAAGAGGGTGATCAGCGGTGAGCCCGCGCCGTGTGAAGCCGCGTTCGGTCCCGTCAACGATCACCGACCCGACGCCCGGCCAGCTCGGCATCTTCGGCAGCTCCGAGCCGTGGCAGCCCACCGGCTGCGACTGCTGGCCGCCGGTGCTGCGGGGCTGCCGCCACTGCAAGACCTGTGACACCTGCCAGGACTGCCGCCAGTGCGCCGGCCGTGGATGCGAGTGCGCGTGCGAGGGCTGACGGCTCTCCGTCATCACCAGCCGAACGCCGGGCTGGTGGTGGCGGAGGGACCGGACAGCCCGGCCCGCCGAGAGGAGACCGCCACAGTGACCAGCAAGTTCATCGACGACAAGGTCGGCGAGGCGATCGCCGCCGCGGACGCCGGGGACGACCAGGCCCTGGCCCACGCGCTGATCGAGGCCATCAGCGAGAACGACGCGCCGTTCGAGCAGACCGTCCTCGCCATGACCGAGTCCGCCAACCGTCAGCGGGGGGCGTGATGTACGGCCAGACCCGTATCGCGCTGCTGGACCGCGCAGCCTCCGCCATCGAGCGGTGCGCCCGCGTGGCCCGGATGGCGCTGCGCCTCGCCACCAAGACCCGACTCGGGCCGACCGACCTGTACGCCGCGCTGGCCACCGCGAAGTTCATGGCGGCGCACGAGCTGATCGACCAGGCCGACGCGGCCTGTGACCTCGAGGACGAGACCGAGCTGATTCAGATCCGCCAGCCGATGTGGTTCGGCGGCACGACGATCGTGGAGGACGAACTGTGAGCACGCAGCCCTACAACTGGCAGGACGACCCCGGGTTCGCGCCGCCGCGCCCGACCCAGCCGCCCACCACGCCGACCGCTCCGCCTCCGCCCCGCCAGGCGCCGAACGGCTCCGGCCGGGCGTCCCGGGTCGCGGGTGCGGCGGGTTCGGCGGCCGGCGGATTCGTCGGCGCGATGGGCAGCTCGTTCGTGCCGCCGGTCACCGTCAACATCGGCGGCGACGGCGGCCGGGGCGGCGACGGCGGCGGCGGTCGCGGCGGCGCGGGTGCGGCCGGTGGCAGCGCGGACCGCCACCAGGGCGACCGGCTGATCTACGCCGTGGAGCGGATCGAGATCAAGGGCAGCAAGGACATCCTGGCCCTGGCCAAGGCGATCAACCACCTCGGGCGCGAGCTGCACCTGATCCTCGGGATGCGCGCGGAAGAGATCAACGGGGTGCTGTCCACCCACAAGGGCAAGTGGTACACCTTCGGCGCCTCCAGCCGGGTCAAGGCCCGCCTGGTCTCCGCCCACCTCAAGGTCAGCGCGGAGGCCGCGAAGGCGCTCGGGGTGGGCGCGCTGAAGATGGCGCACGCCTTCAACCGGCACTTCATCGTGCCGGAGCGGGAGGCCAAGCAGCGCCGCACCACCAAGACCGCCCGCCGTGAGTTCAACATGGAGGTGGACTGATGGCGCGCCGGAAGAACACGGCCGCTGCGGCGGCGGCGCCGGTGAACACGTCGACGGACATCGTGCCGGTCGGCAAGGGCGGCTTCTTCGGTCACCTGGTCGGCCATGTGGTCGGCAAGGCCCTGCCCTACACCCCGCCGTGGATCGGCGCCGCGACCCTGCCGCCGCTGGCCGGTTGGGCGACGAACACGATGTGGGGCGCGGACCCGATGTCCACCGGGCTGGCGTCGGCCGGCCTGGCGGTGGGCGGCGTGGTGCTGTCGGCGGTGACGTGGAAGACCACCCCGGCCGCGACGAAGTTCGGCGCGTTCCGCCGGGCGCAGGCAACCGCCTCGGTGGCGGCCGGGATGGGCTGGCTGACCTGCGCGACGGCTGCCGGGCCGTTCGGGCATCCGCTGGTCGACCTGTGGCTGATCGGCGGCGGGCTGTTCGCCGCGTCCTGGAACCTGCGGCAGATCCTGCGCAACGGCGCTTCCGGCGACGTCGCGGAGGAGACCGGTGGCGGCCTGGGCGCGCTGGCGGAGGCGATCGGCTGGGAGAAGGTCAAGGTCAAGGACGCCAAGGGTTCCGGCAAGGGCACCGTGAAAGCGGAAGTGGAGGTCACGGCCGGCGGCACCGTGCCCGATGTGCAGGCGACCACGGCCAAGCTGGCGGCGGCGCTGCACGTCCCGCCGTCCGGCGTGGTCGTCAAGCCGGACCCGGAGAACGGCGCCCGCGGCACGTTGTCGCTGCGGGTGGCGGATCTGCTCAAGGACGGTGTGCCGTTCGCGGTGCCCACGGCGCTGGGTCTGCTGCCCACCGATGAGATCCCGGTCGGCCTGTACGCCGACGGCGAGGTGTGGGCGATCAACCCGTTCGACGCCGACATCCTCCAGCACCTGCTGGTGATGGGCGTGACCGGCGCGGGCAAGAGCGAGTTCGCCCGCACCGTGCTCACGCACCTGATGTGCCGCCGCCAGATGTCGATTTTCCTGGTGGACGTGGCCAAGGGGCGTCAGACGGTTGGTCACATCAAGGACGGGCTGGACTGGTTCATCACCGAGACGGCGGAGGCCAAGCGCCTGCTGAAGGCGCTCCCGGGTGCTATCACCGCCCGCGGCAACGTGCTGGCGGATGAGGGCCTGGACCAGTGGACCCCGGCTTCGTCGCTGAACGCGATGGTGGTGTGGCTGGAGGAGGCCGCCGACCTGGCGGACTTCGACGAGCTGAACAAGATTGCCCGTGCCGCGCGGTCGGTGGGCATCTGGCTGGTGGTCAGCCTCCAGCGCGCCACCTGGACGAACATGTCCGTCGATGTGCGGACCAACCTCCAGGCCACGGCGTGCTTCGGCGTGGATGACCCGGGCGACGCCGGGTTCTGCCTCCCGGACTCCGTGACCGGTGCCGGCGCGGTGCCCGCGTGGGGTTCGGACCGGCCGGGCTACGCCTTCTCCACCGGCATGGGCATCCCGCAGGAGCGGTGGACCACCGAGGTGCGCTCCGCCCTGACCGAACGCGAGCTGCTGGCCGCGCTCGTGCAGGCCGCCGCCGCCGTCCGTGACCCGCTGGACGACACCACGGCGCAGGCCTTGGGCCAGGCGTACGCGCAGCGCTCCCACCGGGGCACCAACCGCACCACTCCGGGCGTGGCTGCCGCCGCTCCGGTCGCTTCCGCCGCTGCTCCGGCCGCGCTGTCCGCGATTCCGGGCCAGCCCCCCGTCCGTTCCGCCTACGTCCTGGAGGACGACACCGACATGTCCGAGATCGAGGAGGCCGCCGCCATGGAGCTCCAGGAGGCCCGCGAGGAGATCCTCGGTGCGATCCCCGGCGACCCGGAGCCCGACGCCGACTACGCCCACCTCCGCCTCGAGGACGACGTGCCCGACGTCGACGCCGACTCGGAGCTCACCTTCGAGGACGGGGAGCGTCCGTCGACCGAGGAGGCCCGGCACATCCTCTGCGTGGAGCTGGACGGCTTCGTGCAGCAGGGCCGCCTCGAGTTCGAGCCCGCCGACCTGATCCCCGCCACCGTGGCGGCCGGCCGCAAGCGCCCCTGGCTCCAGGGCGAGCTGAAGCGGCTCGCCGAGATGGGCGTCATCCGCCGGGACGGGCACGGCGAGTACACGATCCTCGCCTCCCCGCTCCAGCCCGCCTAGCCGTCACCGATTGTGACGCCCTGACAGTCACGGCGCGGCCTGACTTCCGACAGTCAGGCCCGCCGGGGGCCTATAGGGAAGTCACGGAACTTTGCACGTGACAGGCCCTGACAGTGCCTCTGACTGTCAGAAATCCCCGCCTCTGACTTCCGCCTGACAGTAACTCACCGTGAGGAGCACGAGCCGTGTCCTTCCCCCTCGAACCCCGCCCGTACACCCCGGCCGCGCCCCTCGCACAGCCCTACGAGGCGCCCCTCGCCGCGCCGCTGAGCGGGCCCGTGGAGCTGTACGGCGAACGCACCAGCAGCGAGCCGGTGGTGTACGTGCCGGACGCCTACGGACGCATGGTGCCCGTCCTGCGCTCGCAGGCCGACGCCCTGATCGCCGCCGTGCCCGCCACCCAGCCCCGCGACCTGTCCCCGCAGCCCCTCATCGACTCGCGCGCCCAGCTCGTTCTCGCGGGCGGGATCGGCACCGGCGCGGCGGCGGCCGGCGTCGGCTGGGGACTGGGCCAGTTCCTCGCCCCGCTCGCCGCCGTCACCAGCAGCGGCGCGCTGTGGGTGCTGGCCCTGCTCATGCTCGCCGGTACCGCCCGCCGTGGCGGTGGCGACACCTTCGTCACGCACAACCACAACCACGCCAAGTGGTGGGGCAAGGCGGGCGCGACGACGAAGAACGGCAGGTGAGCGCGGTGGGCCGCTACCAGGGCTCGATGCCGACCGCGCTGCTGCGCGACGACGCGATCCGCCCCACGGAGTACACCCGCTGGGCTGATGCCCGCGCACGGTTCGAACGCCGGGAGAAGGACGCGCAGATCGTGGCCGGCCTGGTGGAGACGATCCCCCGCCAGGGCCTGCGAGTCCCGATCGTCCTGGGTGTCTCCGACCGCGACGGCGCCGTGTACGTCGCGGACGGACACCACCGGGCCGTGGCGCTGATGACCCTGCGCGCCCCGCGCTTCCCGTTCCACTGGTACTGGATCAAGAGTATGGGCGTCCGGATCGAGGACCGGCCCTTCCCCTACTACCTGCTCAACACCGACTGACCCGGGCCGGGAGTTCGGAGCTCCCGGCCCGGCCGGCCACGACCGCGCAGCAAGCGGTCCCGACCCACGACACGGAGGTCCCCGTGACGCACCAGGCAACCTACCCGCAGACGCAGCCCCGCTCCCTCGATGCCCCGCCCGACCTTGACCGCACGCGCGCGGCTCCGGAGGCCGCCGCTGACGTTCCGGGCACGCCGGGCGCGGCTCCGGTCGCACGGGGCGGTGCTCCGGCACCGGTGACCGGAGGGCAGACTGCCGGGATGCGAACGACGGTGACGGAGGAACACAGCCGACCGGGCGAGGCGCCCGCAGCCGAGACCGCTCCGGTCGCGGCCGGTGCCGTTCCGGCGGCACGCCCGGCCGCTCCGGTCGCACCGGAGACCGCTCCGCCCGTGCGGGGACTGGGTGGCCGGGGGCGGCTGAGCAAGGCCGCCCCGGGGGGAGACGAGGGGGAGGCTGAGGCCCCGGCCGAGGAGTCCGAGTCCGAGGCGCGGTGGGTGGGCAAGGCCCTGCTCGCGGTGGCCTGTGTGGCCCTGCCCATCGTCGGCCTGATCGGGTTCGCGGTCTCCTACCGGACGCTGGAGGACTTCGCCCGGGAGAGCGGGTTCGGCTGGCTGTCGTGGGCGTTCCCGGTGGGCATCGACGTGTCCATCATCGGCCTGCTGGCCATGGACCTGGTCCTGATCCGCGCCGGGCGCCCGAAGCGGTCGCTGCTGCCGTCCGCGCACCTGATGACCGCCGTCACGATCGTGCTGAACACCGGAGCTGCCCTGCCCAGCGGCATGGGCGTCCTGCAGGGCCTGGCCGCTGAGCCGCTGAAGGCCCTGATGCACGGCGTGATGCCGTTCCTGTTCGTCCTCGGGGTCGGGGCGCTGCGGCACTGGCTGCGCGTCACCACCCGCGCGCAGCGGACCCGCCCGGACCGTATCCCGGCCCACCGCTGGATCCTGGCCCCGGTCACCACCGGGCGCCTGTACCGGCGTATGCGGCTGGCGTCGGTCACCAGCTACCAGGAGATGGTCAAGCGGGAGCAGGACCTGCACGGCTACGTCACGATGCTGAAGCAGAAGCTCGGCGGCGACCTGTCGACGGCCACCGACATCCAGAAGCTGCCCATGACGATGGCCCCGCGCGGGTTCACCGTCGAGCAGGCGCTGGCCCTGCCGGAGGAGTGGGAGCGGCAGCAGGAGGAGCGGGAGCAGCAGGAGGCGGAGCGCGCCGCGCGGAAGGCGGAGCGCGCTCGGCTGCGGGCGGAGCAGCAGCGCGAGGAGGCGGAACGCGAGCGGCTGCGGGCGGAGCGGGAAGCGGAGGAGGCCAGCCGCGCCCGGATCGCCGCGCTCAACCGGAAGGCCGACGAGGTGGCCGCCGGCCACCTGGCGAGCGTCCGCACCCACGAGGCGGCCGGGCAGGCGGAGACCGCCCGGGTGCTGGCGGAGCAGGCGCGGCAGCAGGCGGAGCGCAAGGCGCAGATGACGGAGCAGGCCGAGGAGTCGGCGGAAGCGGCAGAGGCCCGCCGCCGGGAGGCCGAGGCGACGCGGAAGGCGGCCGAGGAACTCGCGGAAGCCAAGCGGCTGAAGGCGGAGGCGGAGCGCCTGGAGGCGGAGGCGGCGGAGCAGCGCCGCCGCAAGCTGGCGGTGGATGCCGAGGCGGAGCGGGCGACCGCTGACGCGGAGGCGGACCGGCTGCGGGCGGCCGAGGCGCGCCGCCGGATCGCGGTCCTGGAGGCCGAGGCCGCCACGGCCGACGCCTGGGCCGACCTCAGCCCGCGCCAGCTCAAGGCCCGCAAGGTGGCCCGCATGATCCTGGCCGCCGGAGGCAACGCCGACTACGTCGACGTCGTGGAGCTGAAGAAGATCGAAGCCGCGGTGAACGTCGGCCGCACTGTGGCCGGGGAGATCCGCAAGGAGGCGCAGGAACTGCTAGCGGGCGGCTACAACCCGGCGACCGCCTACCAGCCCCAGAACTGGGGCTGACACGGCCTGAACACGGCGAGCGGGGCGGCACCCACCACCGGGTGCCGCCCCGCTCGCCGTTGGCGCACCAGGCACCCCCGACCACGCCCCCGACCATGAGCACCAGGACCCCGACCACAGCCCCGACCACGGCAGGTCAGCGCGGTGGACACGCCGCGGCTGCGCTACGTCCAGGCGCGGGCGGCGATCCAGTGCTGGAAGGTGTCGTCGGTGAGCGCCTCCACAAGAAGGTCCGCCGCCCGCTCGGGACTGATCTTTGCCTTGCTCGCCCCGTCCGCGATCCAGGCGCTGAGCCGGGCGACGTGCTCCGAGCTCAGCACCCACCGCCCCGCCTCCCCGGCCGGGCCGGTGCCGTCACCGTCGGCGCTCATTCCCAAATTTGGGAATGAGCCGACGGGCTGGTCCTGGCCGTGGGCGACGACCGTGCCCGTAACCGCCTCGCCAGCCCCGCGCCCGGTGCGCTTGGCCGGGGCGGGCTTGCGGGCGGGTGGGAGCTGGCGGGGCACGAACAGCGCCTCCAGGCGCTCCGGCTCGGCGCCCGACCGCAGGAAGTCGGCGAGGTTGGCCACCACCTCCGCGGTAACCCGGCGCCCGGCCTGCTGGCCGTGGCGGCGCAGCTCGGCGTACCAGCGGGCAACCTCCCCGTGGCCCTGCTTGTCGGCAACGTCGACCAGGGCGCGGACGTGCGAGTCCGGGGCCGGCCGCTCCAAAGCGTCGGTAATCGCCTTGGCCAGCGGCCACTCGCCGATCTCGCGGTAGGCGGCCGACTCGCTGATGCCGTCCCACTCGTCGTCCAGGTACTGCTGGCGGGTGCGCTGCCCATCCTCGCCCCGGAACAGGCGCCGGCGGAACGCGGCGTCCAGCGCCTTGCCCCGCATCCACTTCGCGGCCTGGTGGTGGTCGCGGGCGGCATGGATCCGGTCGAGCTGCTGCTGCTCCTTCGCGTCCAGCGGTCCCGTGCGGTCGAGATCCTGGGGTTCGGGGATCAGCTCGGGGACGAAGGCGCGCGCCCGGTCCCGGCGACCGAGTGCCTTGTCGTTGGAGGTCATGCTCACCGCCTCGCCTCGGGCAGGTGCCCGAGCCGGGTCAGCTCGGTGACGAGCGCGTCGTAGGGCTTCCTGCGCTCGGGCTTGTCGCAGGGGAAGCCGACAGCCGACGCGATGCCTTCCCGCCTCGGGATCTGGGTGGACAGGACCGTCCAGCGCGGGTCGCTGCCCTTCTCGCCGCCGTTCGTCAGCAGGTCCGCGTACTTCTTCGGGCTGGCCGCCCCGGCCTGGCAGCGGTTCAGCAGCACGTACGTCGCAGGCGGCTGCCCGCTCTCCCGCAGCGCGGCGGACCGCTTGATCACCTTGGCGAGCGCCGTTCCCCGCTCGGGCTTGACCAGCCGGTCGTAATCCGGCTGCGTGGGCGACAGCGTCAGGATCACCAGATCCACGACTTCCAGTATCGAGTCCACGACATCCGGGTGGTTCTCCGCGTGCCCGGCATCCACCAGGTTCACCCGGGAGTGATCCATCTCCGGGTAGACAACCTCCGCGAACGCCGGGGTGTCCGCCACGTGCACCTCGCACGGGAAGTCGCCGGCCTCCCGCGCCCACGCCGCCAACTGCAACGACTCGTCCGCGTCGTAACAGGTCACGGGGTGGCCAGCCCGCGCCAGGGCATAGGCCAAGAGACCCGTGTTCGTTGTCCCGCCCATCGTCCTGGGCTTCAGGCTGGCAATCAGCATGCGCGCCACCCTACGGACCCCAGCAGCGGCCGTGGTGGTGTCCGCGCAGCATTCGCACGACCCCGGCCGGGCCCGAGACGGCGCCGCCGGCCACAACCACCACCAGGAGCGAGGCGAGCGGCGGCGCTGGTGGTCCCGCCGCGCCTGACCACCGCTCATGCCCGGACCGGCAACATCTCTTGCGGCATCTCCTGCACGATCTCTTGCGGCTTCCCTTGCGACATCTCTTGCGCGAGCCTTCCCGGGCGCTGCGCGTTGCCGCTGGTCACCACGCGGTTTTGAGCGTGGTCGGGGGTCTGACATCCCCCCTGGAGCCTCCCTCAGCCGCCCACGATCAGGAAGAAGGGGAGTGGGGCGGGGCTGGGGCAGAGGTCGGCTCGGCGGGGGGATCGGGCGTCCTGGAGGCTCGTTGCGCGTCGGCGGCGCCTCCGCGCTGCCCGGCCGCTGGAGCGTCCGGGGTGGTGGAGCGGGGGACAGCGGGGCGCGGCGGCGAACGGCGCTGTTGCGCCGGGTGTTGCGGTGGACGTTGCGCCAGGGTGTTGCGGTGAGGGTTGCGGTAGACGTTGCGCAGCCTCGTGGCGGGCGCTTCCGTCATCGCTGGTCAGCGCCTCACCGGGGCGTGGTCGGGTTGCTGACATCCCCCTCAGAGCACCCCACGACCGCCCCGGCCTGGAAGAAGAAGGGTGGGAGGGAAGCGGGCGGGACGCGGGGAGCGCCTCGGGGGATCGGGCGCCGGCCGTTGTGCCCGCGCGCGTCGGCGGGGCCGCGCGCGGTCGAGGCAGGGCGGTGTCCGCGCAGCATTTGCATGGGTCCGGCGGGGGCCCGGCCGGGCTGTGTCATCTGTGTCATCAACCCCCTGTTTCCCCAGGTGGCCACGGTGCGCGCCGTGGATCTGTGTCACTGATCAGCCTGCACTGTTCACGCCGTCACCCACGCCCGGAACGGGCCGTGAGGGCCTGAGCGTGGCGACGCGGTCGTCCTGGCGGTGGTGCCGCTCGGCGAGCTTGGCGCTCCGCCCACCCCGCCCTGGTGCTGCGCCCGACACCGGCGCGCGGCGCCTGCTAACGGCCGGGGTTTTTGGAATGGGGTTGGTTTCCACGGGTTTTGCGGGCGCATTCCCACGGCGCATTCCTGCGCCTTTCCCGTATTCCGGGGTGGTGGCGGGGGCTGGTTCCAGAGTTTGTCTCGGGCTGGTTTTTGAAGCAGGGTCACCATTCCCCGGTCCGGGCATTGTTGCGACCCCCGCTATTCGCCCCCACCCCGTGACGGCCCGTCAGTTCGAGTCGGGAGCCACCCTCGCACCCGTGCCCCGCCACGCCCCGGACCAACGTCCGCGCAGGTCAGACCTGGTGGAGCTGCGCCCCGGACACGGCCCGGACCTCTCCGGGGGTGGTGGCCCGGGGTCCCAAACGCTACACAGGCCCGAAGTTTGATGCAGGGGGTGGCCCGGATCTGCCAACGGTACATGCTGCATCACTCCCCGTGCCCAACCCCGGGACCACCGGCACGGGTTGGGCACGCCCCCGGCCACCCTCCCTCGTAGCCAGCCGCCCGCGTAGCGGGCTCGGTCCCGAGCGCAGCGAGCGGACCGCCAGGCCCCCGGCACGGGGCCCAAATGCGCAGCGCAGCGCAGCATTTGCACGGGGAGCGCAGCGGACCGTGCCGCCTGCCCGCAGGGCAGGCGAGCCCCTCGGAGCGCAAGCGGCCCTGGGCCG
>NZ_JBEOSZ010000078.1:0-21217 GCF_040303285.1 Streptomyces sp. NPDC096046 | reverse complement strand
AAGTACACCCAGTACGAGGGCTTGCACCCGGCACGCCGAGAGCACGCACCGGACGCCGCTCCTTGACGGGCAAACGTTGCCTGCCACGGCACTAGGCAGCGATGAGAGCGGCGCCGTGCCGATGCCGTGCACGCGGTAAGGAAGCCGCGTCGTAGCTCAACAGTGTGCTGTCACCGTGTCGCAGCAGGGCTCGGGCGTTGTGCATCAGGTCTGGCGGGATGGGCAGCGGGAGCAGGCCGCCGCAGTGGTCGTCGGCGCGCAGGACCACATGTGTGCCGACGGCCTCCGGACGCGGATGGTTCACCACAGTGGCGACGGCTGTGGGGATGGGGCCCGCACGGATTCCATCACTTCGACAAGCTCGGGGAAGGTGTGGATGTCGACGGGTTCGACGAGGATCTCCAGCGTGCCGCCACAGGTGAGGCCGACGGCAACAGCGTCGTCGTCACTTATCCCGTAAGTCCCCTGCGCGGGGCTGCCGTTCAGGATGGCCTCACGAGCCCGTTCGAGTACGTCGCCCTCGACGCAGCCGCCGGACACGGATCCCACGACCCGCCCCTGAGGGGTGAACACCATGGCTGACCCGGTCAGGCGCGGGGCAGAGCCGATGTCCTGCACCGGCTCAGAGAGACGTTCGGCGACGAACTCCTGGTGCGCACACGCGGCGGCTACGAACCGACCCCTCGGGGCCAGCAGATACAGTCCGAGCTGGCCGAGCTGCCTCCTCGCCTGGAAGCGCTGCTGCGCGGAGACGCCTTCGATCCCGCGACGGCGCAGGGCCACTTCCGCGTGCTCTGCACCGACTTCGCCACCTCGTTGTTCGGCCCGCTCCTCTTCCCCCGCTTCCTCCGCAAGGCTCCAGGGATCTCGCTGACCGTGGCGCCACTGAGTGACCAGTCCTTCGCCGACGTCGAGCAGGGCAGCGCGGATCTGATCATCTCCGGTGTCGTGGCACCGCGCGCGCTGCGGTGGGAGACGTTGTTCGAAGAGGACTTCGCCTGCCTGCTGCCGCGCGATCACCCCGTGTCCGGCGATCAGGTGACCATGGACGACTTCATCACATACCGACACGTTGTCGTCGACCTCTTGGGCATGGGCCAGGCCAGGGTCGAGCGCCGACTCGACGAGTACGGACTGCGCCGGCCCGAGGGCCTGCGCGTGCCCTACTTCTCCGCGGCGGCGGCCGTGCTGCCTGGCACCGAATTGATTGCCACCCTCCCGCGGCGCGCCGCCTTCGCGTACGCCGATGACCCGGCTTACCGCGTCGCCGCAGCCCCAGAAGGACTCCCGCCCTTTCCTTACGGCATCGCCTGGCATCCCCCTGTCGACGGTGACCCGGCTCACCGGTGGCTGCGGCGATTGATGCGGGAGACCGCTGTGCAGGTGACCGGGCGTGGGCCGCTACTCCACCTCGACAGCCTTGGAGGGCGTGGGCCGCGGGGTGTGACCATGCCTGCGTTACCGCTCGGCCCGTCATCTGTCGTGTATCAGTTCTGTGGCGTCAGCCCGTCCGGGGCAGCCGGAGTGTGGCGACGGCTCCGCCATCGGCGGCGTTCGAAAAGAGCAGCGACGCGCCGATGACCTGGGCCTGGCCCGAGGCGACTGTCAGACCGAGGCCGTGCCCGCGGCCGCGCTCGGTTGCACCGGTGCGAAACCGCTGCGGCCCTTCGGCGAGGAGGCTGTCGGGAAAGCCGGAGCCGTGGTCCCGGACGACGACGGTCGTGTCCTCGATGGTGACCTCGACCGGCGTGGCGCCGTGGCGGTGAGCGTTGACGATCAGGTTGGCGAGGATCCGGTCGAGTCGGCGGGGGTCTGTTTCCACCACGTCGGACGCTGCTGCGACGGCGAGCCGTGCGTCGAGGCCGGTGCGGGCCAGCGAGTCCCGGACCATGTCGGGGAGGGCGACGGGCCGTAGGTCGGCGCGTTCCACGCCGGCGTCGAGGCGGGAGATCTCCAACAGGTCCTCGACGAGGGTGCGTAGCACCCGAACCCGGTCCCTGACGAGATCGGTGGCCTCGCTCTCGGGGAGCAGTTCGGCGGAGGTGACCAGACCCATCAGCGGAGTGCGCAGTTCGTGCGCGACATCCGCGGTGAAACGCTGCTCACTGCGCAGCCGGCCCTGCAAGCTGTCGGCCATCGAGTCGACGGTGGCCGAGATCTCGGTGATCTCGTCGCCCGCCCGACCGCCTACCTCGGTTCTGGCGGCCAGGTCACCCGAGGCGATACGCCGTGCGGTGCGCGCCACCCGCCGCAGGCGCCGGTTGGGGAGTTCGGCGGCGAGGACCGACAGGGGGACGATGACGGCCAGCGCGGCCAGTGAGTACTTCCACATGTGCCGGTCCAGGGCGCGGCGGCTGAGCTGGTCGGGAACCATGTCGACCGAGATCGCCGCCAGACGGCCACCTGGCATCCGCTTGCCGGCCCACATCCGCGGCTGGTACTCGTTGCTCTCGTCGTACATGGCGCCACTCCCGTGTTCCCGCACCATCCGCACCAGGTCCGCCGGCATTTCTTCGGGGTTGTGGACCACGTCGCCGGTCCCGCTGCCGCTCTCCGCCGCCAGGGAGGTGTCCAGGGCGGTGTACGCCTTGGCCGCGCCGTCGTTCATGGACCGCTCGTACGTGCTGTAGTGCACCAGCAGTCCGACCGTCAGCGCGATGCCGCAGCACGCCGCGGCCACCAGCAGGGCGATCTTCCAGCGCAGCGAGCGCCAGAGCGGCATCCGTTTGGTTCCCGAGCCGAACGGGGCCCGTGGGGCTGCCAGGTCAGCGCCTCAGCTTGTAGCCGAAGCCGCGGACCGTCTCGATCCGCTCGGCGCCGATCTTCCTTCGCAGCCGCTGCACGCACAGGTCAACCACCCGGGTGTCGCCGTCCCAGCCGTAGTCCCACACGTTGCGCAGCAGTGTCTGCCGGTCCAGGACGATGCCGGGGTGCGCGGCGAACTCCAGCAGCATCCGAAGTTCGGTGGGGGCCAGCGCGACCGGCTCACCGACCAGGTACACCTCCAGGCCGGCCGTGTCGATGGTCAGGTCTCCGAAGAGCAGCCGGGTGCGCTGATGGCGCGGGTCGCTCTGATCGGGGCGGGCCGACCGGTCCAGCAGGCGGACCGCGGATCCCGCCGCCGCGACGGCGGGATCCGCCGGTGCCGAGGTCGGTGCGAACGTGGCGCGGCGCAGCAGCGATCGGATCCGGGCCACGAGCACCGCGGTGTCGACCGGTTTGACGACATAGTCGTCGGCGCCCGCCTCCAGACCGGACACGACATCCAGTGTGTCCCCGCGGGCCGACATCATCAGGATCGGGGCCGTGCTGGTCTCCCGGATCCGCCGACACAGCCCGATGCCGTCGAGTTCCGGCAGCATGACATCCAGCAACAGCAGGTCGTGCCCGCCCTCCCTGAACAGTTCCAGGCCCGTCAGCCCGTCACCGGCGGAGGTGACCCGGTAGCCGTAGCGCTCCAGCGCCATCGCCACCGACCTGCGGATCACCTCGTCGTCCTCGACGAGCAGGATCGCCACGGGCGCCAGGGCGTTTCCCCCGGCCACTGGAACCGACATCTCTCCCCATCGACGTAGGTGTTGAAGGACCATCATGCAACCCGGAATCCCTGCCTGCCGAATTCTGCCTCCACCGGGCCCGCGCCGGGGCTGGGTTGGCCGACGTTGTTGATCGGATCAGGATGTGCGGGTCTGGCGGCTGCTGTGCTGGTCCTGGTCACTGGGGGCGGCCGCTGCGGCGGCCGGGACGGGGCTTGGCACCAGTGAGGGTGCAGCCCTTGCGGGACAGGTCGAGCTTCGACCCCTTGGTCAGGCACGCCCCTATCGTGTAAACCTGCTGGCCATAGCCACGGCCCTGCACGGAGGTCACGGCTCCGTCCGGGCCCACCTCGCAGGGGTTGTCGTCGGTGCACTGCTCGCCGGCATCGTTGTGGGTGTTGTGGATCCCCACGACCGTGGCGCCGTCGGGGGCCAGCAGCGGCGAACCGGAGTTGCCGTGGGAGGGGGTGCAGTCCTCGCTGGTGGCGTAGCGGATCGAGCCGTCCTGCTGGTAGCCGCCCTCCCGCAGGTGCGTGACCACGGCCTCGGCAGTGCAGGCAAAACGGCCGCCGGTGTAGGCCATGGTCAGCGGGTCGCCTGTGCGCACGCGGGTGGAGGTGAGCCGGAAGACCTTCGCGCCCTCGTCCTTCAACTGCGCGTAGGTCTTGTCCAGGCGGTAGAGCGCGATGTCGGTGCCGGTCATCGTCGCGTACACCAGCCGGTTCGCATGAACGGTGGTCTGGGGGTAGCCCTGACGGTCGGCGATCGGCGCCTCACGGTCGGCCGGCTGGTCCACCAGCGCGGCTCCGGGCGCGGGCCGTTGTCCCTGGACACAGTGACCGTTGGTCAGCAGCAGTGCCGGGTCCTGCGGCCGGGAGGCCGGAGTTCTTACCACTGAGCCCACGCAGTTGCCTAGGTCCGCCGCGCCTTCCACATTCGGTATCTGGTCATCGGGAGGCACGTTGCCGCCGCTGATGATGCCGTTGATCCAGTCGGCGTGCCGGGTGACATCGGTGTACAGCGTCTTGCCGCTTTCGTCGGGGCCACTGACCACACCGGCCACCGCCCACCGGCCGCCCTCGCGGACCAGCGCCGGCCCACCGGAGTCCATGTTTGACGCAGCGACACTGCCGTCGGGGCTACCGATGCACAACTCTCCGACAGCGGATGACGGACACGCCGATGACGGCTGCACCACGGTGTCAGCCTCACGCAGCCGCGTGGGGAAACACGCGGCATTGGTGAAGTCGCCGCAGGTCATGCCCCAGCCCATGATGCGGACGGGCGTCCTGTCCGACGGCGTGGTCGAGGCGATCCGAACCGGCTTGGCCCGAACCGGGGTCCGCAGGTGCATCAGCGCAACGTCACGGCCCCAGAACCCCCCGTCGTCGTGGCTGGTCGCCAACCGGTAGTAGTGGTCGACCTCGGCGACCTCGCCTCCAGAGGTGGTGTCCAGTGCCCCGACCCGGACCTTCCAGCCACGCGGGACACCCACCTTGGCATTGGTTGGGTTCTTGCCGGCGCAGTGGCCGGCGGTCATGACCCATTGCGGCGCCAGGACCTCCACCCCACAGCCGTGTCCGTCCGGGCGCGGCGGCGCGGGATAGGACGGCTGGAACGAGCCCATGAACGAGTAAGCCCGGGCGGACTCGGTACCACCCACGATGGCCTGTGCGGGTGAGGCCGGCATCAGGGTCGCGGTCACCGCGATCCCCGCCGTCAGCACGACGGCCGCCCTTGGGCTTTTCCACTTGTGCATGAGTGACTCCCCTTTTCGTCCGCCGCCGGGCAGCGCCCTGGTGGGCTTGTACGGAGAACAGCACCCAGCCGCCCCGTCCGGCCCGATCCTGGGCCCAGCGGTCCGCCGACGGGTCTCACTCGTGTATCAGGCGCGGCACGGCAGCCGCTCAGGTGTGTATCAGTGCGCCCGAAGCCATCGCGCTGCAGCGCGCCTCCCGGGCCGCCGCCTCCAACTGCCCCGCCTGTCCAGCCAGGGTGTCCACCGTCTGGGGGCGACGGCATCCTGGCTGGCGGCGATCACACCGAGCAGCATGTGAAGCCCGGTCGCGGCACGCAGCACCTGCCAACGGGGCCGGGCCGACCTGGCGGTTCCGCGCCCTCAGCCAACAGCGGAGTGCCCCCACGCGGCACCTGCCAGCGGACGAACTCCACCTGCTTGACCGGGACGTCCACCCCATGTCGCGGTGAGCGCAGCGGCCAGGCCGACGAGGAAGAAGAAGCGAGCAAGTCGTTCGCCGGACACCAGCAGAAAAGGCGCCGGGTGCCGAACACGCCGACGGCGGTGAACTGCTGCTCCCGCCGACTCGAGCCGCCTCCTCCGTGTGGTCCCCGCGGTCTTCCGCCCTTGAGGGCGACCAGCTCGTTGGAGCCGTCGGCGCGCACCCTGATGAGCACCAGGACGCAGGCGCGGACGTTGAGGTGGATGCCGTCGGCCCACACATACACGTAGTCGACCTCCGCGAGGTCGCGGTCCAAGAACGTGGCGTGGTCGGCCTGCCACTGCTGGGTCAGCCGCGTGATCGTGGCTGGGGAGAGCCCGGCCGAGCTGTCCAGGAACTGCTCCAGGGCGGGCACGAAGTCGCCGGAGGACAGGCCGTGCAGGTAAAGCAGTGCCAGCACCTCGCTGATCTTCGGCGACTTGCGGCACGGCGGCAGGATCGCGGAGGAGAACCGCTTGCGCTCGCCCATCGCCTCATCGACGCGCTTGTCGTTCACCCGAGGCGCCTTCACCTCGACCACGCCGACTGCGGTGGTGACCTGCCGCGGTTGGTGGTAGCCGTTGCGGACCACGAGCCTCCGACCGTTCTCGTCGCGCTGGTCGGAAACGTTGGGTTCCACTGGGGTCAGTGGGCGGCCGTGGGTGCTGTTCTGGTGCACGGGCGCGTCGGTGCGTGCCGTGATGGTCTCCACGCTGACGCCTGGAGCGGTCTCGACCAGGGCGAGGCCGTCAGCGCTGGCCTGCCGACGGCTGGCGGTGTTCTCGGTCCACAGCAGCGTCCACTCGACTCCGGCCTGCCACGCCCATTCATCAACACCTCACCAGGGCACGCGCGCTGAGGTGGTCACACTGGCGCAGACGACGCCAAGCCGTCGCCCGCCGCTTCCACTGTCAGCGGCGGCGACAGGTCTGGCCGCAGCGGCATCGGGTGAGACGGGCACCCCGGCCCGCCGTGGCGGCCGCCCGACGACGCGAGCTGCGCATGTCAGGTCCCGGGTTCCGGACGCAGCTGCCCGTGCTGCCATGACCAGGCGGCGATCTCCACGCGGTTCCGAGCACCTAGCTTGAGCTGGGCGCTGGAAAGGTGCGTTTTCACGGTGGACAGGGAGACGTAGAGTTCGGCGGCGATCTCGGCGTTGGTGCGGCCGAGCGCGACCAGCCGGACGACGTCCAGTTCGCGGTCGGTCAGCGCGGGCGGCAGCTCGGCCGGGGCTTTGCGCTCCGGCGCGGTCAGGTGTCTCAGCAGCCGAACCGTGACCGAGGGCGAGACCAGGGAGTCGCCGTTCACCGCCGCTCGGACCGCCTCCACGAGGAGGGTCGGCCCGGAGTCCTTCAAGAGGAAGCCGCACGCGCCGCCGCGCAGCGCCCCGTACACGTACTCGTCCAGGTCGAAGGTGGTGACCACGACAACCCGGAGCGGGTCGGCCACGTCGGGTCCGGCCAACAGTCGGGTAGCAGCCAGGCCGTCCAGCCTCGGCATCCGGATGTCCAGCAGGCACACGTCCGGCCGCAGGCGGCGGGCCAGCGCCACCGCCTCCTCGCCGTCGGCGGCCTCGGCGACGACCGTGACGTCCGGCTGGGCGTCCAGAAAGAACCGGAAACCGGTACGCACCATCTCTTGGTCGTCAGCGATCAGGACTCGGATGGGAGGGGGGCTGGTCATGGCTCGATGATGCCTCACGTGCGGAGACTGCTGTGGTGGGTGAGTGGCTGCTTTCAGTGCTAGGTGCGAACCGGGGCTGCGGTCACCGCACAGCACCGGCCGGCTGGCGCCGATCGCGACGAACACCGTCAGCGCGCCGAGGGTGGCGCGCACGGCGAGCTGTAGTCAGGCCGCCGTGCCGACTCGGGGGAGCCGACGGTTGTGTCCGAAGGGCCTGCATTTCCGGCGGCGATCACGAGCAGGGCGCCCGGGGTGGCCGTCAGGTCGTTCTCCGTCCAGATCGGTGACCAGGGCTATGGCCTGGCCATGGACGGCAGCCTCATCCCGGGCCTGGTCATGAAGGCCGCAAGCCAGGAACACGGCACCCCTCACCGCCCGCTTGCCCCACCTGCCCGTAGCCACGCTGCGCATCCTGCCCAACCACGCCTGCGCGACCGTCGCCCAGTACCCCGGGTACCACGGCATCGCCAGCACTCGGAGCACGAACACCGCACCAGCGATCGACGCCCCCCGGGAACGTGTCACCGACTGGTGACCAACCACGGCAACGGACAGACCAGCCATTCCGTGAGCGGTTGCTGACAGGACGGCCTTGTCCAAGGGCGTAGGAGATTGCGCGTCTCGCCCTACGGAGTCACGCCGGGCGGGCGGGCCGCCGCCGTTCGTCATCGAAAACTTCATCTGTTCGTCACCGCCGAGATCCGCGAGGGCCGGCACACGCAGCGCGCCGGCGTGCTCATGCGACTCAGCCGGAATCAGCCGCGACAACGGTGTCGCTTCCGTCACGACTTCTCCACCGGAAACACTGCCCGCACCTCCCACCCGTGGCCCGGGAGAGGCCCCGCATGCAGGTCGCCGCTCAGCGCAGTGACCCTTTCGGCCAGTCCGACGAGGCCGAAGCCGCCTCCGCGAGCTGCGTCCGGCAGCCGGGTCCTCCCGCGGCCGTCGTCGGTCACCGACACCTGAAGGCGCCGGTCGTCGCCGCACAGGGCGACCCGGATCTCGTCGGCGTCGGAGGCGTGCCGCCGGACGTTCGTCAGAGCTTCCTGGACGACTCGGAAGGCGGCGGACTGTACCTCGTGGGGGAGGTCGGCCGGAAGGGCGGGATCGCGATCGAGGGTGATCTTCTGGCCGGGGGCGGCGAAGCCGTGGGTCAGGTCGGCGATGGCGGCCAGGTCGCCGACCGGGCGGCGGGAGGCGTCCGGTCCGGCGTCGCGCAGCACCCCGACCGTGCGTCGCATGGAGGCGAGAGCCTCGGTGGCCGCGTGTTCGATGCCGCCGAGCACTTGGTGGAGTTCGTCCGGGCGGGTGGTGATCATCATGCGGGCCATCTGGCTCTGCACCAGAATGCCGGTCACATGGTGGGCGACGAAGTCGTGCAGGTCGGCGGCGATGGCGAGGCGCTCGGCGCGCCGGGTCTCGCTGACGGCGACGGTACGCCGGTAGTCCAGAGCGCGCAGGTAGCCGGCGAGTCCGGCGGTGAGGCAGACCAGGACCAGCCCCACCAGCAGCATCCCTTGCGCATCCGGCCCCAGCGACCCGTAGTAGCGCGCCGGCAGAGCGAGCACGGCGCCACCATCGAGAGCGGCGCACACAAGCGCCCAACGGGGCGGGCACTGCCGCACCGCGATGGCCAGCAGGCACAGCAGGATCACCACCTCGCCCGGCCCGAACGGTACCGCCCACCCGCTCAGGGCGGAGGCCGAGGTGAAGAGGGCGGAGAAAAGGGCGGGGACAACGGTGCGCACCTGCACGGTGAGCCACGTCGGCCGGCGCGCGGCCGGCCACAGTACGGCCGTGAGCCCGACCATCAGCACCACGATGGTCGGCCACACAGGGAAGCCGACCATCAGCGTGGACGTGATGTCCAAGGCCGCCGCCATGATCAGAGCGCCGGCGACGACGCCTCGGGCGAAAACGGTTCTCATGGACATCACGGTAGGCCCGGCCCCTCGGCGCCGTGATCGGCCGAACGGCTGAGGGCGGCACGCGCCGGCCGCGAGACATTGGCCGTTCGGCCGAGGCGCCCGGGCAGTCGTGCAGGCGAAGCTGGAGCCGCTTCGCCACCCCCGTTCCCCAGTTTGTTCTTCAGGAGTGCACGATGCAGCACAGCCGGTTCATCGCTGGTGCCCTCGTCGGCGCGGTGGCCGTTGCCGCCGTCGGCGGTGGCGTCACCTACGTTTTCGCGGGCAAGGACGTCCAGCACAGCACCATCCACCCCGTGGCCCGCGCCCTCTATGTGAAGGTGGACGGCCATCTGGCCGTCCACCGCACCACCCTGCAGTCCCGCATCGAGGGCTGGTACCACCCGCTGCCCTGGCTCGGACGGGATGTTCACGACGTGTCATGCCCCAGGCACCTCAAGGCGGTGGCCGGCGCCTCGGAGACCTGCACGGCCCAGGCCGACGGCACGCGCATCTCCATCCCGGTCCACGTGGTCAAGGTCGAGGGCAAAGCCTCCGAGCCGAAGGTCACCTGGAAATTCGACCGCTGACACCGCAAGGAGGAAACCGATCATGAACACTATCCTGGCCGGACACGGCCTCGTCAAGACATTCGGAACCACCCACGCCCTGGCCGGCGTGGACATCGCCGTCGGCGAGCGCGACTCGCTGGCCATCATGGGCCCCTCCGGATCCGGCAAGTCCACCCTGCTGCACGTCCTGGCGGGCATTGTCCGCCCCGATGAGGGCCAGGTGCTGCTCCGCGGCGGACGCGACGAGAGGGCAGTCCCCCCGCCCGGAGGTCTGGGGCGCATCGACGACCTCGGCGAGAACCGCCTCAGTGCACTTCGCCGGTCAAGGTTCGGGTTCGTTTTCCAGTCGGGTCAGCTGCTGCCGGAGCTGCCGGCCGAGGAGAACGTCGCCCTGCCCTTGATGTTGGAGGGCGTCCCCCGCAGGGAGGCCGTCAGGCGGGCCCGCGGCTGGTTCGCCCCGCTGGGCCTGGACGGGCTGGAAAAGCGCCGCCCGGGCCAGCTCTCCGGCGGGCAGGCACAGCGCGTCGCCATCGCCCGGGCCCTCGTCGTCGAACCGGAGGTCGTCTTCGCCGACGAGCCCACGGGCGCCCTCGACCAGACGACCAGCACCGAGGTCGTACAACTGCTGACCTTCGCCACTCGTGAGTCCGGTGCCGCCCTGGTCATGGTCACGCACGATCCCGACATCGCAGCGCACTGCGCCCGGATCCTCCAGGTCCGCGACGGACGCGTCCACAGCTACGAGCAGTTCACGACTGCGTGACCACATACGCACCCTCGGAGACACGCCTCATGCGATCCCCTGTACTCCCACTCACCTGGCACTTGGCCCATCGCTCCGGCCGCCGCGGCCTGCAGAGCCAGTTGATCGCGGCCGCAACCGCCGCCGTCGGCGCACTCGTACTGCTGATCATGCTTGCCGCCGCCTTCGGCTCGGGCAGCCGGGCCGAACGCACCTCCTGGCGCGCCCCGCACGCCGCACCGGCCGGGCAGGCGACGGCCGTCCAGGCGATGACCACGACATTCGTACGTCACCAGCCACTGACCGTCGTCAACCTCGCTCAGCTGCCCGGCCGCAGTCCCACCCCGGCTCCGCCCGGTCTGCGCGGCTTTCCGAAGAAGGGCGAGGTATACCTCTCCCCAGCTCTGGCGGAACTGGTCCACCGGCTCCCGGGCGGCCAACTCGCCGCCCGCTTCCCGAAGCCGGCTTCCTACGGAACGATCGGCGCCGCCGGCCTTGCCTCTCCCGACGAACTGGTCGCGGTGATCGGAAGGGCGCCGACCGACCCCACCGTGTCGAAGGCCGCCGAAGACGGGGACATATTCGACACGGGCCTGACCGAACGTGCCACGGTGGCCGGCTTCACAGGGAGCCGACCGAGTCAGCTGACCTCAAGCGACCAACGGACGGTACTGCTGGGCGCGGTACTGCTGGTGATTCCCGTGCTGGTACTGGTGTCGGCGGCGGGCCGCCTCGGCGCCGCCCAGCGCGAGCAGAGACTGGCCGCCCTGCGCCTCGCCGGCGCCACACCTTCGCAGATCATCGCCATGACCGCGGTCGAGGCGACGGCCGTCGGTGCGGCCGGAGCGCTGACCGGGGCACTCGCCTACGGGCTCCTCGTGCCCGCCTTGGCACAGGTGCCGTACGGCATCGGCGGCTGGTACACCGGCGATCTGTGGGTCGGCCTGCCCTGGCTCCTGACCGTCGTGGCCACAGTGACAGCTCTCCTCACCGTCAGTGCGATCTCGATGCTCCGCCAAGTGGCGAGTTCCCCCCTGGGAGTGGCCCAGCAGGCCACCCCCCGCCGCACCCGGATGATCCGCCTCGTACTGTTCGCTGCTGCCCTTTGCTGGATCCTCGTCACAACGCAGGCCGGCGACAGTCTGACCACTCGCCAACTGGTGGCCTTGTTGATCGTTTTCTACAGCGCCTACTGGATGTTCGGGCCCTGGGTCGTGGACCGGCTCGGACGGATCGCCGGACGCCTCGCCCGCCGTCCCGCGACACTGCTCGCCGCCCGCCGTCTCAGCGACGATCCCCGCGGCGCCTGGCGCACCGTCAGCGGGCTGGTCCTGGCCGGGTTCGTCGCCGGCTTCTTCTCCGTCGGCGCAACTGCCTTCGACACCAGCGGCCACGAGGACCAGGTCGCGATCGCGACGGCTGACACCACGAGTGCCCGGCACGCCGCCGAGACGGCCCGCGCCCTCTTGCGGCAGGCAGGTGTGACCGCGCGCGTCTCTGTGAGCGGCGAAAACTCCGACAACCTGCTGTTCGGCACCCCGGGCGTGATCGCCGAAGTCCCGGGCGGTCCGGAACGGCTCGATGCCACCGTCACTGCGCTCGCTCCCGCGGCAAACGGCGCCTACCCCCTCACCCAGGACTACCTGTCCGCCCAGGACATCGTGGTCGTGGACCGCATCACCTCCGTGAGCACCGCCACTCTGGGTCTCAGCTTTTTCGTTGCCGCTTCCTCCGCCGGTTTGACCGCCGCCGCGAGCGTCCTTGACCGCCGCCGTATCTACGGCCTGCTGCGTCTGGCCGGTACACCCCTGAAGGTCCTGGACAGAGCCAGGACCCGGGAGACGGCCATCCCGCTCGTCGTCCTGGCCGGCGGCACCATCGCTGCAGGCGTTTACGGCGCCTACCAGCTCAACAAACTGGTGGGCGCCTCCTTCAATACCTCCGGCGCCATCGAACTCGCCGTCTGTACGGCCGTCGGAGCCCTGGTCATGTTCGCCGCGATCGGCGGCAGCCGGCCACTCCTGCGCCGGGTGACCGCCGACCGGGAGCAGAACGCCGAGTGACGACGGCGCTGGAGCCCGGAAGTGGGGCGGTCCGGGCCGGGCCCTGCCTGGTGTGGCCCTGTTGCGCTTGCTTGTAAGCCCACCTGCGGCACACGACACAGCGCTGCGGCCCGGTCCCGGGCCGTGGCGTTCAAGAACACCTCACTGTCGAGATAAAGGGCAATTCGCCTATATCGGACGACGCCGGGACACCGCGACCGGTAACGTCCTGGGCCCCAGTCGTCGCAGCCAGCCGGAACGCGTCGAGGCGGTGACGACGCTCGACCTGGGCCCTCTCTGCGCGGCGAATTGGCCATTATTTCCTTCTTGTCCTCCGGTCACTGCGCCGCCGCCTCCCGCCGTAGGCGCCACGGCCTCTTGAAGTTTCCCCGTGATCTTGGACACGGTGTTGTTATGCCGCGAGGGCCTGATCTTGCCGATAGCGCAGGCGTGTCTCGTGGGGCGTGAGGTAGCCCCAGTGGATGTGTTTGCGCAGGCGGCGTCTGTTGTAGAAGGTCTCGATGAAGTTGAAGATGTCGGCGCGGGCGGTGGCCCGGTCGGGCCAGAAGCGGGTGCCGATCTCTTCTTTGAGGACCGCCCAGAAGCTCTCCGCGGCGGCGTTATCGAAGCAGCTCCCGGTCCGGCCCATGCTTTGCCGGCGCCCCAACTCGCCAATTCTGGTGTGTAGTTGACCGGAGGTGTATTCCATCCGCGGTCGCTGTGGATCACGCATCCCGGTTCCAGGCGGCCCAACGCGGCGGCCATGTCCAGGGCGTCGACGGCTGGCTCTACCTCGCCTCCTGGCTGGATCTGGCCACGCGCGAGGTCATCGGGTACTCGATGGCCGACCACCACCGGGCCGAACTCGTCGGTCCCGGTTGACGGCCCTCATATGGGGAAGGTCGACGGGATTGGATACTGGTTCTCAACGAAGGCACGGATGAGGAGCACGACCAGTGACCAGCGACAATCGCATAGGACCGCCCAGTTTTGGCAGCGAACGCGACATGTTGCGGGCTTTCCTCGACTACCACCGCGCAACCCTCGCCATGAAGTGCGAAGGGCTCACCGACGAGGAGCTGCGACAGCAGTCGATGCCGCCGTCCACGCTTTCGCTGCTCGGTCTGGTGCGGCACATGGCGGAGGTGGAGCGTGCTTGGTTCCGTCGAGTGTTCGAGGACCACGACGCGCCCATGGTCTGGTCCGACAAGATCGACTTTCAGGCGGCGTACGACGCGAGCGCGTCGACCAGGGATGAGGCGTTCGCGGCCTGGGAGGCTGAGGTGGAGACTTCGCGCCGTATCGAGCGGGAGGCCAAGTCCCTGGACGAGGCCGGGTATCAGCCACGAGGTGGCGAGGAGGTGTCGATGCGGATGGTGATGGTGCACGTGCTCCTGGAGTACGGCCGCCACAACGGGCACGCGGACTTTCTGCGTGAGGGTGTCGACGGGGCCGTGGGCGCCTGAGTCCGTGGGAGCCAACGAGCTCCACATGCTGATCCGTTCCAGAGAGTCGCCCGCGAGAGTGGAGGGAGGGAGCCCAACGTCAGGTGCGTGAAGGCAGAGTTGGACTTCCTCACATCGTCGAGCGTCTCACCCACACCCCTACCTGCCTACTCCAGGCGGGCTCGCAACGGCCCGCAGACCGCACCCGGCACACTGGCCCCCAGCCCGCGTGTGTCACGCCCGCCCAGGGCCCCGCCACACCGGGCCGGTCGCCGTGCTGTCCGGCGGCTCGGCCTTCAGCGCGGGGGAGACCTTCACCCAGGCCCTCAGTGCCTGTGTCACATCCTCTTTCCGCAGGTCGGGAGGTCTTGGAGCTGGGTGCTGATCGGTTTTGCCGTTCGGGTGGGCGTCGATGGACGCTGACGCGAACGGCAGTCGGAGGGTCGTCAGGCGGCGGCGGCGAGGGGAGTTGGGACCGCGTCGGTTCGGCGGTTGCGTCGGGTGAGGCGGCGGGTCATGAGGGTGATGAAGGCCCATTGGACGTGGGCTTCGGCGTGGGACATGAGGCGTTCGTAGTCCCTCGCGTTGCGGCGGGCCCGCATCGTCCACGAATTCGACCGTTCAACCACCCAGCGCTTGGGCAACAAGACGAAGCCCTTGGCGTCCTTGGGCTGGGAGACGACCTTGACGGTGATGCCCAGGGTGGTCTGGGCCCAGGCGGCGAACTCGTCTCCGCCATAGCCGTTGCCCGCCCGACCAGCACGATCTCGGGGTGCTCGGCATGGAGGCGGGTCAGCAGGACGCGTGCGGCGTCCCGGTCCTGGACGTCAGCCGGGGTGACGAGCAGGTCGACGAGAAGGCCGTCCTGGTCAACCGGGAGATGCCGCTTCCTCCCGTTGATGTGTTTGTCCGCGTCGTAGCCGCGCGTCGCCTCCGACACGGTCTCCGCGCCCTTGACGGACTGGGAGTCCACGATCACCCGGACCGGCCAGGGGCACCGCCGTCGCCGCAGCCGCAACCGTCGCCGAAGGTGATCGAGGACGTGCCGCAGGACGCCGGCCTTCGCCCAGCGGGCGAAGTATCCGAACACCGTGCGCCACGGAATGCCGAAGTCAGCGGGCAGAGCGCTCCATTTCGTCCCGTTATCGGTGATGTAGCGGATGGCGTCGACGACGCGTCGGCGGGGCCACTTCTCCAGGGCCCCGCCCTTGGCTGTCTGGCAGGCGGGGGTGGGCAGGAGCCGTTTCCAGGAGGGCCCATTCGAGGTCGCTGGTGTCGGAGGGGTAGCGGTAGCGGGGCAGGTCCAGGGTCATGACGGGGTGCCGGGCCGCGACCTGAAGGAGAGGGCCAACTGCGGGGCGGTCGCGGCCCGTCGCCTTTCTGGGGGTCACTCCAGGTTGGCGAGGAGGTGCAGGGTGGACTCGATCGCGCCCATCTGCGCCGTGACCGTGCGAAGGGGTCGTCGGGCTTCTTCTTCTGGTGCGGCAGGAGGATCCCGGCGATGAAGTTGGCGTCCCGGTGGTCGATGGACTCGAAGAACGCCCGCTCGTAGCCGATCCAGACCTCGGGCGCGTCTTCCAGCATCCGGTAGCCCCACGTCTTGTCCCAAGTCACCGGCGGGAGCCCCTTCGCGGCGGCGACCTGGCGCAGGTGCGCGAGCCCGGTGTGGACCTGAGCGCGGGTGCGTTCGGTGGCCGCCATCAGCTGGACGATGGTCAGGCCGGCGGGACGGGCCTCCAACAGGGCGGACAGCACGGCTTCGGCGTGGACGTGAGCGGGAACGCCCCGCCCCATTGCTACTCGCCCGAGCCCTTCAGCAGCTTCTGAAGCTGCTCGTCCAGGTCGACCTCGCCGCGCATGGCGGCGTTCTCGATCCAGTCGGCCGCGGCGCGTACCCGTGCCAGGCCGCGTCCGATGGTGTCGCGTTCGGCATCGTCGTAGTGCTCGCCGCGCAGGTTCGGCACGATCTGCCCGGCCGTCGCGACGAACTGCGCGCAGGCCGCGACCAGGTCCATGAACTGCGCGCTGTGCTCCATGCGCTGCAACTGCGGGGCAGCTTCCTCGTGTACGAACTGGGCCTGCTGGCGGAAGCGGCCGAACTGCGCCTCATTGACGGCGTGCCGGGCCGTGTCGTCGGCCATGGCCTTCGAGGCGATCGCGGGACGGCGCAGGAAGTCGGTGGTCACCCGGCGGCGACCGCGTCGTCGGAGGCCAGGTCGTGGATCGCCTCCACCTTCTCCTGGACGCTCTCCGGGGAGTCGACCTTCCAGCCCACCACGCGCTTCGCGCTGTCGTGCGTCCACCTCGCCGGCCCGCCGCGCGGGTGGGGCGGGGGTTGCTGACCGCCTCGAAACGTTCCTGTTCACCGGGGATGCTGGCCAGAACTTTGTGGATGGTGTGCGAGACGTCCGCCTGCCGGCGCTCCTTCGGCCAGCGCGAGGACACCCACCGATAGCTGCGGACGGTCGTGTAGGCCAGGCCGACATCCTCGGCGAACATCCGGATCGCCTCGCTGACCGTGAACAACTCCTCGCTCCCCGACGGGTTCGCGCCCCCGTAGGAGCGCATCGGCTCGATCTCCGGAGCGGCGTCCCCGAGCTGCCACTGGACGCTGCTCATCGTCTCGACCCAGTCCCGCCCCAGCTTGACCAGCTCGTCGTAGCGCTGCCGGGTCACACTGCCGACCATCCCGGTCATCCAGACACCACCCCCACGAGTCTCGGGGACAACACCCTCGCGCGCCGTCAACTCGCCCTGGGAACCCTTCACTTCGCACCATCCGACCGCCTCGCCCGGCACGGAAAGGCGTACGGCCCCGGCGCCCGAAGCAGCACAACCGGCGCCGAACGCGCAGGCTCACACCCCGCCGGAGGGCGCGCGCCGCGTGTGCCAGGCCCGTTTGCGGCAAGCGGGAGAGCAGTAGACCGCGGAGACCGGGCGGTCGACAGCGACCATCCACACCACCCCGCACTGCGGACACGAAGCCGTCACGCCGGCCTTCACCGCCTCGGTCCGAGCCCTCGCCCCGGCGCATCCGCCGCCAGTGCCGCGACCGGCACGCGTCCCCGCAGAACACCGCCGTCGACTTCGCCGACGGCATCAACGGCCCACCGCACCCGCGGCACAACCGCGGTCCGCGAACCTCATCCTTGATCACGGTCAGCTTCAGCCGAGGCGCACCGTCCCTGCCCATGCAGCCACCGTACGAAGCGAGAACAGCCGTTGGGAGCCCCACCGCTGAGCTACCGCTCAGCCGCCTGGCGTGGCGCTCGCTCGGATACTCATGCTGATCTCGGGCGGGAGTCCGCAGTCTTGATCATCCGTCATGTCATTTGGTCGAGCTGTCACATCTGGGTCATTGAACCCAACCCGGCCAGCCGGGCTGCTCATGCCAAACAGCCTCACGGCCGGAACGGCGTCCGCGAGGGGCGCAGCCAGGTCTCCGTTGTATGTAGTGTGCGGAAATGACGAGAAGCGAGCGGCTCGCGGAGCAACTGGACTGGTACTGGCACAAGAACCTGCGGCCACGGCTGGACGGTCTTACCGACGAGGAGTACTTCTGGGAGCCGGTGCGCGACTGCTGGAGCATCCGCCCACGTGGCACGTCGGCCGCACCGATGTCGCAAGGTTCGGGGGAATGGACGATGGACTCCGCGTCCCCTGCCCCGGTGCCGGTGCCGGTGCCGGTGCCGGCGCCGGTGACCACGATCGCCTGGCGGCTGGCGCACATCATCGTCTCGTGCCTGGGCTATCGGGCCGGATGGTACTTCGGCGGCCAGGACGTCGACTCCCAGACATTCGCCTACGCGGGGACCGCTGACGAGGCGCTGAAACAGCTCGATGAGATGTATGGGAGATGGAACGCGGGGGTCCGCGAGCTCGCGGACGCTGACCTGGAGAACCCGCCCACGGTGGGTCCCGAGCGGTTTCCCATGGAGAACAGGGTCCTGCACGTCAACAGGGAGCTGATCCATCACGGCGCCGAGATTTCCCTGCTGCGCGACCTCTACCGCTGGCTGGACGGAGCCGCACCGCGCCGAACATGACTTTCCGGTAACCGGCGATCGAGCTTCGGGAACTTACGTGGACTCCGTGACGCTCCGGGGCTGCGAGCTTCAGTGAAGCTGCGCCCTCTTGAAGATCCAACGAGCCGTTCGTTCAAGCGTCAAGATCACCGTCATGTCATGTCGGCCTCAGGAACAGGCACTCATGGACCGGCGCGGCAAGAGGGCCCGAATCGGGCAGCCCACACAGGGCGTCTTCGCGGACGTCATGCCGCGCAAGCTCCCCAACGGCATGTCGGCCTGGCTGCCGAACGAGGAGTTCCTGACGCGGTCGGGCAGGACCTTCGACGGCACGGGCATTCCGCCGCACCTCACCGAGCCGGTCGTCCCCAAGGAGGAGTTCTGCAAGAAGCGGGACTCGGCCTTCGACACGGCCGTGTATGTCCTGCGGAACTACGGTGCTCCCACGAGCTGACGCAGGAGCATCCGGGCCGGGTGACAACCCGCGGGAGATAACGGAAAGTCACTACCACGCTCAGGAGCATCGACTATTCGCGACAGTCGAATACGCGAGCTCACCAGTTCCAGGTGCGGGAAGGCGCCGCTGAGCCTGAGCACGGTAGGTGTCGTATGTGTGCGGGAGCCGACCTGGTTGGCGAATCACCACGTCGGCTTCTGGTGGATGACGCCGCCCACTCGTCGTGAGCGTCGGCGCCCGGTGGACCAATTGCGTTTGCCCTGTGGCAGGCACGGCCATACTATCGGCGTAGTCAAATTTGACGAGTCGTTTTCACTACACCACAGGAGCCCGCGTGATCCTGCCCCAGACCGGCTACGCCCCCAGCGCCGAGGACCGCGCGAGCCTCGACGCCTGGTTCGAGGAGTACGACGGGCACTGCGTCAAGAACAACATCGAGCGCATGGCGGACATGGCTGTCTTCCCGCTCAACCTGATCAGCGACGACTCCGCGGGCAACGGCAGGTCCGCACAATGGGACCGCGGACAGTTCACCGCGACCATGTCCCACGTCATGGGGGACGGCAGCCAGGAGATTGCGTTCCGCAACACCCGCACGCCCGTCTTCCTTTCTGCGTCCACCGTCGTGGTGTTCACCCACTCTTCGGTCACCGCGGGCGATGAGACCCATGAGATGGACTATGCCGACGTACTCGTCCGCAGGGACGGCACCTGGGCGTTCCAGACGATGATCCAGAGTGGCTGGGGCGACAACCTGTAAACCGGGGCCGCGGGGCAGCGCCCCCACAGGGCAACCTCACACGCTTCCCCACACGTCGAAGCCGTCGCTCCACAACCTGCCGCGAGGTCCTCCAGGCGCCGGGCGGGGCGAGCACGTAGCTGCTGGAGCAGCCCCGCCCTCGCCGGTCGGCTGCAGGCCCTCGGCCTGGGCGCGGCCGACCAAGTCATCGATGAGCTGGTCGTCCACCCCCTTCGCCGGCTACGGCTCAGCGGCCTTGACGGACTCAGCCTCGGTCCCGTTGTCGCTGGTCATCGATGCATCTTCTTTGATCAGGAGTTACATCGATCGTTTTACAGTCCTACAGCGGGCGAGGTCGTCGAGGCTGGGTGAGAAGTCTGGAACGTGGGACGGGGGGTGCCTCTATGTCTTTCGTCAAGCGAGGCGTGGGGTTCGGGGTTCGGGGTTCGGGGAAGGCTCCGTCTCGGAGCATCGCGAACAGGACGCTGATGCGGTGGCGGGCTAGAAGACTCATGAAGATCTTGTTGAGGGGCTGCCCGGCCGGAGGCCGGTGGCCGGTGGCCCCTCTTGGCTATGGGGTGGCGGGGGTGAGGTGCCAGGCGCCGCTGGTGCGGGTGAGTCCGAGGTTGATCAGTCGGCGGAGGTTGAGGCGGCGCGGTGGTGGAGCCAGATGTTGTTGGCGATGACGTCGCGGTAGGGGACGCGGCGGTTTCCCTTGGCGACGAGCCAGGCGATGGCGCGTTCGACGGGTGGCCGCCATCTGCGGTATTCGTCCTGCCAGGCGGGGTCGGTGGCCGCCTGGTGGCGGGCGGCGGTGAGCAGTTCGTGCTGGGGGTGGACGTTGAGGGTGCGTCCGGTCTTGGAGGTGGTGCAGCGTCCGCGCAGGGGGCAGTCGGCGCAGAGGCGCTTGAACTGGGCGGTGCGGGCGCCGTCGGCTTTGACCTGTCCGAGGTTGGCGGTGTGTCCGGCCGGGCAGGTCGCGGTGCCGGCGGCCGGGTCGATGTGGAAGTCGTCGATGGTGAAGCCGCCGGGGATGGCCTGCCGCAGCGGTGGTGGTTTGATCACCAGGGTGTGGCCGTCGGCCTGCAGGTGTGCGCGGGTCGCCGGTGCCGTAGGCGGAGTCGGCGAGCACGGTTAACTCCTGGCCCTCATCCTCGTCGGCCAGCAGCTCGCGGGCGACGGCGGCCTCGTGGTTGTCAGGGCCGTAGCCGCTGGTGAGGGCAACGGCGGTGAACAGGCCGGTGTCCGGCTCGAAGGACGCATGTCCTTTGAAGCCGTCCTGGTGGCGGGTTCGGTTCTTGTGGATGTGCCGGGCGTCGGGATCGACGGTGGACACCGTCCGGTCCGTGACCGTGCGCTTCGCGATGCGCCAGCGGCCGTCGCGGCCGTCGGAGTCCTCGGCCGGTTCCACGTCCTGGCCCGCGACCAGGGCCAGCAGGCCCACCGCGTTCGCCGCCCGCTCGCCCAGTTCCTGTTCGGGCAGGTGTCCGAGCAGGTTGAGGGCGTCGGTGACCAGCGCGTCGACCAGCGCGGCCCGCGCTTGCTCGTCGTCCCAGGCGATCCTCGGCTTGCCCGGGTCGGTGTAGTCGTGCGCCGTGAACCACTGCGCCGCGATCTCCTCGCCTGCGGGGACCTCGCGGATCACCCGGCGGACCGCGGAGATGATCTGGGTGACGGTGTCCTGGGTGGCCACCGTCGTCCAGGACGGTGGAGTCCAGTGCCCGGCGGTGCTTTCCCTTGAGGACCCCGGTGGCCTTCACGACTTCACGCACGGCCTCAAAGACCCGGTTCGGGCGGGTGGAACGGCCCAGACGACGGCGGAAGTAAGCCAGCAGCGACGGATCGAACGCCAT
>NZ_JBEOSZ010000077.1:0-21218 GCF_040303285.1 Streptomyces sp. NPDC096046 | reverse complement strand
AGCTTCCAGGAGTCGACCTTCTGGTAGGCGCCAGCGGCGTCGATGACCTGCGTGGCCGAGAACCATACGGTTTCGGCCACCCCGGCGGTACGTTTCTGCTGAGCCCGCGGAGCGGGTCAGGCCTCCTCGTGGGACGCCACCGCGCGACGCGCGTCCGCGTCCAGGACACCCCAGCTGATCAGCTGCTCCGTGAGGACCGACGGCGACTGGTCGTAGATGACGGCGAGCGTGCGCAAGTCGTCCTGGCGGATCGACAGCACCTTGCCGTTGTAGTCACCGCGCTGCGACTGGATCGTGGCCGCGTAGCGCTGAAGCGGGCCCGCCTTCTCGGCCGGCACCGTGGCCAGCCGCTCCAGGTCCAGGACCAGCTTCGGCGGCGGCTCGGCGGCGCCGCCCGGGGTCGTGCCCGGGAGCAGCTCCTGCACCGGAACGCCGTAGAAATCCGCCAGCTCGGCAAGGCGCTGCACGGTCACGGCACGGTCGCCGCGCTCGTACGAACCGACCACGACCGCCTTCCAGCGTCCCTGGGACTTCTCCTCGACACCGTGGAGGGAAAGGCCCTGCTGGGTGCGGATCGCCCGGAGCTTGGCCCCGAGCTGTTTGGCGTATTCGCTGGACATATAGCTCCCCGGCACTGTGTCGACGCGTCTGGCGTGGGTGCCAGGCCGCGCGGCTGGTAACTCACTGTGAGGTTACGCAGCGTTACTCTGCTGCGTCAAGCCGAATGGTCCGCACCGACTCTTCCGTGATATCGGCGTTCCGTTAGGCCGAGTGGGTGATTCGAGGGGGCCGAACGGGCGATCGCGAAGACCTGCTACCGTGTATGGCGCAATCCCGACGTCCTTTAAGGTCCGTCCCGTGAGGCGGAGAAGGAGGTCCGTTTCTTATGGACTCGCACGACACGCACTCCGATGCGCGGCCCGTTCTCGAAGGGCCCGACATCGCGCGGGTACTGACCCGCATCGCCCACGAGATCGTCGAACGCGCCAAGGGCGCCGACGACGTGGTGCTGCTCGGCATTCCGACCCGGGGCGTCTTCCTCGCCCGGCGGATCGCGGACAAGCTCGAGCAGATCACCGAGCGCAAGGTTCCGTGCGGCTCGCTCGACATCACCATGTACCGCGACGACCTGCGCATGCACCCGCCGCGTGCCCTGGCTCGCACCGAGATCCCGGGTGACGGCCTCGACGGCAGACTCGTCGTCCTGGTCGACGACGTGCTCTTCTCCGGCCGCACCATCCGCGCCGCCCTCGACGCCCTGAACGACATCGGGCGCCCGCGCGCGGTGCAGCTCGCCGTCCTCGTCGACCGCGGACACCGCGAACTGCCCATCCGTGCCGACTACGTCGGCAAGAACCTCCCCACGTCGTTGCGGGAGACGGTCAAGGTCCAGCTCGCCGAGGAGGACGGTCGCGACACCGTGCTGCTCGGCGCCAAGCCGGCCGCTCAGTAGCGCTTCAGGCGTACCCCCCCGTCGTACGCCTGCTCAGTGCGCGCCCTCGCGCGCCCGTCTGCCCCGAATCTCCCGTTTGAACTGCCTTACGGAGCCTGACAGATGCAGCGTCATCTCATCTCGGCCGCCGACCTCACCCGCGACGACGCCGTCCTGATCCTCGACACCGCCGAGGAGATGGCCCGGGTCGCCGACCGGCCGATCAAGAAGCTGCCGACCCTGCGCGGCCGCACGATCGTCAACCTCTTCTTCGAGGACTCCACCCGGACCCGGATCTCCTTCGAGGCCGCCGAGAAGCGGCTGTCCGCGGACGTCATCAACTTCTCCGCCAAGGGCTCCAGCGTCTCCAAGGGCGAGTCGCTGAAGGACACCGCCCAGACCCTGGAGGCCATGGGCGTCGACGCCGTCGTCATCCGGCACGGCGCCTCCGGAGCCCCCTACCGCCTGGCGAACTCCGGCTGGATCGACGCGGCCGTCGTCAACGCCGGCGACGGCACCCACCAGCACCCCACCCAGGCCCTGCTGGACGCCTTCACCATGCGCCGCCGCCTGGTCGGCCCGGACGCCGGACTCGGCCGGGACCTCGAAGGCAAGCGCATCACCATCGTCGGTGACGTCCTGCACAGCCGGGTCGCCCGCTCCAACGTCGACCTGCTGCACACCCTCGGTGCCGAGGTCACCCTCGTCGCGCCGCCCACGCTGGTGCCGGTCGGTGTCGGGAACTGGCCCTGCGAGGTGTCGTACGACCTCGACAGCACGCTGCCCAAGTCCGACGCGGTCATGATGCTGCGTGTCCAGCGTGAGCGGATGAACGCCGCGTTCTTCCCGACCGAGCGCGAGTACTCCCGGCGCTACGGCCTCGACGGCGAGCGCATGGCGCGCATGCCCGAGCACGCCGTCGTGATGCACCCCGGCCCGATGGTCCGCGGCATGGAGATCACCGCCGAGGTCGCCGACTCCGACCGCTGCACCGTCGTGGAGCAGGTCGCCAACGGAGTGTCCATCCGGATGGCCGTGCTGTATCTGCTGCTCGGTGGCAACGAGCCCGCCGTCACCCACCCCCGTACCGAGGAGAAGTAAGACAGATGAGCAAGATCCTGATCCGTGGTGCGAAGGTGCTCGGCGGCGAGCCGCAGGACGTGCTGATCGACGGTGGGACCATCGCCGAGGTCGGCGCCGCTCTGAGCGCCGAGGGCGCGGAGGTCGTCGAGGCCGAGGGCAAGGTGCTGCTGCCGGGCCTGGTCGACCTGCACACCCATCTGCGCGAGCCGGGCCGTGAGGACTCCGAGACCGTCCTCACCGGCACCCGGGCCGCAGCCTCCGGCGGCTACACCACCGTGTTCGCCATGGCCAACACCTTCCCGGTCGCCGACACCGCCGGGGTCGTCGAGCAGGTCTGGCGGCTCGGCAAGGAGCACGGCTACTGCGACGTCCAGCCGATCGGTGCCGTCACCGTCGGCCTGGAGGGCAGGAAGCTCGCCGAGCTGGGCGCCATGCACGAGTCGGCCGCCGGCGTCACCGTCTTCTCCGACGACGGCAAGTGCGTCCACGACGCCGTGATCATGCGCCGCGCCCTGGAGTACGTGAAGGCCTTCGGCGGTGTCGTCGCGCAGCACGCCCAGGAGCCGCGGCTGACCGAGGGCGCCGAGATGAACGAGGGCGTCGTCTCCGCCGAGCTGGGCCTCGGCGGCTGGCCCGCGGTGGCCGAGGAATCGATCATCGCCCGGGATGTCCTGCTCGCCGACCACGTCGGCTCCCGCGTCCACATCTGCCACCTGTCGACCGCCGGCTCCGTCGAGATCGTCCGCTGGGCCAAGTCCCGCGGCATCCAGGTCACCGCCGAGGTCACCCCGCACCACCTGCTCCTCACCGACGAGCTGGTCCGCACCTACAACCCCGTCTACAAGGTCAACCCGCCGTTGCGCACCGAGCGCGACGTGATGGCCCTGCGCGAGGCGCTCGCGGACGGCACGATCGACATCGTCGCCACCGACCACGCCCCGCACCCGCACGAGGACAAGGACTGCGAGTGGGCCGCGGCAGCCATGGGCATGGTCGGGCTGGAGACCGCGCTGTCGGTGGTGCAGGAGACCATGGTCGACACGGGCCTGCTGGACTGGGCCGGTGTCGCCGACCGGATGTCCGTCACGCCCGCGCGGATCGGACAGGCCTCGGGCCATGGACGTCCCGTCTCGGCAGGTGAGCCCGCCAACCTCACCCTGGTCGACACGGCATACCGTGGGCTCGTGGAACCCGCGGGCTTCGCCTCGCGCAGCCGCAACACCCCCTACGAGGGCCGCGAGCTGCCGGGCCGTGTGACGCACACGTGGCTGCGGGGCAAGGCCACGCTCGTCGACGGGAAGCTCACGTGACACCTGTACTCCTGCTGGCCGCCGAGAAGGAATCGGCGCAAGTGACCGACTGGGCCGCCCGCATCGGCTGGGTCGTCGGCCTCGCCCTGTTCGTCGCGCTCGTCTACTGGCTGATGCGCGAGGGCTGGAAGTGGCGCGGCACCCTCCAGGGCGACCTGCCCGAGCTGCCCGCGACGCCGGACGAGCCGGGCCCCGCCAAGCTCACCATGACCGGCCGCTACCACGGCTCCACCACCGCCGGGCAGTGGCTCGACCGCATCGTCGCGCACGGCCTGGGCACCCGCAGCCGTGCCGAGCTGACCCTGACGGACGCCGGCCTCGACGTCGTACGCCCCGGGGCGAGCGACTTCTTCGTCCCGGCCGCGGCGCTGCGCGAGGCCCGGCTCGACAAGGGCATCGCCGGCAAGGTGCTCACCGAGGGCGGCCTGCTGATCGTCACCTGGGCGCACGGCGACCGGCTGATCGACTCCGGCTTCCGCTCCGACCACGCGGCCGAGCACAACGAGTGGGTGGAAGCGATCAACTCCATCATCGACACGAACACCAGGGAAGGCGCCGAACGATGACCACCTCCACCAGGGGAGCCGCCCAAACTCCCGCCGTACTCGTCCTGGAGGACGGCCGGATCTTCCGTGGCCGCGCCTACGGGGCCGTGGGGGAGACCTTCGGCGAAGCGGTGTTCTCCACCGGCATGACCGGCTACCAGGAAACCCTGACCGACCCCTCCTACCACCGCCAGGTCGTGGTGATGACCGCCCCGCACGTCGGCAACACCGGCGTGAACGACGAGGACATGGAGTCCAGGAAGATCTGGGTCTCCGGCTACGTCGTGCGCGACCCCGCGCGCGTGCCGTCCAGCTGGCGCTCCCGGCGCACGCTGGACGACGAGCTGGACGCCCAGGGCGTCGTCGGCATCAGCGGCATCGACACCCGCGCCCTCACCCGCCACCTGCGCGAGCGCGGCGCCATGCGCGTCGGCATCTTCAGCGGCGACGCCGTCCGGGACGACGCCGCGCTGCTGGCACGTGTCCAGGAGGCGCCGCAGATGAAGGGGGCCGACCTCGCCGCCGAGGTCGCCACCACCGAGCCGTACGTCGTCCCGGCGATCGGCGAGAAGAGGTTCACCGTCGCCGCCGTCGACCTGGGCATCAAGGGCATGACGCCGCACCGGATGGCCGAGCGCGGCATCGAGGTGCACGTGCTCCCGGCGACCGCGACCGTCGACGACGTGTACGCGGTGAACCCGGACGGTGTGTTCTTCTCCAACGGCCCGGGCGACCCGGCCACCGCCGACCACCCGGTCTCCGTCATGCGGGGCGTTCTGGAGCGCGGCACGCCGCTGTTCGGCATCTGCTTCGGCAACCAGATCCTGGGCCGCGCGCTCGGCTTCGGCACCTACAAGCTGAAGTACGGCCACCGCGGCATCAACCAGCCGGTGCAGGACCGGACGACCGGCAAGGTCGAGGTCACCGCGCACAACCACGGCTTCGCCGTCGACGCCCCGCTCGAGAAGATCTCCGAGACCCCGTTCGGCCGCGCCGAGGTGTCCCACGTCTGTCTGAACGACAACGTGGTGGAAGGGCTCCAGCTCCTCGACCGCCCCGCCTTCAGCGTCCAGTACCACCCCGAAGCGGCAGCCGGCCCGCACGATGCCGCCTACCTGTTCGACCGCTTCGTTTCCCTGATGGAGGGCCAGCGTGCCTAAGCGCACCGATATCCAGTCCGTCCTGGTCATCGGCTCCGGCCCGATCGTCATCGGCCAGGCCGCCGAGTTCGACTACTCCGGCACCCAGGCGTGCCGGGTCCTGAAGGCCGAGGGCCTGCGGGTCGTCCTGGTGAACTCCAACCCGGCGACGATCATGACCGACCCGGAGATCGCCGACGCCACCTACGTCGAGCCGATCACCCCCGAATTCGTCGAGAAGATCATCGCCAAGGAGCGCCCCGACGCGCTGCTGCCCACCCTGGGCGGCCAGACGGCCCTCAACACCGCGATCTCGCTGCACGAGAACGGCGTCCTGGACAAGTACGGCGTCGAGCTGATCGGCGCCAACGTGGAGGCCATCCACAAGGGCGAGGACCGCGACCGGTTCAAGGAGGTCGTGGAGGAGGTCCGCAAGAAGATCGGCCACGGCGAGTCCGCCCGGTCCTACATCTGCCACTCGATGGACGAGGTCCTCAAGGGCGTCGAGGAACTCGGCGGCTACCCGGTCGTCGTCCGCCCCTCCTTCACCATGGGCGGCGCCGGCTCCGGCTTCGCGCACGACGAGGAGGAACTGCGCCGCATCGCCGGCCAGGGCCTCACGCTCTCCCCGACCACCGAGGTCCTCCTGGAGGAGTCCATTCTCGGCTGGAAGGAGTACGAGCTGGAGCTGATGCGCGACAAGAACGACAACGTCGTGGTCGTCTGCTCCATCGAGAACTTCGACCCCATGGGCGTGCACACCGGCGACTCGATCACCGTGGCGCCCGCGATGACGCTGACCGACCGCGAGTACCAGGTGCTGCGCGACGTCGGTATCGCGATCATCCGCGAGGTCGGCGTCGACACCGGCGGCTGCAACATCCAGTTCGCGGTGAACCCCGAAGACGGCCGGGTGATCGTCATCGAGATGAACCCGCGCGTGTCGCGCTCCTCGGCGCTCGCCTCCAAGGCGACCGGCTTCCCGATCGCCAAGATCGCCGCCAAGCTGGCCGTCGGCTACACGCTGGACGAGATCCCGAACGACATCACCCAGGAGACCCCGGCCTCCTTCGAGCCGACGCTCGACTACGTGGTCGTGAAGGCCCCGCGCTTCGCCTTCGAGAAGTTCCCGAGCGCCGACTCCACCCTCACCACCACCATGAAGTCGGTCGGCGAGGCCATGGCCATCGGCCGCAACTTCACCGAGGCCTTCCAGAAGGCGCTGCGCTCCCTGGAGAAGAAGGGCAGCCAGTTCACCTTCGTCGGCGAGCCCGGCGACAAGTCCCGGCTCCTGGAGCAGTCGGTCCGCCCCACCGACGGGCGCATCAACACCGTCATGCAGGCCATCCGCGCGGGCGCCACGCCCGAGGAGGTCTTCGAGTACACGAAGATCGACCCCTGGTTCGTCGACCAGCTCTTCCTGATCAAGGAGATCGCGGACGAGCTGGCCCAGGCGCCCGAGCTGACCACCGGCCTGCTCGCCGAGGCCAAGCGGCACGGCTTCTCCGACCAGCAGATCGGCGAGATCCGCGGCCTGCGCGAGGACGTCGTCCGTGAGGTCCGGCACGCGCTGGGCGTCCGCCCGGTCTACAAGACGGTCGACACCTGCGCCGCCGAGTTCGCAGCGAAGACGCCGTACTTCTACTCCTCCTACGACGAGGAGACGGAGGTGGCCTCCCGCGAGAAGCCGGCCGTCATCATCCTGGGCTCCGGCCCGAACCGCATCGGCCAGGGCATCGAGTTCGACTACTCCTGCGTCCACGCCTCCTTCGCGCTGAGCGACGCGGGCTACGAGACCGTGATGGTCAACTGCAACCCGGAGACCGTCTCCACGGACTACGACACCTCCGACCGCCTGTACTTCGAGCCGCTGACGCTGGAGGACGTGCTGGAGATCGTGCACGCCGAGCAGCAGGCCGGACCGGTCGCGGGCGTCGTCGTGCAGCTCGGCGGCCAGACGCCGCTGGGTCTGTCGCAGGCGCTGAAGGACAACGGCGTGCCGATCGTCGGCACCTCCCCGGAGGCCATCCACGCCGCCGAGGACCGGGGCGCCTTCGGCCGGGTCCTCGCCGAGGCGGGCCTTCCGGCTCCCAAGCACGGCACCGCCACCACCTTCGCCGGGGCCAAGGCCATCGCCGACGAGATCGGCTACCCGGTCCTGGTGCGTCCCTCGTACGTCCTGGGCGGGCGCGGCATGGAGATCGTCTACGACGAGACCCGCCTGGAGTCCTACATCGCCGAGTCGACCGAGATCAGCCCCTCGCGGCCGGTCCTGGTCGACCGGTTCCTCGACGACGCGATCGAGATCGACGTCGACGCCCTCTACGACGGCGAGGAGCTCTACCTCGGCGGCGTCATGGAGCACATCGAGGAGGCCGGCATCCACTCCGGCGACTCGGCGTGCGCCCTGCCCCCGATCACGCTCGGCGGCTTCGACATCAAGCGCCTGCGCGCCTCCACGGAGGGCATCGCCAGGGGCGTCGGGGTCCGCGGCCTGATCAACATCCAGTTCGCGCTCGCGGGGGACATCCTCTACGTCCTGGAGGCCAACCCGCGCGCCTCGCGCACCGTGCCCTTCACTTCGAAGGCGACCGCGGTGCCGCTGGCCAAGGCCGCCGCCCGGATCTCGCTGGGCGCCACGATCGCCGAACTGCGCGCCGAGGGCCTGCTCCCGGCGAACGGCGACGGCGGTGAGCTCCCGCTCGACGCGCCGATCTCGGTCAAGGAGGCCGTCATGCCGTGGTCGCGCTTCCGCGACATCCACGGCCGCGGTGTCGACACCGTCCTCGGCCCGGAGATGCGCTCCACCGGCGAGGTCATGGGCATCGACTCCGTCTTCGGCACGGCGTACGCCAAGTCGCAGGCCGGCGCCTACGGCCCGCTGCCGACCAAGGGCCGCGCCTTCATCTCGGTCGCCAACCGCGACAAGCGCTCGATGATCTTCCCGGCCCGCGAACTGGTCGCGCACGGCTTCGAGCTGCTGGCCACCTCCGGCACGGCCGAGGTCCTCAAGCGCAACGGCATCAACGCCACCGTCGTGCGCAAGCAGTCCGAGGGCACCGGCCCGAACGGCGAGAAGACCATCGTCCAGCTCATCCACGACGGCGAGGTCGACCTCATCGTCAACACCCCGTACGGCACGGGCGGCCGTCTGGACGGCTACGACATCCGTACGGCGGCCGTGGCGCGCTCCGTGCCCTGCCTGACGACGGTCCAGGCCCTCGCGGCGGCGGTCCAGGGCATCGACGCCCTCAACCGCGGCGACGTGAGCGTCCGATCGCTCCAGGAACACGCGGAACACCTGACCGCGGCCCGCGACTAGCAGCCCCGAGGGGGACACCGGAAACGGTGTCCCCCTCTTCGTGAGGACGCCATGTCTTCGTGAGGACACCATGTACAAGATCTTCTTCCGTCTCGTCTTCAAGCGGCTGGACCCCGAGCGGGCCCATCACCTGGCCTTCCGCTGGATCCGCCTGGCCGCCCGCGTGCCCGTGCTGCGCACCTTCCTCGCAGCCGCCCTCGCGCCCCGCCACAAGGAACTGCGCACCGAGGCCCTCGGCCTGCGCATGCACGGCCCCTTCGGGCTCGCGGCGGGCTTCGACAAGAACGCCGTCGGCATCGACGGCATGGCCATGCTGGGCTTCGACCACGTCGAGATCGGCACCGTCACCGGCGAACCGCAGCCCGGCAACCCCAAGCAGCGGCTGTTCCGCCTGGTCGGGGACCGGGCGCTGATCAACCGGATGGGCTTCAACAACGACGGCTCGCTCCGCGTCGCCGCCCGCCTGGCCTCCCGTACGCCCGTCTTCAAGCCGGTCGTGGGCGTCAACATCGGCAAGACCAAGGCCGTACCGGAGGAGGAGGCCGTCGCGGACTACGTGAAGTCCGCCGAGCGGCTGGCCCCCTACGCCGACTACCTGGTCGTCAACGTCTCCTCCCCGAACACGCCCGGTCTGCGCGACCTCCAGGCGACGGAGGCGCTGCGCCCCCTGCTGAGCGCCGTTCGCGAGGCCGCGGACCGCGCGGTGTCCGCACGGCGCGTCCCGCTGCTGGTGAAGATCGCGCCGGACCTCGCCGACGAGGACGTCGACGCCGTCGCCGACCTCGCCGTGGAGCTCGGGCTGGACGGCATCATCGCCACCAACACCACCATCGCGCGCGAGGGACTCGGCCTGAAGTCGGACCCCTCCCTGGTCAAGGAGACCGGCGGCCTGTCCGGGGCGCCCCTGAAGGAACGCTCCCTGGAGGTCCTGCGCCGCCTCTACGCGCGCGTGGGGGACCGGATCACCCTGGTGGGCGTCGGCGGCATCGAGAACGCCGAGGACGCCTGGCAGCGCATCCTGGCCGGTGCCACCCTGGTCCAGGGCTACAGCGCCTTCATCTACGAGGGGCCCTTCTGGGGCCGCGCGATCCACAAGGGGCTCGCCGCTCGCCTGGCCACGAGCCCCTACGCCACGCTCGCCGACGCGGTGGGCGCCGACGTGAGGAAGACGGCATGAGTGGTCTCGAACCCTTCGGCGCCCGCCTGCGCCGGGCCATGGACGAGCGCGGCCCGCTGTGCGTCGGCATCGACCCACACGCCTCCCTGCTCGCCGAGTGGGGTCTGAACGACGATGTGGCCGGCCTGGAGCGGTTCAGCCGCACGGTCGTCGAGGCGGTGGCCGACCGGGTCGCCGTGCTCAAGCCGCAGAGCGCGTTCTTCGAGCGCTTCGGCTCGCGCGGTGTCGCCGTCCTGGAGAAGTCCGTCGCCGAGGCCCGGGCGGCGGGCGCGCTGGTCGTGATGGACGCCAAGCGCGGTGACATCGGCTCCACCATGGCCGCCTACGCCGAGTCCTTCCTGCACAAGGACGCCCCGCTGTTCTCCGACGCGCTCACCGTCTCGCCCTACCTCGGCTACGGCTCGCTGGGCCCGGCCGTCGCGCTCGCCCGGGAGAGCGGCGCCGGACTGTTCGTACTGGCGCTCACCTCCAACCCGGAGGGCGGCGAGGTCCAGCACGCGGTGCGCTCCGACGGCCGGAACGTGGGAGCGACGATGCTCGCGCACCTGGCCGCCGAGAACGTGGGCGAGGAACCGCTGGGCTCCTTCGGCGCGGTCGTCGGCGCCACCCTCGGTGACCTGTCGACGTACGACCTGGACATCAACGGCCCGCTCCTCGCGCCCGGCATCGGCGCCCAGGGGGCCACGCCGGCCGACCTTCCCGAGGTCTTCGGCGCGGCCGTGCGCAACGTCGTGCCGAACGTCAGCCGGGGAGTGCTACGCCACGGTCCCGACGCGGTCGCTCTGCGTGACGCCGCCGACCGCTTCGCGGAGGAGATCCGTCACGCCGTGACGTCCTCGTGAGGCGGTCCAGACCTTGCCGGGAGACCTCCGATGACCCGTCCGCGGCGCGCTTGAGTCTGAATACATCCTCAAATCCAGGGCAGTATGTCCTAAATGTCCGTTCAGATGAAGGCTGACCAGGACTTTTCCGCTGTTCTCGCTGACTCTGGCGGACTTGCCCGCTAGTCTCCGACGAGAGGACGGGCAAGCGTGTGTTGCTCGTGGCTCCCCAGGTGTGGGGCGACTAGGTTCCTCACCGGTCCGTATCCGACAGTTCGACATCCGAGGTGACGTAGGCGTGGCTCTTCCGCCCCTTACCCCTGAACAGCGCGCAGCCGCGCTCGAAAAGGCCGCCGCGGCTCGCCGGGAGCGGGCCGAGGTCAAGAATCGACTCAAGCACTCCGGCGCCTCCCTTCACGAGGTCATCAAGCAGGGCCAGGAGAACGACGTCATCGGCAAGATGAAGGTCTCCGCCCTCCTCGAGTCGCTGCCCGGCGTGGGCAAGGTCCGCGCCAAGCAGATCATGGAGCGACTCGGTATCTCCGAGAGCCGCCGTGTGCGTGGTCTCGGTTCCAACCAGATCGCCTCCCTGGAGCGCGAGTTCGGCAGCACCGGCTCCTGAACCCGGCAGTCCGGGGAAGCGAGTCCCGGGCACTCCGGGATTGCTGGATAATCGCTGCATGGCTGCAACACCCCGGGGGACGACCCCCGTACCCCCGGACGTACGTCCGCGGCTGACCGTGCTCTCCGGCCCCTCCGGGGTCGGCAAGAGCACGGTCGTCGCCCATATGCGTAAGGAACACCCCGAAGTCTGGCTCTCGGTGTCGGCGACGACCCGCAAGCCGCGCCCCGGCGAGCAGCACGGAGTCCACTACTTCTTCGTCTCCGACGACGAGATGGACAAGCTGATCGCCAACGGGGAGCTGCTGGAGTGGGCCGAGTTCGCCGGCAACCGCTACGGCACGCCGCGTGCGGCCGTGCAGGAGCGCCTGGAGAACGGCGAGCCCGTCCTCCTGGAGATCGACCTGCAGGGCGCCCGCCTGGTCCGCGAGTCGATGTCCGAGGCCCAGCTGGTGTTCCTGGCCCCTCCCTCCTGGGAGGAGCTCGTGCGCAGACTCACCGGGCGGGGCACCGAGCCGCCCGAGGTGATCGAGCGCCGGCTGCAGGCGGCGAAGATCGAACTCGCGGCCGAGCCGGAGTTCGACACCACCCTGGTCAACACCTCCGTCGAGGACGTCGCTCGTGAGCTGCTAGCCTTGATGGACGTCGTGTGACCATCGCCGATCGTTCCGGCCGGCCGGTCAACCCGACAGATTCTTTCCCATCCATCGGAAGGTAGAGCGTGTCCTCTTCCATCTCCGCGCCCGAGGGCATCATCAACCCGCCGATCGACGAGCTCCTCGAGGCCACCGACTCGAAGTACAGCCTCGTGATCTACGCGGCCAAGCGTGCCCGCCAGATCAACGCGTACTACTCGCAGCTCGGCGAGGGTCTCCTCGAGTACGTCGGTCCTCTCGTCGACACGCACGTCCACGAGAAGCCGCTCTCGATCGCCCTCCGCGAGATCAACGCGGGGCTCCTGACGTCCGAGGCCGTCGAGGGCCCGGCGCAGTAAATAGGATTTACAGCTTCATGCTGACTTGTCCACAGGCCCGGCAGGCCGACTGCCGGGCCTGTGGTGTGTCATGGAGGCGTACGGTGTGCCGGTTGCCGAGGTCCGGGGAGAGACGTGGACAAGCCGAAGGTCGTTCTGGGGGTCAGCGGGGGCATCGCCGCGTACAAGGCCTGTGAGCTGCTGCGGCGGCTGACGGAGTCGGGCCACGACGTGCGGGTGGTGCCCACCGCCTCCGCGCTGCACTTCGTCGGCGCAGCCACCTGGGCCGCGCTCTCCGGCAACCCGGTCTCCACCGACGTGTGGGACGACGTGCACGAGGTCCCGCACGTCCGCATCGGGCAGCACGCGGACCTCGTCGTCGTCGCCCCCGCCACCGCCGACATGCTCGCCAAGGCGGCCCACGGCCTCGCCGACGACCTCCTCACCAACACGCTCCTCACCGCCCGCTGCCCGGTCGTCTTCGCCCCCGCCATGCACACGGAGATGTGGGAGCACCCGGCCACCCAGGAGAACGTGGCGACGCTGCGCCGCCGCGGTGCCCTCGTCATCGAGCCGGCCGTGGGCCGTCTGACGGGCGTCGACACCGGCAAGGGCCGGCTGCCCGACCCGGGCGAGATCTTCGAGGTGTGCCGCCGGGTGCTGGCCCGGGGCATCGCCGAGCCCGACCTCGAGGGCCGGCACGTCGTCGTCAGCGCGGGCGGCACCCGCGAGCCCCTGGACCCCGTCCGCTTCCTCGGCAACCGCTCCTCCGGCAAGCAGGGCTACGCCCTCGCCCGCACCGCCGCGGCCCGCGGCGCCCGTGTCACGCTGATCGCGGCCAACAGCACCCTGCCCGCCCCGGCGGGCGTCGACGTCGTCCCGGTCGGCACCGCCGTGCAGCTGCGCGAGGCGGTGCTGCGGGCCGCCCCCGAGGCCGACGCCGTGGTGATGGCGGCCGCGGTCGCCGACTTCCGCCCGGCGGCGTACGCGGCGGGGAAGATCAAGAAGAAGGACGGCCGGGAGCCGGAGCCGATCACCCTGGTGCGCAATCCGGACGTCCTCGCGGAGATCTCCGCCGAACGGGCCCGCGCCGGACAGGTGATCGTCGGCTTCGCCGCGGAGACGGACGATGTCCTCGCCAACGGCCGCGCCAAACTCAAGCGCAAGGGCTGCGACCTGCTCGTCGTGAACGAGGTGGGGGAGCGCAAGACCTTCGGTTCCGAGGAGAACGAGGCCGTCGTGCTCGGCGCGGACGGCAGTGAGACGGCGGTGCCGTACGGCCCCAAGGAAGCCCTGGCCGATACGGTGTGGGACCTGGTCGCCGAGCGCCTGTGCTGAAATCCGGGCGCCGCGCACCCCTCGAAAGCGGCTGGATCCGGGCGTGGCGCCTCTGGCCAACGCCGCTCGGCATTGGGCAGAATGCCCGTGCCGCAGGTCACAGCACTCCCGAGTGGCGAGACAGGGGGCCCGTGGCCGAAGTGTGACCCGTAAACTGTTCCACGGACGGCGCCGGGTGCAGCCCCCGCCGTCCGCCATTGATCAGCCAGCAGCCGCTGCAACCCCAGGGAGCGTTGTGTCCCGTCGCCTGTTCACCTCGGAGTCCGTGACCGAGGGTCACCCCGACAAGATCGCTGACCAGATCAGCGACACCATTCTCGACGCGCTTCTGCGCGAGGACCCGTCCTCCCGGGTCGCCGTCGAGACCCTGATCACGACCGGCCTGGTGCACGTGGCCGGCGAGGTCACGACCAAGACGTACGCGGACATCGCGACGCTGGTCCGGAGCAAGATCCTCGAAATCGGCTACGACTCCAGCAAGAAGGGCTTCGACGGCGCCTCCTGCGGTGTGTCGGTGTCGATCGGCGCGCAGTCCCCGGACATCGCCCAGGGTGTGGACACGGCGTACGAGACGCGTGTCGAGGGCGACGACGACGAGCTCGACAAGCAGGGCGCGGGCGACCAGGGCCTGATGTTCGGCTATGCGACGGACGAGACGCCGACGCTGATGCCGCTGCCGATCTTCCTGGCCCACCGCCTGTCGAAGCGCCTGTCCGACGTGCGCAAGAACGGTACGATCCCCTACCTGCGCCCGGACGGCAAGACGCAGGTCACCATCGAGTACGACGGCGACAAGGCGGTCCGTCTGGACACCGTCGTCGTCTCCTCGCAGCACGCCTCGGACATCGACCTGGACTCGCTGCTGGCCCCGGACATCAAGGAGTTCGTCGTCGAGCCGGAGCTGAAGGCGCTTCTGGACGAGGGCATCAAGATCGACACGGAGAACTACCGTCTCCTGGTCAACCCCACCGGCCGTTTCGAGATCGGCGGCCCGATGGGTGACGCCGGTCTGACCGGCCGCAAGATCATCATCGACACCTACGGCGGCATGGCCCGGCACGGCGGCGGCGCTTTCTCGGGCAAGGACCCGTCCAAGGTCGACCGCTCCGCGGCGTACGCGATGCGCTGGGTCGCCAAGAACGTGGTCGCCGCCGGTCTCGCCACCCGCTGCGAGGTCCAGGTCGCGTACGCGATCGGCAAGGCCGAGCCGGTCGGTCTGTTCGTCGAGACCTTCGGCACCGCCAAGATCGAGACGGAGAGGATCGAGAAGGCGATCGACGAGGTCTTCGACCTCCGCCCGGCCGCCATCATCCGCGACCTCGACCTGCTCCGCCCGATCTACTCCCAGACCGCCGCGTACGGCCACTTCGGCCGCGAGCTCCCCGACTTCACGTGGGAGCGGACGGACCGCGTGGACGCGCTCCGCGAAGCCGCGGGTCTGTAGGTCCCGGCATCCGAAGCCCGGCCCCCTCGGGGGCCGGGCTTCGCCGTGTCCGGGGGCGGGGCTCTCCTCCCGGGCACCGCCGCGTGTCAGTGGTGTTTGGTAAGAATGCAAGCGTGAGCAGCGAGAACGAACACGCGGGCGGCGGGGCCGAGGGTGCGCCGCCCGAGCAGCTCGCGCTCATCCGGGACAGTGTGCGCAACGCCAAGACCCCCCGGGCCAAGCCGCGCACCTGGCGGGGGGCCGCCCTCGCCAAGGAGCTCCCCGTCGCGCGCGTCCTCGTCGACAAGGGCGTGCTCCATCTCGACCGGTACTTCGACTACGCCGTGCCCGAGGAACTGGACGCGGACGCCCGGCCGGGCGTCCGCGTGCGGGTGCGGTTCGGGGCCGGACGGCACCGAGTGCGGGAAGGCCGTCGCGAGGGCGGTGGCCTCATCGACGGATTCCTCGTCGAGCGGCTGGCCGAGTCCGACTACGCCGGACCGCTGGCCGCCCTCGCCCAGGTCGTGTCGCCCGAGCCGGTGCTGAGCGAGGAGTTGCTGGGGCTGGCCCGGGCGGTCGCCGACCGGTACGCGGGCAGCCTCGCCGACGTCCTGCAACTCGCCGTACCGCCGCGCAACGCACGAGCCGAGCAGCGGCCCTCACCCGACCCGCTGCCACCGCCCCCGGTGCCCGAGCCGGGCTCCTGGCCGCGCTACGAGCGGGGAGCGGCCTTCCTGGAGTCGCTGGCCTCCGGCGGAGCACCCCGGGCCGTGTGGAACGCGCTGCCCGGGCCGGAGTGGAGCGAGGAGCTGGCGCGGGCCGTCGCCGCGACGCTGGCCTCCGGGCGCGGCGCGCTCGCCGTCCTGCCCGACGGGCGGGCCGTCGCGCGGGTCGACGCCGCCCTGACCTCCCTGCTGGGGGAGGGGAGGCACGCGGTACTCACCGCCGACGCCGGACCCGAGAAGCGCTACGCGCAGTGGCTCGCGGTGCGGCGCGGTTCCGTCCGGGCCGTGATCGGGACCCGGGCCGCGATGTTCGCGCCGGTCCAGGACCTCGGCCTGGTCGCTCTGTGGGACGACGGCGACGACAGCCACAGCGAGCAGCACGCCCCGCAGCCGCACGCCCGCGAGGTGCTCCTGCTGCGGGCCGCCCAGGACGGGTGCGGCTTCCTGCTGGGCAGCTGGAGCTGCACGGTGGAGGCCGCGCAACTCGTCGAGAGCGGCTGGGCACGCCCGGTCGTCGCCGGCCGGGACCAGGTGCGCGGGACCGCGCCGCTCATCCGGACCGTCGGGGACCAGGACCTCGCCCGGGACGAGGCCGCCCGGGCCGCCCGGCTGCCCTCCCTCGCGTGGCAGGCCGTCAGGGACGGCCTTCGGCGCGGCCCGGTGCTGGTGCAGGTGCCTCGCCGGGGGTATGTGCCGCGCATGGCGTGTGCCGACTGCCGGGCGCCCGCGCGCTGCGGGCACTGCTCCGGGCCGTTGGAGGCGCCGGACGGCGGTGCCCTGGACTGCGGGTGGTGCGGACGCGGCGAGAGCGGCTGGCACTGCCCGGAGTGCGGTTCCTTCCGGCTGCGGGCCTCGGTCGTCGGGGCGCGGCGGACCGCCGAGGAGCTCGGGCGGGCCTTCCCCGCCGTGCCGGTACGCACCTCGGGGCGGGAGCACGTGCTCGACACCGTCCCGGGCGCGCCGGCGCTGGTCGTGAGCACGCCGGGGGCCGAGCCCGTCGCCGAGGGCGGGTACGCGGCGGCACTGCTGCTGGACGGCTGGGCCATGCTCGGGCGGCCCGACCTGCGGGCCGGGGAGGACGCGCTGCGTCGGTGGATCGCGGCGGCGTCCCTGGTCCGGCCGCAGTCGGCCGGTGGCACGGTGGTGGTCGTGGCCGAGCCGACGCTGCGGCCCGTGCAGGCGCTGGTGCGCTGGGACCCCGTCGGTCACGCGGTGCGGGAACTCGCCGAGCGGGCCGAGCTGGGATTTCCGCCGGTGTCGCGGATGGCCGCGGTGTCGGGCCCGCCTCAGGCGGTGGCCGACTTCCTCCGTACGGCCGAGCTGCCGCCCGAGGCGGAGGTGCTGGGTCCGGTGCCGCTGCCCGTTCCCGGCGCGGGGCGGCCGCGGCGGGCGGGCGCGCCCCCGCCCGGGGAGCAGTGGGAGCGGGCGCTGCTGCGGGTGCCGCCGGGGAGGGGGGCAGCGCTGGCCGCCGCGCTCAAGGCGGCGCAGGCCGCGCGGATGGCTCGGGGGAGCGGTGGTGGCGCCGGGACCGGGTCGGGCGTCTGGGTACGGGTCGATCCGGCCGACATCGGGTGAGCCGAGGCCGGGGGTGGGGGATGTCCGGGTGGGCGGCCGCATACGCGACTGCCCTCCCGGAGGCGTTCCGGGAGGGCAGGGCAGGGCAGGGGGTGGGTCAGCCGTTGCGCGGGCCGGGAAAGGCCGTCGGCCTCACCTCTTCGCGCAGCGCGGGACTGCCGGCCGTGGGTTGCGTGGGCATGGAGCGGGCCGCCGGGACGGTCGGGACCGTGGGCAGGCCGGCGGTCACATTGACCGAGCGGCTGCCCGACGGCTCCGGGGTGCGCTCCGGCTCGGGCGCCGCCTGGGCCGTGGCCCGGCGGGCGCCGTAACGGCGGTGGACCGCCTGCTTGGTGACTCCGAGCGCGGAGCCCACCGCGTCCCACGAGAAGCCGAGTGAGCGATCGAAGTCCACGGCCGCCGTGACCAGGGTCTCGACGCTGTCGCGCAGCTCCTGGGCGAGACGTACCGTCGGGGCGGGGGCACGTCCGTAGACGACGAAGCCCGTGGAGGGACCGGAGCGGCGCGGGCGGTAGACGTTGCCCAACTGGGCGGTGAGTGTGCGCAGCGCGTCCACCTGCCGGCGGACCCGCTCGATGTCCCGCACCAGCAAGTGCAGGCTGGCCCGAGCCTGGGCGTCGTGGGTTGCGTGGTCGGCCATGAACAAGCCTCTCGAACCGGCGTTGAAAGGAATTGGGCCGCGATCGCGGCCCGTTGTGGTCAACTCTGTCTTGACCAACGCGGATTCGCTCCGCGGGTCACGGTGTGGGGGCGCGGGGGCATATGCGTGCGCCCGTTTGCGCGGGGTGCGCGCCTCGGCTTCGGCCCTCGGCGGGGTCGTCCACCCGCGCACCGCCCGCGACCGTGCGACCGAGCGGCCCGGCCCTCCCAGCAGGGGCCGAGCGCCGTCGGCGGCGTTGCGTCCCACGGCTCATAGACTTGTGTGCTGCCCGTCATCGACCCCCGCCCGAGAGGCCCCCACCACCCCATGAAGCTCGTCTTCGCCGGTACACCCGAGGTCGCCGTTCCCGCTCTGGACGCTCTGCTCGCCTCCGGGCGGCACGAGGTGGCCGCCGTCGTCACGCGGCCCGACGCGCCGGCCGGACGCGGACGCAGGCTCGTCGCGTCCCCCGTCGCCGAGCGGGCGGAGGAGGCCGGGATCGAGGTGCTGAAGCCCGCGAAGCCGAAGGACCCCGAGTTCCTGGAGCGGCTGCGGGAGATCGGGCCGGACTGCTGCCCCGTCGTCGCCTACGGAGCGCTGCTGCCCCGGGTCGCCCTCGACGTGCCCGTGCACGGCTGGGTCAACCTGCACTTCTCCCTGCTGCCGGCCTGGCGTGGAGCCGCGCCCGTGCAGCACGCCATCATGGCCGGCGACGAGATCACCGGGGCGTCGACCTTCCTGATCGAGGAAGGGCTCGACTCCGGGCCGGTGTACGGCACGGTGACCGAGGAGATCCGGCCCACCGACACCAGCGGGGATCTGCTGACCCGGCTGGCGTTCGCCGGTGCCGGACTGCTCGCGGCGACCATGGACGGCATCGAGGACGGCACGCTGAAGGCCGTACCGCAGCCGGCCGACGGGATCAGCCTCGCCCCGAAGGTCAACGTCGAGGACGCGCACCTCGACTGGAGCGCGCCCGCGCTGCGCGTGGACCGGATGGTGCGCGGCTGCACCCCGGCTCCCGGCGCCTGGACCACGTTCCGCGGCGAGCGGCTCAAGCTCATCCAGGCCACCCCCGTGCCCGACCGGACGGACCTCGCCCCGGGGCAGATCACCGCCGGGAAGAACAACGTGTACGTCGGCACCGGCTCCTACGGCGTCGAGCTGCTGTGGGTGCAGGCGCAGGGCAAGAAGCCGATGCGGGCGGCGGACTGGGCGCGCGGGGTGCGGATCGGCGAGGGCGAGCGGCTCGGCGGCTGACATCCGCCCCGGCAGGGCCGCGCGGCGGTGCGATGCCCCGCCGCCGGTTCCCCGCTGCTCCCGGCGGCGTAGGCTGGACGGCGCACTTCTTCTCACACCCGGAGCACCTTTTTCGTGAGCGAACAGCCCCGTCGAGCCCGCACGCCAGGCAAGCCCTACCGCCGCCCCAAGAAGGACCCCGTCCGCATCCTCGCCTTCGAGGCGCTCAGGGCCGTGGACGAGCGGGACGCCTACGCCAACCTCGTACTCCCGCCCCTGCTGCGCAAGGCGCGCGAGAAGGAGGGCCCCGAGTCGTTCGACGCCCGGGACGCGGCGCTCGCCACCGAGCTGGTGTACGGGACGCTGCGGTGGCAGGGGACGTACGACGCGGTCCTGGGGACCTGCGTGGACCGGCCGCTCAGAGAGGTCGACCCGCCGGTGCTGGACGTGCTCAGCCTCGGCGCGCACCAGCTGCTCGGCACCCGGATCCCGACGCACGCGGCCGTGTCCGCGACCGTCGAACTCGCGCGGGTCGTGCTCGGCGACGGACGGGCCAAGTTCGTCAACGCCGTGCTGCGGAAGGTCGCGCAGCACGATCTGGAGGGGTGGCTGGAGAAGGTCGCGCCCCCTTACGACGAGGACCCCGAGGACCATCTCGCCGTCGTCCACTCGCACCCCAGGTGGGTCGTGTCCGCGCTGTGGGACTCCCTGGGCGGCGGCAGGACCGGCGTCGAGGAGCTACTGCGCGCCGACAACGAGCGGCCCGAGGTGACCTTGGTGGCGCGGCCCGGGCGGGCCACCACCGAGGAACTGCTCGACGAGGACGCCGCGGTGCGGGGGCACTGGTCGCCGTACGCGGTACGGCTGACCGAGGGCGGGGAGCCGGGGGCCATCGCGGCCGTGCGGGACGGACGGGCCGGTGTGCAGGACGAGGGCAGCCAGCTCGTGGCGATCGCCCTTGCCAACGCGCCCCTGGACGGGCCCGACCGGCGCTGGCTGGACGGGTGCGCGGGGCCCGGTGGCAAGGCGGCGCTGCTCGGCGCGCTGGCCGCCGAGCGGGGTGCCCTGCTCGTCGCCTCCGAGAAGCAGACCCATCGGGCCGGCCTCGTGGCGAAGGCGCTGGACGGCAACCCCGGTCCGTATCAGGTGATCGCCGCGGACGGGACGCGTCCGGCGTGGCGGCCCGGCAGCTTCGACCGGGTGCTGGTCGACGTGCCGTGCACCGGCCTCGGCGCCCTGCGCCGCCGTCCCGAGGCGCGCTGGCGGCGCCGTCCGGAGGATCTGGAGGGCTTCGCGCCGCTGCAGCGCGGGCTGCTGCGCACCGCCCTGGAGTCGGTGCGGGTCGGCGGTGTCGTGGGTTACGCGACCTGCTCGCCGCACCTCGCCGAGACCCGGGCCGTCGTCGCCGACGTGCTCAAGCAGCACCCGGACACGGACCTCGTCGACGCCCGGCCGCTGCTGCCCGGCGTACCGGACCTGGGTGACGGCCCGGACGTGCAGTTGTGGCCGCATCTGCACGGGACCGACGCGATGTACCTGGCGCTTGTTCGCCGGACCGGCTGACGCCCGCTCTCACCGCTGCCCCCTCCGGCGCGCCGCCGTCCTGGCGCGCCGGACATAACCCGTTCCCGCTCCGAAGACCAGCACCGCGAGGATGCCCCGCCGCTCTGGCCGCTGACCGTCCGACCGCCGTGCTCGGCCAGGGGGTGGATCAGCGCCTGGGCGGTGAACAGCGCTAGTGCCGCAGCAGGCAACGTTCTCCCCGTCGCGACGCCCGGCACGCACTCTCGCCGCACCGGGCGCAAGCCCAAGTACACCCAGTACGAGGGCTTGCACCCGGCACGCCGAGAGCACG
>NZ_JBEOSZ010000076.1:0-22017 GCF_040303285.1 Streptomyces sp. NPDC096046 | reverse complement strand
GTGGCTCCGCCACATGACCGTTCACGGCGCACGCCGATCGCACGCACCGAACGCCGCTCCTTCTTCCACGTAGATCCATCAGAAGCCCCCTAGCCAAGCAGGATGGTCACGTCGATGTTCCCGCGGGTCGCGTTCGAGTACGGGCAGACCTCGTGGGCCGCGTCCACCAGCCTGGTCGCGAGGTCGGCGTCGACGACCGGCAGGGAGACACTGAGGGCGACCGCGAGGCCGTAGCCATGCTGCTGGTTGGGGCCGATGCCGACCTTCGCGGAGACCGTGGAGCCGGTCAGGTCGTAGCCCTCGCGATTGCCGACGAGGATCAGGGCGTTGTGGAAGCAGGAGCTGTAGCCGGCCGCGAAGAGCTGTTCGGGGTTGGTGCCGTTGCCGTCGCCGCCGAGCTGCGGAGGCATGGCGACCTTGAGGTCGAGCTGTCCGTCCTGGCTGGTGACGTAGCCTTCGCGGCCTCCGTGGGCGGTGGCCTCCGCCACGAACATGATCTTCGTCGGGCGGGTGTCGACGGCGGGGCCGTCAGTCATGCTGTCCTCCACCGGAACCAGGTGCGCACAAACACATCGTGCACAAGGTACTGACCGGTAACTCTCCTGTCATGCCCAGGGGGTGAGCAACCGCGGGTAACCCTCAGCGGACCCGGTCCGCCGCCGACTCCGCCCGGTCCGCCGCCGACTCCGCCCGGTCCGCCGCCGGCTTCGCCCGGTCCGCCGCCGGCTTCGCCCGCTCCGCTGTCGGCTTCGCCCGCTCCGCTGTCGGCTTCGCCCGGTCCGCCGTCGGCTTCGCCCGGTCCGCCGCCGACTCCGCCCGCTCCACCGCCGGCTTCGCCCGGTCCACCGCCGGCTTCGCCCGGTCCACCGCCGGCTTCGCCCGGTCCGCCGCCGGCTTCGCCCGGTCCGCTGTCGGCTTCGCCCGGTCCGCTGTCGGCTTCGCCCGGTCCGCTGTCGGCTTCGCCCGGTCCGCCGCCGACTCCGCCCGCTCCGCCAGCCGCCACAGCTCCGCACGCAGCCGCCCGGCCTCCGTCCCGTCGAGCCCTGTCGCCGCGATCAGCGCGCCGGGCACCCGCCCGGCCCGCTCCCGGAGTTCCTCCCCGCGCCCGGTCGCGGCCACGAGCACCGACCGCTCGTCCCGCGCCGACCGCGCACGCCGGACCAGGCCGGCCGCCTCCAACCGCTTCAGCAGCGGCGAGACCGTGCCGTAGTCGAGGCGCAGGGCCGCGGCCAACTCCTTCACCGTCGTCTCACCGCGCTCCCAGAGGACCAGTAGCACCAGGTACTGGGGATAGGTGAGGCCCAGCTCGTCGAGGAGCGGGCGGTACGCCGCCGTCACCGCGCGCTGCGCGGCGTACAGCGCGAAGCACAGCTGGTCGTCCAGCAGCGGTGATCCGTCGCTCTCCTCGTTCGTCACGCGGCCATTGTCACGGACGGGCCGCAGCCGCCGGGACGGAACGCGGATCGAAACCGAACGGCAGCTCCAGACGGTGGGCCCGCATCAGCTTCTCGTCCGAGAGCAGTTCGCCGGTCGGCCCGTCGGCCGCGATCACCCCGTCGCTGAGGACCAGGGAGCGCGGGCACAGCTCCAGGGCGTAGGGCAGGTCGTGCGTGACCATCAGCACGGTCACGTCCAGGGAGCGCAGGATGTCCGCCAGTTCGCGGCGCGAGGCCGGGTCGAGGTTGGAGGACGGCTCGTCCAGCACGAGGATCTCCGGCTCCATCGCCAGCACGGTCGCGACGGCCACCCGGCGGCGCTGCCCGAAGGAGAGGTGGTGCGGGGGCCGGTCCTTGAACTCCGCCATGCCGACCCGCTCCAGCGCCCGCTGTACCCGCTCCTCCAGCTCCGGCCCCTTCAGCCCGGCCGCCGCGGGCCCGAACGCCACGTCCTCCCGCACCGTCGGCATGAACAGCTGGTCGTCCGGGTCCTGGAAGACGATGCCGACCCGGCGCCGGACCTCGGCCATGTTCCGCTTGTCCACGGGCAGCCCGGCGACCTTCACCGTGCCGGCGCCTCCGGTCAGGATGCCGTTGAGGTGCAGCACGAGGGTCGTCTTGCCGGCGCCGTTCGGCCCGAGCAGCGCGACCCGCTCACCGCGCGCGACGGAGAAGTCGACGCCGAAGAGGGCCTGGTGCCCGTCGGGGTAGGCGAAAGCGAGGCCCGAGACCTCGAGAGAAGCAGTCACAGGGTCCATCCCAGCAGACAGACGAGCAGCGCGGCGCAGGGGAGGGCGAGGGCGTACGACCACTGCGCCCGGGACGCGGTCACCTCGTCGATGACGGGCATGGAGCCGGCGTATCCGCGGCTGATCATGGCCAGGTGCACCCGCTCGCCGCGCTCGTAGGAGCGGATGAACAACGCGCCGGCCGACTTGGCGAGCACGCCCCAGTGCTTGACGCCCTTCGCCTCGAAGCCGCGGGACTCCCGGGCGATCCGCATGCGCCGCATCTCGTCGGTGATGACGTCGCCGTAGCGGATCATGAAGGACGCGATCTGCACGAGCAGCGGCGGGAGTTTGAGGCGCTGCAGGCCCAGCAGCAGTTCGCGGAGCTCGGTGGTGGCGGCCAGCAGCACCGAGGCCGCGACGCCCAGGGTGCCCTTGGCCAGCACGTTCCAGGCGCCCCACAGGCCGTTCACGCTCAGGGACAGACCGAGGACGTCGACCCGTTCGCCCTCCGCCACGAACGGCATGAGCACCGCGAACGCGACGAACGGCACCTCGATCAGCAGCCGCCTGAGCAGGAACAGCGCGGGCACGCGCGCGACGTACGCGACGGCCCCGAGCAGCACGGCGTACAGACCGAACGCCCACATCGCCTCGCGCGGCGTCGACACCACGACCACGACGAAGGCGAACACGGCCGCGAGCTTGGTGTGCGGCGGCAGGCCGTGCACGGGCGAGTGCCCGTGCCGGTACAGCTTGTGCGCGTGTCCGGCTCCCACGTCAGACGCTCGTCACGCTCGTCGTGTCCGACGGGGAGGTGTCGTCCGTACGGCGGCGGCGCACGGCCCAGAACACGCAGGTGCCCGCCACGACCGTGACGCCCACGCCGATCACGCCCGCGAGCCCCCCGGACAGGCGGGCGTCGTCGACGTCCTTGACGCCGTAATCGGCGAGCGGGGAGTCGGCGACGGCGTGCTCCTCGGCCTTCTTGTCGATGCCGTGGTCGGCGGCGACCTTCTCCAGCCCGTCGGGGCTCGCGGAGGCGTAGAAGCTGACGAACCCGGCCAGCACGAGGGAGGCGACCAGACCGGCGGCCCACACCTTGCGGTGCGAGGTCCGGGCGGCCACCGGGGCGGGCGCCGGCTCGGCCTGGGGCGCGTCGACCAGTTCGCCGTTCACCCGCAGCTTGAGCTTCTGCGTCAGCCCGCGCGCTCCGTACACCAGGTCCGGGCGTACGGCGATGACCGCGCCGACGGTCAGGGCGGTGATCGCGGCCTCGCCGATGCCGATCAGGACGTGCACGCCGATCATGGCGGTGGCGACCTTGCCGATCGACACGTCGGTGGTGCCGCCGATCGCGTACATCAGCGTGAAGGCCAGCGCGGCGGCCGGGACGGAGACCAGGGCGGCCACGAAGGAGGCCGCGGACACCGACCGGCGGGTGCGGGGCAGCACCTTGACCAGGCCGCGGAAGAGGGCATAGGCGACGACCGTCGTGACGATCGCCATGTTGGTGATGTTCACGCCGAGCGCGGTCAGGCCGCCGTCCGCGAAGAGGATGCCCTGCATCAGCAGGACGACGGAGACGCACAGCACCCCGGTGTAGGGGCCGACGAGTATCGCCGCCAGCGCACCGCCGAGCAGATGGCCGCTGGTCCCCGCCGCGACGGGGAAGTTCAGCATCTGCACGGCGAAGATGAAGGCCGCGACCAGCCCGGCCAGCGGCGCGGTGCGCTCGTCGAGTTCGCGGCGTGCGCCGCGCAGGCTCACGGCGACGGCGCCTGCGGCGATCACACCGGTGGCGGCGGACGTGGGCGCGTTGATGAATCCGTCAGGTACATGCACCGTTCGATGATGTGGCTTGATGCGAACGGTTTGCAAGAGCGTGACGCTCGTTTTATCTCACCCGTGATATATGCACCCCGACGGGCGCAATCAGGAAAATATGCGACATTGGAGGGGGAGTGGACGCAGAGTTTCCACTCGGAACGCGCACGGTGAAGGGGCCGTCCGATGTCCGTAGTCGAGCAGTACGCGCGAGCTCATATCGTCTCGGACGCGGCCGTCCCGCTCGCCGACGAGCTGGAGGCGGTTCCGGTCACCCTGCGGTACGACCCCGACCACGATCCCCGGTCGGTGCGCATGGGGCTGCCCGGCGCCGGGGGCGGCGTATGGACCTTCCGACGCGAACTCCTGGAGGAGGGCCTGCGGGCCCCGGCGGGCAGCGGCGAGGTACGGGTGTGGCCCTGCGGCCGGGTGCAGGTCGTGGTGGAGTTCCACTCGGCGCAGGGCGTCTCGGTGGTGCAGTTCGAGCGGCAGACGCTGCTGCGGTTCCTGCGGCGGACGTACGTGGCCGCAGCGGAACCCGTGACGCACTGACCCCGGGGGCTCAGCGGCCCGCTTCTTTCAGCAGGGGCCGACTCCGGCCCGGTCGCCCGCCTTCAGCAGGCCCGACCTGGGGGTTGCAGCGGCTCGCCTTCAGCAGGTCCGAGCCGGGCGCGGTCGTCCGCCTTCGGCAGGGGGCCGACCCCGGGGTTCAGCCCGTCCGCCTTCGGCAGGGGGCCGACCCCGGGGTTCAGCGGCTCGCCTTCAGCAGGCCCGACCCGGGGGTTTCAGCGGCTCGCCTTCAGCAGGTCCGAGCGGGGCTCAGTCGTCCGCCTTCGGCGGGGCCGACCTCGGTATTCAGCGGCTCGCCTTCGGCGGTACCGAACCTGGGGGCTCAGTCGCTCGCCTTCAGCAGGTCCGACTCTGGCGCGGTCGTCCGCCTTCGGCGGGGCCGACCTCGGGGCTCAGCCGCCGGCCTTCAGCAGCGCTGCCACGATCGGGCCGGCCGTCGAGCCGCCGTGCCCGCCCTGCTGGACCACGCCCGCGGCGGCCAGATCGTCCCGGTAGGCCGTGAACCACCCGTTCGGCTTCTTCTGCCCGTCGACCTCGGCCGTCCCGGTCTTCGCGCCGACGTCACCGCCGACCCCGGCCATCGCCTCCGCGGCCGTGCCGTACGCGGCCGTGTACGACATCAGCTCACGCAGCTGGGACAGGGTGTCCGCGGACATCGCACGCGAGGCCTTCGCCAGCTCGCGTCCGTCCACGTCCGGGGAGACCAGGTAGGGCTGGCGGAACGTGCCGGCCTTGACCGTCGCCGACACCGACGCCATGTTCAGCGGGTTCATGCGGACCCCGCCCTGCCCGATCAGCGAGGCCCCCATCTGGGCCGCCGACTGCACCGGCACCGCGCCGTCGAAGGACGGCACCCCGATCGCCCAGTTGTTCAGCCCCAGACCGAAGACCTGCTGGGCCTGCTTGGTCAGGTCGTCGTTCTTCAGCTTCGGGGCCTGGCTGATGAAGGCGGTGTTGCAGGAGCGGGCGAAGCTCGCCTTGAAGGTGCCGTTCTTGATCTCGAACTTGTCGTCGTTCTGGAACTTCCAGTGGCCGTACGTGAAGTACTTCGGGCACGGGTGCTTCTTGTCCGCCGAGGCCAGGCCCTTCTCGAGCAGCAGCGAGGAGGTGATGACCTTCATCGTGGAGCCGGGGGCCAGGGAGCCCTGGAAGGCGGTGCCGAAGCCGCGGGAGGCGTTGGCGGCGGCCAGGATCTCGCCGGTCGACACCCGCACCACGGCCACCGACGACCGGGCCTTCTTCGCGACCTGTCGCTCGGCGGCGGCCTGGAGCGCCGGGTCCAGCGTGGTCTTCACCGTGCCCGGTGTGCCCTCGCTCAGCTCCAGCAGGGTCTTGTCCGAGAGGTCCTGCGCCTTGGCGGCCTTCCCGCGCACCACGCGCAGTTCGATACCGGCCTTGCCGCCTGCCTCCTTGCCGTACTTCTCGCGCAGTCCGTCCAGGACCGGGCCGATCGAGGCGTACTTCTTCGTGGTCAGTTCGCCGCCGTCCCGGTCGAGGGCCTTGACCGGGGGCGTGCCCGCCGCGCCGGTGACCAGCTCGTCGCCGTCCCTCAGGTCCGGGTGGACGACCGCGGAGTGCCAGTCGACCAGGGGCTTCCCGTCGCTGGTGCGGCGCACGACGGTCAGCGTGCTGTCGTACGCCAGCGGCTTCTCGGTGCCCTTGTACGCCACCGTGGCCTTGACGGTGAACGGCACCTTGGCACCGACACGCTTGCCCGGGGTGAGGGTGACGCCCTTGATGCGGGCTTCCTCGGTGTAGCCGGTGAGCAGTGGCCGGGCCGCGGAGGGGTCGTCGGTGGTGGCGGCGGCCTGGGGGATCTTGCCGGACTGCCAGGCGGTGAGGAAGGCGCGGGCGGTGGTGGTGACCTCGGCGGACGACAGCGGGCCGGTCTTCACCTCGGGCTTCTGGTCCGAGGCCCGGGTGCCGTCGTCGGCGGCGGCCCCGCTGCCGAACAGCGCGTAGGCGCCCAACCCGGCGCCGCCGACGACCACGGCGATCATCCCGCCGATCACGGCGGGTCTGGTCTTCCGTCGCTCGGCGACGCGCCTTCTGTTGCCCACTGCTGTTCGTTCCTCCGCGAATCCCCAGGGTCACCGTTGCCCTCGGATGTCCCAACGACGGCCACCACCCTAGAGTCCCGTCCCGCGCAGGTGAGATCAGCCACCCGTTCGTAGCACGGCTGCGACAATCGGCCCGGCCGCGTCCCCGCCGTGCCCGCCCTGCTCGGTCATGGCCGCCGCCGCGATGTCGTTCCGGAAGCCGGTGAACCAGCTGTTGGACTTGGCGTTGCCGTCCACCTCGGCCGAACCGGTCTTGGCACCGATGTCGCCGCCGAGTCCGGCCATGGCCTGCCTGGCCGTGCCCTGCGTGGCGGTGAGCCGCATCATCTGCTTGAGCTGGGCGGCGGTGCTCGCCCGCAGGCCGCGGGCCCGGGCCGGCTCGCGGCCGTCCAGCTCCGGCGAGACCAGATAGGGCTGGCGGAAGGCGCCGGTGATCGCGGTCGCGGTCACCGAGGCCATGTTCAGCGGGCTCATCTGGACCTGGCCCTGCCCGATGGCGCCCGCCGCCCGGTCCGGTCCCTCGACCGCGGGGACCCGGCCGTCGAAGGAGACGACGCCGGTCTTCCAGTCGTCCCGCCCCAGCCCGAAGCGCTCCTCGGCCTCCTGGGTCAGCGAGGCGTCGGTGAGCGGCTTCTCGTCGATGAGCTTGATGAAGGCGGTGTTGCAGGACCGCATGAAGCTGCTGGCGAGTGTGGCGTTCTCGTCGGGCTTCATGTTCGTGAGGTTCTTGAACGTCTGGCTCTGCCACACGGCGGTGTCGGGGCACGGCGCCGGACCGTTCATCGAGGTCACGCCGTTGTCGATGAGCATCGCCGCGGTGATGATCTTCATGGTGGAGCCGGGCGCCGCCTGGCCCTCGAAGGCCGCGTTGAAGCCGTCCGTGCGGTTGTTGGCCACGGCCAGCACCTCCCCGGTACTCGGCTTGACGGCCACCACCGACGACTGGGCGAACCGCTTGACCGCCTTCTCGGCCGCCGCCTGCGCGCTCGGGCTGATCGTGGTGGTGAGCTTGCCCGGCTCGCCCTCGGCGAGGGTGAGCAGCGGGGTGTCGGGAGCGCCGTCGCCGTCGTGCCGGACGACCAGCTCGATGCCGGGGGTGCCACCGGCCTTCTCGCCGTACTTGTCGCGCAGGGCGTCCAGGACCGGGCCGAGGGAGGGGAACGTGTCCTTCGTCAGCACGGAGCCGTCGCGGCCCACGGCCTCGATGGGCGGGGTGGCCGACTGCTCGGTGACGAGGGTGTCGTCCTTCCTCAACGCGGGGTGCACGACGGACGGCTGCCAGTCCACGAGCGCCCGCCCGGTGGTCAGCCCGCGCACGACCGTCAGCTTGCTCCGATAGCTCAGCGGCTTGGACTTCCCGTCGTAGGCCACCTTCGCCTTCACCGCGTACGGCACGGTCGTGCCCTGCGCCGCACCGGGCGTGATCTTCACGTCGGTGATGTGCGCGTCGTCGCCGAAGGCGGTGAGCAGCCGCTCGGCGGCCGTGTCGTTGTTCGTGTACGACGCCGCCGTCGCGGCCGCGCCCTTCTGCCAGGCAGCGAAGAACTTGGCCGTGGTCTCCTTGACCTCGTCCTTGCCGGGCGGCCCCGTTCTCTTCTCCGCGGCCACCCCGCCGGTGCCGCCGTCGCCGCTCAGCGCGCTGATGAGGTTGTAGGTGCCGTACCCGGCACCGCCCACCATCACCGCGAACACCCCGCCTATGACAGCGGCTTTGACCCCCTTGCCCATTTGGGCGACCCCTCCCCGCTGGGCCCCACGCGTTCCTTTGAACGCGTTCAGAAAGCCCGGTCCCGGCAGCACTCTATGCGCAAGCGGTTACTGCCGGGCAGGGAGTTTCGATTTTTGGCGGATCGGGCCCGGGTGTTCCGGCCATGCCCGCGACCGCCGGTCGTCGACCGGCAACGGCCTGGCCGGCGTCACGGCGGTCGGCCGGTCCCGGGCGAAGTCCCGGCCGCCGTGGCTCCTGGGACCCACCACCCTGACCACCTTGGGCCGTTCGGGTGAACGGGCGAAAAGCCACCCAACCCGATCTTCTGACGATGCTTCACTGACCGTGGTCCGCCAGGTCGGGCATCGGACGCCTTCTGGCTTCCCAGGAAAGGCACATGACTCATGCTCAGACTCGTTCCGCTTCCGCGAATGAGGTGCGCTGCCGGCCTCGTCGCCTTCGGGCTGCTGTGCGCGGCCCTCGTCCTCCTCCCGGCCCCACGAGCGGCCGCCCAGCCTGACGTCGGCCCGGCGCTGTTCGACGACTTCAACTACACCGGTTACACGGATCCGTTGCTCACGCAGCACGGCTGGACACTGCGGTCCGGTCAGGGCGGACCGGGTGTGCCCGGCGCCACGTGGAAGCCGCAGAACTTCTCCTTCGCCACCGAGTCCGGCAATTCGCTCATGACGATGCGTTCCGGCACCAACGGCACGGCTGCCGGTACCGAGCACACCGAGATCTACCAGCAGCGCAAGTTCCTGTACGGCACCTATGCCGCGCGGGTCCGTTTCAGCGACGTGCCGATCTACGGACCGGACGGCGACCGCATGGTGCAGACGTTCTTCGCCATCTCGCCGCTGAACTACCCGATGGACCCGTCCTACAGTGAACTCGACTTCGAGTACCTGCCCAACGGCGGATGGGGCATCCCCGGCAGCGCGCTGCTCGCCAGTTCCTGGGAAACGTACTCGGAGGACCCGCCTCAGGAGGAGCACGTCACCACCCAGGAGCGCGCGAGCTTCGCCGGCTGGCACGACCTGGTCATCACGGTCGACAGCACTGCCGTCACCTACTACATCGACGGTCGGCACTTCGCCACGCACAGCGATCCGTACCTGCCCGAGTCGACGATGAGCATCCGGTTCAACCACTGGCTGATCAACCTGACGGGGATCAACAGCCGCAAGACACGCGCCTACGAGGAGAAGGTCGACTACGTGTTCTTCGCCCAGGACCAGGTGCTCACCCCGGCCGAGGTGCTCGCCGTCGTCGCCGACTACCGGGCCCGGGGGGTGACCTTCGAAGACACCGTCTGATCCGCCCGCACCCGGAAGGGCGGCTGCTCAGGACGAGGCAGCCGTCCCTTTCGGGGCGACGACGGGCAGCCGGGCGGTGAAGGTGGTGCCGCGCCCCTCCTCGGAGTGCACAGACATCTCACCGCCGTGGTTCGCCACGATGGTGCGGACGATGGTCAGCCCGAGGCCAGTGCCCGGAATCGCCGCGTCGGTGGCGTTCGACGCACGGAAGAACCGCTGGAAGAGCTTCTCCTGCTCGGCCACGGGAATGCCGATGCCCGTGTCGCTGACGCTCAGGACCGCCTCGCCCTCCCGGGCCTCGGCGCGCACGGTGATCTTTCCGCCCTCGGGGGTGAACTTCACGGCGTTGGACAGCAGGTTCATCAGGACCCGGTCGAGCTGGTCGCCGTCCGCCGTCAGTAGCAGGGGGCGGGAGGGACAGTGCGTCTCCAGGCCGACGGAGGCGGCTGCCGCCGCCGGACGGACGGCGTCGGCCGCCGACGCCACCAGATGGCACAGGTCAACCGGTTCCTTCTTGGAGCTGAACGCATTCGACTCGATGCGTGAGAGGGTCAGCAGGTCCTCGATGAGCGCCCGCAGACGGTTGACGTTGCGGTCGACGACGCCCAGCATGCGCAGCTGCGGCGGAGTGAGCGGCCCGGTCTCCTCCTCCTTCAGCAACTCGATGTATCCCACGATGCTGGTCAGCGGGGTGCGCAGCTCGTGGGAGACGGTGGACAGGAAGTCGCTCTTGGCCTTGTCCAGCGCGCGCAGCTCCTCCACCAGGTGGGTCTCCTTCTCGTAGAGCAGCGCGGTGTGCAGCGCGCGTCCGACGCCGCTGGCCATGGACTCGCCGATCTCGACGTCGACCGGGCGCCAGGGGCGGTCGGGGCTGGTACGGGCCACGCAGACGGCACCGACCGGTTCCTCGCCGACCCCGATCGGGCTGATCACGGCCGAGTGCAGGTCCATCGCCGCCGCGGCGGCGCGGTTCGCGGCCGGCATACCGCTCTCCCCGAAGGAACCCGGGGCACCCGGTATGGGCGTGGTGTCCGACACGTACGTGGGCAGGTCGGTGACCAGCCAGGTCTTTCCCCGCCGGTAGTGGTCGTGGACCACGTCCGGCGGGAGCGTCGGCATGGCCCTGGCCTCCTCCTCGGGCAGCAGGCCCCGCTCCGCGGACCACACCCTTGCCACCGGAAACGCGGAGCCGCCGTCCTCGGCGAGCAGGACGAAGACGTAGTCGGCGGCCAGGACCTCCCCGATGCCACGGCACGCGGTGTCGAGGACGTCGCCGACATCGAGTCGGTCCCTGATCCGGACGACGGTCTGCCTCGCGGCTTCCGCCAGTCTCGTGCGCTCCTGCACCGCTCCGCGCAGACGGTCGCTCTCGTCGGCCAGCATGTTCACGGACCGCGCCACCGCCCTGGTCTCCTCGGGACCCTCCTCCCGCGCCCGCGCCGAGTGTTCGCCCGAGGCCAGCCGGTCCAGGGCCTGAGCGGTGTGCTGCAGCGGCCGGGTGAGGGTGCGGGTGGTGCGCACTGCCATGAAGACCGCCGCTGCCCCGCCTGCCGCCAGCAAGGTGCCGATGGCCATGGCGCTCACGTCGAGAAACGCGTTGGCTCGTTCGTTCAGACGCTGGACGTCGGCTGTGAGCTGCTGCTCCAGCCGGCGGTTGGTGGCCTCGAAGGTCTCGAACCGCCGGGCGGCCTCCGCGGACAGCCGGGTGTCCGGGGCGCTGCCGGATGGCGCCTTCGCCTGCTGGTCGGCGACGCGAACGTAAGCGCGCAGTTGCCGGTCCTGCGCCGCGAGATTGCGCCGAGCCGCGTCGCTGGTGTGCCGTCGGGCCGTGGCGAGCATGGTGAAGAGCTCGTCACGCGTCCGGAGATAGTTGGTCCGTTCCGTTGCGTCACCCGTGAGCAGATAGGTGCGCACGGCACGGTGCAGGTCGGTCGCCCGGCCGTACACCCGGTGGTTCTCGCGCATCTCCGGTTCCAGTTCATGGACGACCCGATCGTGCATGTCGTCGGCCACTCTGGTGGTGGCCAGCGCGCCCGCTCCGACGAGCACGAGCAGGACGATCAGCAGTGCGAAAGCCACGGCGAGCCGGCGTCCCACGCCGTTGCCGCGCCATCCGGTGATGATCCTCACGGCCGGTCCTCGCCCTCCCGGACCCGCTGGTGCGGGCCGAACCCGCTGCGCGCCATCGACCCCCACACCTGCGGGGCCCGGTGGAGCGCGTCCCACATGCCGCGCAGCCGCCACCACGCCGTGCACTGTCGGTAGCCGAAATTCTCGACGGTCGCGCCGACGAAGGCACCCCACACGTCCCGCCACCGTGAGAAACGGTGGTAGGCGTACTCCTCGACCGCCATCGACACCAGACTGACGACCATCGCGTAGGCGTAGGCGGCGAGCAGGAAGCGCCACAGGAAGTCCGTGTGGACCGCGCCGAGCAACACGCCCAGCGGCACCAGCACCAGACCGGCGAGTTCCACCAGGGGGGCCGCCAGCTCGAAGAGCACGTAGAACGGCAGGGCCACCAGCCCGATGCGCCCGTAGCGGGGGTTGCCGATCATGCGGCGGTGCTTGAGCAGGATCTCCGTCAGGCCGCGCTGCCACCGGCGCCGCTGGCGCGCGAGGACTCTCAACGTGGAGGGCGCCTCGCTCCAGGAGATCGGCTCGGTGACGAAGACGATGCGGTAGTCGCGGTGACGGCGGCCCTGCTCACGCATGTGCCGGTGGAGGCGGACGACGAGTTCCGCGTCCTCGCCGATGCAGTCCGGGTCCATGCCCCCCACCGCCACCACCACGTCCCGCCGGAACAGGCCGAACGCACCGGCGATGATCAGCAGCCCGCCCACTCTGGACCATCCGGTACGGCCGAGGAAGAAGCCCCGCAGATATTCGACGACCTGCGCGCGTCCGAGCAAGTCCCCGGGGACGCGCGCCTCGACCACGCGTCCGGCCTCGACGGTGCAGCCGTTGGCGACACCGACCACACCACCCGTGGCCACGACCCGCAGCGGATCGCTGCTGAACGGCTTGGCGACCGTGAGCAGGGCCTGGGAGTCCAGGAGGGAGTCGGCGTCGACCATGCACACCAGCGGGTAGCGCGCCAGGTTGATCCCCACGTTGAGCGCGTCGGCCTTGCCACCGTTGTCCTTACGGGCAACCACCACGGGCACGGGGCCTCCTCTGGGCAGATGCAGCGAGGTGACCTTGCCCCGCATGGGGATGTCCTCGGGTACGACGTGGTCCACCTCGGCCAGGTCGAAGGCGTCGGTGAGGGCGTCGAGCGTGCCGTCGGTGGAACCGTCGTCGACGACGATGACCTCGAACGCCGGGTAGTGCAGCAGCAGCATGGCCCGCACCGCCTCGGTGATGCCCGCCGCTTCGTTGTACGCGGGCATGATCACCGAGATGGGAGGAGTGAAGGGGCTCCCGGCGGCGTCCTCGTAGCCGGCGAAGGAGGAGCGGCGCAGCCTTGTGACGATTTCGGCGAGGGCGAGGAGGTTCAGTACGAGGTAACCGGTGTTGATGGCCAGGAAGTACAGGATGATCGCGGTGTCGCACAGCGCGAGCAGGCCGTGAAGTGCGCCCAGCGCTCCGTCCCACAGCTCGGCGCGCGCCGGATTCACAGCGTCACCTCCACCAGGACGTCGTGGCGCAGGCCGCCGACGGCCGCCTCTGCGAGGGCGGCCCTGGCCTGGGCGGTGGCCCGAGCGCCCAGACGTTCGTCCGCGGTCTCGCGCAATGCCGCCTGCCCCGCCGGGCCGAGCCGCAGCAGCGCCCGCGCGGCGGTGCCCGCCACGTGGGGGTCGGCGTCGCCGAGCATCGCCCTCAGATGGGGTGTGGCGGGGGCGGCTCCCAGGTTGCCCAGCGCCCCGGCGGCCACGATGCGCAGGGCGGCCGGCTGACCGGGCCGGATGCCCGCGAGCAGGGGTTCCAGCCCGTCGGGCATGCCCAGCCTGCCCAGGGCGCGTGCCGCCCGGATCCGGACCTCGGTGTCGGGATCCTCGCACAGCGCACGGACGATCTCGGGGGTCCGGGCGATCGCCCCGGTCACCCCGAGCACCTCGACGACCACGGCCCTGACCAGGGGCGCCGGGTCCCGGAGCCCCTCCACGACGCGGGACCACGCGGCAGATCCGAAGGAAGCCAGCGCTGCGGTGACCGCCATGGGCGCTACGGTCCGCGCACCGTGCAGGCTCCTCAGCAGGTGCGGCACGGCCGCGGGATCACCGATCCGGCCCAGCGCCCGGGCCGCGGCCGACCGCACCTCGCGATCCGGGTCGTCGAGCAGACGGCACAGTGACGGGACCGCCGGGCGGTGGTGGAGCAGACCGAGCACCTGCGCGGCGCGCCCTCGCCGTGCCGCGTTGCGGCTCCGCAGGTCGGCGACGGCGTGCGCGGGCGACCCGCGCCGCTCGTACAGAAGGATCAGCGCCTCGCGCGATTTTCCGGAGACCTTTCCCAGCATCGCCGCGACGGTCGGCTCCAGGGCGGCCCAGGTCCGCTTGTCGATGCGCGTGATGTGGTCCAGCAGCTCGCTCTGCTCGTGCTCCTGCGTGCACAGCAGCTCCAGGAGGAGGTCGCGCACGGGCGCCGCGATCCGCCGGCGTCTGCTCTGGCGGAAGGTACGCACACCGCGTATGCCCGTGATGAGCAGGCTCAGGACCAACACGACGGCCAGCAGGCACAACAACACCTGGGTGACGAAGCCGAGGGGAATCACCGCTCTGCCCGGGTGAGCACCGCGTTGACCCGGCTGGACAGCTCGCGCGGACTGAACGGTTTGACGATGTAGTCGTCGGCCCCCGCCGCGAAGCCGAGTTCGACGTCGCCCTCCTGGGACCGGGCGGTGATCAGGATGACCGGGAGTGACGTGGTCTCGGGGGCCGCCCGGGCCTCGCGGCAGACGTCCAGTCCCGACATTCCCGGCATACGGATGTCGAGAAGGACGAGATCCAGCGGCTGCTCGCGCAGCACTCGCAGCGCGGCCATGCCGTCCTCCACGGCCGTGACCTGGTGACCGCTCTGCGTCAACTTGAACGCCACGAGGTCCCGGATGTCGGCGTCGTCGTCGGCTATCAGGACATGAGCCATTACTCCTCCTGCGACAGGGAGCTCCGATAGGAGGCGAGCAGCCGTGCCACCGCCGCCTGCCGGAACGGCTTGGCCAGCAGCTCGTGCGTCGCGAGCTCCACCAGGTCCTCCCGATCCAGTACGGACGAGACGACGAGATGGCAGTGCTTCGTCCGCTCGTCCGCCCGCAGTTTGCGGATGACCTCACGCCCGTCGATCCCCGGCAGCAGTATGTCGACGATCACCATGTCCGGAGGATCGCCGAAGGCCAGGTCCAGCCCCTTCTCGCCCGAATCCGCAACGGTCACACGGCAACCCAGGCCGGTGAGATGCCGCTTGAGCAGGGCACTGACGTCCCGGTCGTCCTCGATCACCAAGACGTGAACCAGTCCATCGTCAGGATCCATCGCCATCCCAGTGCAAAATCGGGCAACTACCTAAAAGCTAGAAGCTCGATGCTGCTTCTGCCACAGCAGATCCCCTGTTCCCCAGAGGTCCGCAGGGCGCCGGTGATCGATCGGAGATCATTTCCGCAGGTCTTCGTGGCGGTGCCGGAGCGGTCGAGCGTCGACCGCCTCTTCGCCCACATGGTGCGCATCCGCCGCCCGGCGAGGCACTACCCTGCGCGAGCGTGAACCGGCTCGGTCCCGTCGGCCCGGCACGGTCCTGCCCGGTCTCGTCCGCCGGGGCCGGCAGCTCCCGGCCCGCGAGCGGGCGATGGCCCACTCCTCTCAGCGACGACCGTCACGGCGGGACGTCTCCCTCGCGCCATGACGGTCGTCAGCCGAGCTACACCCAGGTGTCCAGCCACATCCGCGCCCGCCAGTCGTCGATCGGGATGGCCTGGCCGGTGTACAGCGGCCAGAAGTAGATGAAGTCACTCGTAGCTAGTGCCGCAGCAGCACGGGCCGCGTGTGGGCCGTGACAAGGGTTCGGGCGGCTGGGGGCAGTGGCTTGCGGATCACCCGCCACGAGTGGCCAAGGAGTTTCGGACGGTCCTCTTGTAGGCCGAGGTCGCTTTCGAGCCTTCTCCATGCAGGGTCGCACTAGTCGCTGTTCGAGGCCTCGGAGGCGTGAGGCTGCGCGGATCACCGGTGCCTTGCCACCGGTGCGTTTGCACCGCAGGCGTCCAAGGTGCCGTTTTCGCCATGGGAGTGCATGAATTCGGCCAGCGAGTAAACTGCCGCTCAAGGTGGAAAGCCGCCTTCACTTTCCGGAATAAAGGGATCCCGCCAGGTCGCCTGGCTGGATTGCAACGCGGAATGGGCAGTACCAGCCTCTGGGGTGCTGGAGCAGTCGCCTCTCCAACCTCAAGTTTCCCTCAGTAGATCAGGTCGCGGCTTACCAGCACGGCAGGCATGCTCTATATTCCACTCATCCGCCAACTCGGGCGGCAAGGGGAGGGAATCAACTTGCGTAGAGCACCGGTGCGACGCTTAATCGTTTCGGCCACAGTTCTGGCCCTTGGGGCGGCAATGACCGCTTCCTCAATGCGGTCGAGGAACCGTCTGGTCCAGCTCCTGAGGTGGTGTCGCCGGACCAGATCGCCACCGAGGAGACGAGCAGCAGCGTGGTCGAGGGTCCTGAGATGTCGACTCAAGAGCTCGCCATCGAGACAAAGCTCAACACTCTGCCGGAAGTGGCTGACGAGGGCGATATTGGAACGCAGCGCTGCGATAACCCCTACAAGAAATGGTACGCGCTTTCGGGGCGCAAGAAGGGCTATCATATCCCGTCTTGGTGGAACGGCACCTCCTATAAGGACGGCCCGGGTGGGACGATCACCGTCGAGGTGGTGAAATCCGGCAAAATTAGCCTAGAGCTGAGCGGAAACGTCTCGGCCGAGGCTGGTGTCCTCCTTGCGAAGGCAAAGACGGAGTTTGGTGCCAAGGTGGTTGGTGAGGTCGGCATCTCGACAGGCCATAGATACTCTCGAAATATCAAAAACGGGTACTACGGGAACGTACAGTACGGCTCGTGGGGCGAGAAGTACAACTGGGTCAAATACGAAACGAGCGCTGACCGCTGCGGCAAGAAGAAGCTCGGTTCCGGTACTGCAAAGATGCCGACCAGGAAGACCGGATGGCGTTACTGGGAAACCCGGTCATGATGCACGGTCTACGGAACTCGCGCCGCGATGTAATTCTTATCGCCTCGATCCTTTCGGCTGCGCTCGTCGCTGGATGCAGTAGCGACCATAAGGACATAGGGTCAAAGGACCCTAAGCTGAGCACCACACCCTCTGCAGCCAGTGATCAGACAAAAGCGCTGGAAAAGAAGGTGGAAGAGGTGCTCAGGGTTGCGCACGTGGATGACACCAACGGCCTGTTTGTCGAGTCAGGATTGGAGCGCGTAAGTGATGGAGTCCATACCCGCTCGGCACTGACCAATGGCAAGTCCTACACGCTGGTGGTTGTCTGCGCTGGGGTAGGTAAAGTTCGTCTCGCCGTGACTACGAAACCTCCAGTGCGACAGACCGTGGAGTGCGACAGTGTCCCGGTCCGCCAACGCATCACGGACGCCCCTGCTCAACTCCTGACTGATGTCGAAGGCCTCGCGGGGGCAACCGGAGTCATTGGGTGGCGGATCGATGAACTAGCCAAGTAGAAATCTGAGCTTTTCCGCATCAAGTTGTTGAGCGAAGCGCGGCCGCTGTCGGTTCTGAGGGGTTGCCCTCAGAACCGACAGCGGCGTCGTAGGCGCTTCAGGATTCGCCCGGGCGAGGCAGAGCCCTCGGGGTAGAGGGCCACGGCCAGGCGGGTCAGTCCCCGCAGCGGCTTGACCGTCAAGGCGGGGCCGTGGAAACGGACTATCTTGGCTCGCCGACTGCCGACGTCCATACCGCCGCATGGAGACGACTCAGGCCCACTTCGTCAGCTCTGACAAGCTACGAACGCTCCTCTCGAATCGGCATGGCACGGACCGTCCGCACCCTGCCCTGCCCTCCATTCGCCAGCACGCCGGCGGCCTCCAGCTTGTCGAGAGCCTTGGTCACGGTGGGGCGTGAGACTCCGAACCGCTCGGCGAGAACAGATGCACTGGGGAACGCTGCCCCGACTGGAATGTCTTCATCCGTAATGATGTCGGCGATACGGCCTTCCAGCGGCCGACTGTCCGTCCGTTCGCCTGCCCGTACGACCCGCCAGCGGCCACCCGGCACCGGTTCGGCGATGCCCTCCCTCTGAAGCGCGCCGAACGCGCGGAGTACGACACCGCGTGACACGCCATGAGCCTGCATGAGGTCGGCCGCAGTTGGCAGCTTCGTCGTCTCTGGGTCAGCCTTGATCTGAGCCTTAATGGCCGCCGCGATCTCTAGGAAAGTCCCCCTCGGACTCGCTTGTTGGGACACTCACTCCTTCTTTCCTCTCGCGGAACATGCTGAAGCATTCACGAGCCGCGCACTAGTTCGCGGCTCCTCACCCGGTGAGGCATATGGCAACGAAATTGGCCGCGTTGCTGTTCGCGTCAATGCTCGACTCGGGGGCCGGTCGCCGTAACGGGGAGCAGGGACGGTCCGGTGGCTGCCGCTCTGGCAGTGTGCGTTCAGCGCCCGTGACCAGGCCCGATTCCTCAGCCCTGGGCCGCCCGTGGGCCGTCCGAAGGGGACCGATGATGGCCGCTGACGACCAACAACGACCGCACTGGTGTGACCTGGTCCGCCACACCAGGATCGCGTAAGCCCAGCTAAACCCACGTGTCCAGCCACATCCGCGCCCGCCAGTCGTCGATCGGGATCGCCTGGCCCGTGTACAGCGGCCAGAAGTAGATGAAGTTCCAGGTGATCAGGAGGACCAGGACGCCCGCGGCCGTGGCGCCCGCGACGCGGCGGGTGTCGGTGGAGCGGGGCGGGCCGATGATCGCGCCGAGGAGCATCGTCACCGCCAGGCACAGGAACGGCAGGAAGACGACGGCGTAGAAGAAGAAGATCGTGCGTTCCTGGTACATGAACCAGGGCAGGTAGCCGGCCGCGATGCCGCAGGCGATGGCGCCCGCGCGCCAGTCGCGGCGGAAGAACCAGCGCCACAGGACGTACAGCACCGCGAAACAGGCGACCCACCACAGCAGTGGTGTGCCGAGGGCCAGGACCTCGCGGGCGCACTTCTCGCCCGCGTCGGCCGGGCAGCCGTCCTTGCCGGGCGCCGGGGACTCGTAGAAGTACGACACCGGGCGGCCGAGGACGAGCCAGCTCCACGGGTTGGACTGGTACGTGTGCGGCGAGGACAGGCCGACGTGGAACTCGTACACCTGGTGCTCGTAGTGCCACAGGCTGCGCAGCCAGTCGGGCAGGAAGGTCCAGTTGCCGCCCTTGCCGTCGGTCGCGGCCCAGTTGCGGAAGTAGCCGCCCTTGCCGTCGGTGGCGGAGAGGATCCAGCCGGTCCAGGACAGGACGTAGGTGACCAGGGCCACCGGGACCGTGGCGAGGAACGCCAGGCCCGTGTCGCGCTTGAGGACCGCCGTGTACGGGTGCCGGGCACCGGCGACGCGGCGCGAGCCCACGTCCCACAACACCGCCATCAGGCAGAACGCGGCCAGGATGTACAGGCCGTTCCACTTCGTGCCGATGGCCAGGCCCAGCATCAGGCCGGCCGCCCAGCGCCAGGGGCGCGGGCCCAGGCGGGTCGTCTCGGCCGTGTGCCGGTCGGGCCGGCCCCGGCCGTACTCGTCCACCGGCAGGGCGGCGGCGAGTCTCGCGCGGGCCTTGTCCCGGTCGACCAGCAGACAGCCGAACGCGGCCAGCACGAAGAACATCAGCACGCCGTCGAGCAGTGCCGTGCGGCTCATCACGAAGTGCAGGCCGTCCACCGCCATCAGCGCACCCGCGAGACACCCCAGGAAGGTGGAGCGGAACAGGCGGCGGCCGATCCGGCACAGCAGCAGCACGGACAGCGTGCCCAGCAGCGCCGTCATGAACCGCCAGCCGAAGGGGTCGAAGCCGAACATCAGCTCGCCGAGCCCGATGACGTACTTGCCGATCGGCGGGTGCACCACGTACGCCGCCTCCGTCGGGAGGCTCACGTGCGAGCCCGACGACAGGACCAGGTCGTTGGCGTTCTTGTCCCAGCTGACCTCGAATCCGCGCTGGACGAGACTCCAGGCGTCCTTGGCGTAGTACGTCTCGTCGAATATCACCGCCCTGGGGCTGCCCAGGTTCCAGAACCGCAGCACACCCGCCAGCAGCGTCACGAGCAGCGGGCCGATCCAGCCCGACCAGCGCACCAGCCGTCCCGCGAGCGGGTGCGGGATGCCGAGCGCCGCCCACAACCGGGGGCCGGGCTCGGTGTACGGCGGCACCAGGCGCTCACGGACGTCGTCGGCGTCGCTTCTGGGCTGCCCCTGGTAGCCGAAGCGGCGCAGCCGCTGCTGCCAGGACATCCGCTGCTCGAGCGGCGCCTGGCCCTGCCGGGTGTCCGTGGAGGACGCGGTACTGGTCACCGCGCCATCGTAGGGAACCGTTCTGTGTGAGTCCCGTGCATGGCCGGTATGCGTCCGCATCGTCCGCCCCTGGGAGGAGTCCGGGTCCGCCCGCCCTGGGAGGATGGGAAGCGTGATCGGAACCCTCGTACTCGCAGGCACCCCCATCGGCGACATCGCGGACGCCCCGCCCCGGCTCGCCGAGGAACTGGCCGGAGCCGATGTCGTCGCCGCCGAGGACACACGGCGGCTGCGCCGGCTGACCCAGGCGCTCGGCGTCACTCCCAAGGGGCGGGTGGTGTCGTACTTCGAGGGCAACGAGTCCGCCCGGACGCCGGAGCTGGTCGAGGAGCTGGTGGGCGGGGCGCGGGTGCTGCTGGTGACCGACGCGGGGATGCCGTCGGTGTCCGACCCGGGGTACCGGCTGGTCGCCGCCGCGGTCGAGAGGGACGTGCGGGTCACCGCCGTGCCCGGGCCGTCCGCGGTACTCACCGCGCTCGCGCTGTCCGGCCTGCCCGTCGACCGCTTCTGCTTCGAGGGGTTCCTGCCGCGCAAGGCCGGGGAACGGCTGGGGCGGCTGCGGGAGGTCGCCGACGAGCGGCGGACGCTCGTCTACTTCGAGGCTCCGCACCGGCTCGACGACACGCTGTCGGCCATGGCCGAGGTGTTCGGCGCCGAGCGGCGGGCGGCGGTGTGCCGGGAGCTCACCAAGACGTACGAGGAGGTGCGGCGGGGCGGGCTCGGGGAGCTGGCCGCGTGGGCGGCGCAGGGGGTGCGCGGCGAGATCACCGTGGTGGTCGAGGGGGCGCCGGAGAAGGGGCCCGAGGAGGTCGGGCCCGAGGAACTGGTGCGGCGGGTGCGGGTGCGGGAGGAAGCGGGGGAGCGGCGCAAGGAGGCCATCGCCGCGGTGGCGGTGGAGGCCGGGGTGCCGAAGAGGGTGGTCTTCGACGCGGTGGTCGCCGCGAAGAACGCCGGTGGGTGAGCCGGGTTCGGGGCGGGGGCGGTCGCGGTTTCGCGGGGTGCGGATGGTGTGGGGTGGGCGCGCCCACGCGGCGGAGCCGCACGTCAATGCGGCCCCAGGCCCCCGACGGGAGCGCCGCGGCGGAGCCGCACGTCGATGGCGCCCCGCGCACTGGCGGGGAGCTGAACCCCTCTGAGCAGGGCGCTTTTCGTTTGAGCGTGCGCCCCATGGGTGGGCAAAGCAGAAGGGGCGCAGGGGCAAGGGACGCCCAAATCGGGGCCAACAGTCGACAGGTCTGCTGCCATCGGTCCGGCCGAGGAGTCCACTGGGTCGCGGGGGCGGCATCGCCCTCACGCCACAGCGGACCAACAGGAGCTGGCATGAGTGAGATCCCAGGGCAGACCGGGCTCCGCGCCGGTGCGACCGCAGTCGTCAACGAGTCCTACTCCTTCGCCTGCATGCGGTGCGGGCACGGCTGGGAGCAGTCGTACGAGATAGAGCACCACACGGACGCCGCGGGGCACGAGTTCGTCCTCTACGTGGCCGACGGCAAGGTGGTGCCCTCCCCGCTGAGCAGGCCCGAATGTCACCACTGCGACAGCCACGTCGTGCGGATCATGCGGCCCGGGCGGGTCGCGTCGGCGCGCGACGCGGCGCACCGGCCGTCCCGCGTACCGCCGCCCGCCGGGCCCGTCCAGGCACCCACCGCGGCGGCCGAGGCCGGGGTGACGGCCGGCCAGGAGCAGCGCGAGCCCCACCACTGGCACCTGTCCGACCTGTTGCACCCCTTCCAGCGCAAGGCGAGCTGACCCGTCCGGCTTCCCTGCTGCGGCACTAGGGGGCTTCTGATGGATCTCCGCGGCGTCACGACGCCCGGCACGCACGCTCGCCGCACGCCGTGAACGGACAGGTGGCTCCGCCACATGACC
>NZ_JBEOSZ010000075.1:0-23586 GCF_040303285.1 Streptomyces sp. NPDC096046 | reverse complement strand
TGCGTTTCCGACTCTATCAGATCTTTTCTCGACCCGATTTCCTCGGTGCTTTCCAGGTTTCCGCTTTCGCGTTTCCCTTTCCGGCGGTTCCGACTTTATCAGATGTTCTGAGTCGGATTTTCCTCCCCGGCCGGGCATGGTCCTGGTGCCTGAGTTGGCCCGGGTGCCCCGTCGGGAGGAGTTGCAAACCTACTGGAGCGGGGCGCCTCGATGCAAATCGAGGCGCCCCGCTCCCAGTTGGCGTGGGCTCAGGCCCGACGGGCCGTCAGACCTCCACCACCACAGGCAGGATCATCGGCCGGCGCCGGTAGGTGTCCGACACCCACTTGCCCAGCGTGCGGCGAACGAGCTGCTGGAGCTGGTGGGGTTCGACCACGCCGTCCTGCGCGGAGCGTTCGAGGACTTCCGTGATCCTGGGCGCGACATCGCTGAAGGCGGAGTCCTCGATGCCCGAGCCACGGGCCTGGATGTGCGGGCCGCCGGTGATCTTCCCGGTGGACGAGTCGATGACCACGAAGACAGAGATGATGCCCTCGTCGCCGAGAATCCTGCGATCCTTGAGGGCCGGCTCGCCCACGTCACCGACCGAGAGGCCGTCGACGTAGACGTAGCCCGCCTGGACCTTGCCGGAGATCTTGGCCTTGCCCTCGACGAGGTCGACGGCGACGCCGTCCTCGGCGATGACGATGCGGTCGTGGGGGACGCCGGTCAGGGCACCCAGCTCGGCGTTGGCACGCAGGTGACGCCATTCGCCGTGCACGGGCATCAGGTTCTTCGGGCGGCAGATGTTGTAGAAGTACAGCAGCTCGCCCGCGGAGGCGTGGCCGGAGACGTGGACCTTGGCGTTGCCCTTGTGGACCACGTTGGCGCCCCAGCGGGTGAGGCCGTTGATCACGCGGTAGACCGCGTTCTCGTTGCCGGGGATCAGCGACGACGCCAGGATGACCGTGTCGCCCTGGACGATGCGGATCTGGTGGTCGCGGTTGGCCATGCGGGACAGGGCCGCCATCGGTTCGCCCTGGGAGCCCGTGCAGACCAGGACCACCTCGCTGTCCGGAAGGTCGTCGAGCGTCTTGACGTCCACGACCAGGCCCGGCGGGACCTTCAGATAGCCCAGGTCCCGGGCGATGCCCATGTTGCGGACCATGGAGCGGCCGACGAAGGCCACGCGTCGGCCGTACTCGTGCGCCGCGTCCAGGATCTGCTGGATGCGGTGCACGTGGCTGGCGAAGCTCGCGACGATGATGCGCTTGCGGGCACCGGCGAAGACCTGACGCAGGACGTTGGAGATCTCCCGCTCCGGCGGGACGAACCCCGGCACCTCCGCGTTCGTCGAGTCCGAGAGGAGGAGGTCGATGCCCTCCTCGCTCAGGCGTGCGAAAGCGTGGAGGTCCGTGAGGCGGCTGTCCAGCGGGAGCTGGTCCATCTTGAAGTCGCCGGTGTGGACGACCATGCCCGCGGGGGTGCGGATGGCCACGGCCAGCGCGTCCGGGATGGAGTGGTTGACCGCGATGAACTCGCAGTCGAAGGAGCCGAGGCGCTCTCGGTGTCCCTCCGCCACCTCGAGGGTGTACGGGCGGATGCGGTGCTCCTGGAGCTTGGCCTCGATGAGGGCGAGGGTCAGCTTGGAGCCGATCAACGGGATGTCCGGCTTCTCGCGCAGGAGGTAGGGGACGCCGCCGATGTGGTCCTCGTGGCCGTGCGTGAGGACGATGCCCTCGATGTCGTCGAGGCGGTCCCTGATGGACGAGAAGTCCGGCAGGATCAGGTCGATTCCGGGCTGCTCCTCCTCGGGGAAGAGCACTCCGCAGTCGACGATCAGCAGACGGCCGCCGAATTCGAACACGGTCATGTTCCGGCCGATTTCGCCGAGGCCGCCGAGCGGAGTGACACGCAGGCCGCCCTCGGGAAGCGGCGGGGGCGTGCGGAGTTCGGGATGCGGATGACTCAAAAGACTCTCCTCACCACACACGCCACGTACCGGTGGGGCACGTGGCGCGCGTGACGTTCGTGCATGAGCAGTTGTGTGTGGGGTGGTGCGAGCACGTGGCCCGCTTATTCAGTTGTGAAGCAGATGCGCGGAGGTCCGCGCGAAGTCCGATGTCAGAGCTGTACCCCGCCGGCGGCAAGATCGATCTTGAGTTGCTCGATCTCCTCGGGCGCGCATTCGACCATGGGGGCGCGCAGGGGCCCGCCCGGCAGTCCCTGGAGGGCGAGCGCCGCCTTGGTCGTCATCACGCCCTGGGTGCGGAACATGCCCGTGTAGACGGCGAGCAGCTTCTGGTGGATCTCGGTGGCCTTCTGGACGTCGCCGGAGGTGTACGCCTCGACCAGGGCGCGCAGCTCGGGGGTGACGACGTGGCCGACGACCGAGACGAAGCCGACCGCGCCGACCGAGAGCAGGGGCAGGTTGAGCATGTCGTCGCCGGAGTACCAGGCGAGGCCGGAGCGGGCGATGGCCCAGCTGGCGCGGCCCAGGTCGCCCTTGGCGTCCTTGTTGGCGACGATCCGCGGGTGCTCGGCGAGGCGGACGAGCGTCTCGGTGTTGATCGGGACGCCGCTGCGGCCGGGGATGTCGTAGAGCATCACCGGGAGGCCGGTGGTGTCGGCGATCGCCGTGAAGTGCCGGTAGAGGCCTTCCTGCGGAGGCTTGTTGTAGTACGGGGTCACCACGAGCAGGCCGTGTGCGCCGGTGCGCTCGGCCGTGCGGGCGAGTTCGATGCTGTGGTGTGTGTCGTTGGTGCCGACTCCGGCCACCACGTGGGCTCGGTCTCCGACCACCTCCAGGACCGCCCGTACGAGATCCGCTTTCTCCGCGTCGCTGGTGGTCGGGGACTCGCCCGTGGTGCCGTTGATGACCAGGCCGTCGTTGCCTGCGTCCACCAGGTGGGTGGCGAGCCGCTGCGCGCCGTCGAGGTCGAGTGCGCCGTCCGCCGTGAAGGGCGTGACCATGGCGGTGAGGACCCGCCCGAAGGGGGTCTGCGGAGTCGAGGTCGGAGCCATGGGTTACACGCTACTCGTTGCTCAGGACCGGGTCTGCCCGCGGGGCGGGCGACAAGTCGCGACAAAGGTGGAGCCCGGCACTGCCTGCTCGGGGGTTCAAGCAGTGCCGGACCCGTTTGATCAGGCTAGATGAACTTCTCTAAATGCCGCAATACGGACACTTCGCGCGGCTGAACCGCACATCTGTACCTGACCGGCGACTCGGGGCGCGTTACGGCGCCACCCGTCCGTTCGCGTTGAAGGCCGCGTAGGTGAGCGGCATGAGCCGGGCCCACTCGGCCTCCATCTTCTCGCCGACCATCTCGATCTCGCGCTGCGGGAAGGACGGCACCTTGGCCAGCTCGTGCTGGGTGCGCAGCCCGAGGAAGTGCATCAGCGAGCGGGCGTTGCAGGTGGCGTACATCGAGGAGTACAGGCCGACCGGGAGGACCGCACGGGCGACCTCGCGGGCGACGCCGGCGGCGAGCATCTCCTGGTAGGCCTCGTACGCCTGGCGGTACGAGTCCTCCATGACACGGCCGACCAGTTCCTGCTGGGCCTGGGTGCCCTCGACGAAGACGTACTTGCCGGGGCGGCCCTCCTGCACCAGCTTGCGGGACTCGTCGGGGACGTAGAAGACGGGCTGGAGCTCGCGGTAGCGGCCGCTCTCCTCGTTGTACGACCAGCCGACGCGGTGCCGCATGAACTCGCGGAAGACGAAGATCGGGGCGCTGATGAGGAAGGTCATGGAGTTGTGCTCGAAGGGGCTGCCGTGCCGGTCCCGCATCAGGTAGTTGATCAGGCCCTTGGAACGCTCGGGGTCCTTCTTCAGCTCGTCCAGGGACTGCTCGCCCAGGGTCGAGACGCGGGCGGCGAAGAGGACGTCCGCGTCGGACGCGGTGTGCTTGACCAGCTCGACGGTGACGTCGCTGCGGTAGCTGGGCTTGAGGTCGTCGGCGGGGGTGTCGGTCACGGTTGGCAGGGCCTTCCCATCTCGTCGTGTGGCGACGCCACTCTACGGCTCGCCGAAATCCGTGCGATCGGTGCCGTGCCGCAATGAAGTCGGTGAAACAGGGCACCTCTGAGGGAGTTCGTTCGTCTCTACAGACGACAGTGATCCGTTCCACCCCGAAGGAGAAGCTTCCCTGATGTTCGGTCGGCGTGAACCCGTACCGTTTGCCTTCGTAGCCGAGGCCGACAGGTTCCGCAGCAATGTCACTCCCCCACCGCGCGAGCGGTCGTCCGTCGGTCAGATGGCCGGCCGTTGGCTGCTGGGGCTCACCATCGTGGCGGGGCTCGTGGGGTCCCTGGTCATCGGGATGCCCGCGCTGACGCCCGTCAAGACGGCTGATCAGCCTCAGCAGTCGCAGGCGTCCGAGAAGCGCTGAACCGCGCCGCACCGGCGGTGACTCCATCCGGCCCCCGCCAGTGGTGACCGGGGACACAGATCGGTAGCCTCACCGGGCACAGCCCACGCATGGATCGAGTGAGGACCAGCCGTGCCCCTGCCCTTCCTGACGGCCGACCGCGTTTTCGAGGCGGCGGACGACGTTCCGTTGCGCTACGACGACCGTGACCGCTGGCGGCGTCCGTACCGGCCCGGGCCGTGGCGGGTCGGAGCGGCGGCGCTCGCGCTGCTGCTCGCCTCGTTCGTGCTGTTCGCGGCGGTCATCATCGCCGTGACGGCCCAACTGACGTCGGCCGCGGTGGTGTTGGCCCTCGCGCTGCTCGTCATCGCCGCGGCGCTGCGGCTGCTGCGCATGGGTGTGTGGGTCAGCGCGCGCGGGCTGCGGCACGTGGGGTTCCTCACGACGCGTACGGCGTCCTGGGAACAGGTCGCCTCCGTGCGTACGGTGCAGCAGCCGGTGCGCTGGCTGAGTCTGCCGCGGACGGTGCAGGGGCAGGCGCTGCTGCTCGGACGCCAGGGCCGGGACACCGCCCCTTCGCCGCTGCTGACCACGCACAACGCGGACTTCCTGGGCCGCACGGAGGCCTTCGACCGGGCGGCGGACTCGGTCGAGGCGTGGGCCGAGGAGTACGGCCCGCGCTGACGTCCCGCGCTCATGCCTGCGGGGCCGGACCGTATGAACGGTCCGGCCCCGCAGGCATGAGCGGGAGTGGTTCAGGCGGCTTCGGGCTGCTTGCCGTCGTGCAGGGCGATCGCGCGCTGCATCGCCTTGCGGGCGCGCGGGGTGTCGCGGGCGTCGTGGTAGGCGACGGCCAGGCGGAACCAGGTGCGCCAGTCGTCGGGGGCGTCCTCCGTCTCGGCCTTGCGCTTGGCGAAGACCTCGTCGGCCGAGTCCCGGTCGATGCGCCCGCTGGGGGTGCGCCGCAGTTCGTCCACGGGCAGGCCGCCCTCGGCGTCGAGTTCGGCGGCGAGTTGGCCGGCCTTGCGGGCGAACTGGGTGTTCTTCCACAGGAACCACAGGCCGATGACCGGCAGGATCAGCACGGCGACACCGAAGGTGACGGTGAGGGCCGTGCCGGTTTCGATGAGCAGGACGCCGCGGCTGCCGACCAGGACGAAGTAGACGACCAGGACGGCGGCGGTGAGGGCGTAGGTGAGCTTCGCGCGCATGACGGTCAGGGGCTCAGTTCAGGTCCAGGAAGTGTTCCAGGCCGAAGGTCAGGCCCGGGGTGCTCACCACGCGGCGGGCGCCGAGCAGGATGCCCGGCATGAAGCTGCTGTGGTGGAGCGAGTCGTGCCGGACCGTGAGGGTCTCGCCCTCGGCGCCGAGCAGGACCTCCTGGTGGGCCAGCAGACCGCGCAGCCGGACGGCGTGGACCGGGACGCCGTCGACATCGGCGCCGCGGGCACCGTCGAGGGCGGTGGCCGTGGCGTCGGGGGCCGGGGCGGTGCCGGCGGCGCGGCGGGCCTCGGCGATGAGCTGGGCGGTGCGCGTGGCGGTGCCGGAGGGGGCGTCCACCTTGTTCGGGTGGTGCAGCTCGACGACCTCGACGGACTCGAAGTAGGGGGCGGCGAGCTGCGCGAACTTCATCGTGAGGACGGCCCCGATGGAGAAGTTCGGCGTGATGAGGACGCCCGTCTCCGGGGAGGCGGACAGCCAGCCGTTCAGCTGCGCGAGGCGCCCGTCGGTCCAGCCGGTGGTGCCGACGACCGCGTGGATGCCGTGACCGACGCAGAACTCGAGGTTGGCCATGACCGAGTCGGGCGTGGTCAGCTCGACCGCGATCTGGGCGCCGGAGTCGGTCAGCGTCTCCAGCTTGTCGCCCCGGCCGAGGGCGGCGACCAGTTCCATGTCCTCGGCGGCTTCGACGGCTCGTACCGCTTCCGAGCCGATCCGGCCCTTGGCCCCGAGGACCGCCACGCGCAGCTTGCTCATCTGTTGTGCTTCCTTCACCAGGGGGATGGTCAGGCGACGGCGTCGTTCAGGCGGGTCGCCTGTTTGTCCTTCAGCGGACCGATGACCGACAGGGAGGGCCGCCGTCCCAGGATCTCGCGGGCCACCTCGCGGACGTCATCGGGGGTGACCGACGTTATCCGGGACAGCATGTCGTCGACGGACATCTGCTCGCCCCAGCACAGCTCGCTCTTGCCGATACGGTTCATCAGCGCGCCGGTGTCCTCCAGGCCGAGGACGGTGGAGCCCTGGAGCTGGCCGATCGCACGCCCTATCTCGTCGTCGGACAGGCCGTGCTCGGCGACGTGGTCGAGTTCGTCGCGGCAGATCTTCAGCACGTCGTGCACCTGCGACGGACGGCAGCCGGCGTACACGCCGAACAGGCCGCAGTCGGCGAAGCCGGAGGTGTACGAGTACACGCTGTAGGCCAGGCCGCGCTTCTCGCGGACCTCCTGGAAGAGCCGGGAGGACATGCCGCCGCCGAGGGCGGTGTTCAGCACGCCCAGGGCCCAGCGCCGCTCGTCCGTGCGGGACAGGCCCGGCATGCCGAGCACGACATGTGCCTGCTCGGTCTTGCGGTCGACCAGCTCGACGCGGCCCGCGGTGCGCAGGGCACGCCTGCCGCCGCGCGGGGCGACGGGGTCGGCGGTGAGGTCCTTGAGGGCACCGGCCTTCTCGAAGGCGGCACGGACCTGCCGTACGACCTTGTTGTGGTCGATGTTGCCCGCGCAGGCGACGACCAGGTGGGTCGGGTCGTAGTGCTTCTTGTAGAAGCGGCGGATGCGGTCGGCGGTGAGGGCGTTGACCGTGTCGACCGTGCCGAGGACCGGGCGGCCGAGGGGGTTGTCGCCGAACATCGTGTGCGCGAACAGGTCGTGCACGCAGTCGCCCGGGTCGTCCTCGGTCATGGCGATCTCTTCGAGGATCGCGCCCCGCTCGACGTTCACGTCCTCTTCGAGGATGAGGGAGCCCGTCAGCATGTCGCAGACGACGTCGATGGCGAGCGGCAGGTCGGCGTCGAGCACGCGTGCGTAGTAGCACGTGTACTCCTTCGCCGTGAACGCGTTCATCTCGCCGCCGACCGCGTCGATGGCGGCGGAGATGTCCAGGGCGGACCTGCGGTTCGTGCCCTTGAAGAGCAAGTGCTCCAGGTAGTGGGTGGCGCCGTTCAGGGCCGGGGTCTCGTCGCGGGATCCGACGTGGGCCCAGATGCCGAAGGTCGCGGAGCGGACCGAGGGCAGGGTTTCGGTGACGATGCGCAGTCCGCCCGGGAGGGTGGTCTTGCGCACCGTGCCGATGCCGTTCTCGCCCTTGATGAGGGTTTGGGTACGGGCGACGGCCCGCACCTCCGAGGAGGTGCGGGCCGTCGCCTGGAAGTCACGGGACGTCACTGGTCGGCGTCGTCCTTCTTCTCGTCAGAGGCGTCCTCGCCCTCGATCACGGGGATCAGGGAGAGCTTGCCGCGGGAGTCGATCTCGGCGATCTCGACCTGGACCTTGGCGCCCACGCCGAGGACGTCCTCGACGTTCTCCACGCGCTTGCCGCCGGCGAGCTTGCGGATCTGCGAGATGTGCAGCAGTCCGTCCTTGCCCGGCAGCAGCGACACGAACGCGCCGAAGGTGGTCGTCTTCACGACCGTGCCCAGGTAGCGCTCGCCGACCTCCGGCATGGTCGGGTTGGCGATGCCGTTGATCGTGGTGCGGGCGGCCTCGGCGGACGGTCCGTCGACCGCGCCGATGTAGATCGTGCCGTCGTCCTCGATCGTGATGTCGGCGCCGGTGTCCTCCTGGATCTGGTTGATCATCTTGCCCTTGGGGCCGATGACCTCGCCGATCTTGTCCACGGGGATCTTTACGGTGATGATCCGCGGGGCGTTCGGGGACATCTCGTCCGGCGTGTCGATCGCTTCCATCATCACGTCGAGGATGTGGAGGCGCGCGTCACGGGCCTGCTTGAGAGCGGCGGCCAGGACGGAGGCGGGAATGCCGTCCAGCTTGGTGTCGAGCTGGAGGGCGGTCACGAACTCCTTGGTGCCGGCGACCTTGAAGTCCATGTCGCCGAAGGCGTCCTCCGCACCGAGGATGTCGGTGAGGGTGACGTAGTGCGTCTCACCCTCGATCTCCTGGGAGATCAGACCCATGGCGATACCGGCGACGGGGGCCTTCAGCGGCACACCGGCGTTCAGCAGCGACATGGTGGAGGCGCAGACCGAGCCCATGGACGTCGAGCCGTTGGAGCTCAGCGCCTCGGAGACCTGGCGGATGGCGTAGGGGAACTCCTCGCGCGTCGGCAGGACCGGCACCAGGGCGCGCTCGGCGAGGGCGCCATGGCCGATCTCGCGGCGCTTCGGGGAGCCGACGCGGCCGGTCTCGCCGGTGGAGTACGGCGGGAAGTTGTAGTTGTGCATGTAGCGCTTGCGGGTCACCGGGGAGAGGGTGTCCAGCTGCTGCTCCATGCGGAGCATGTTGAGCGTGGTGACGCCCAGGATCTGGGTCTCGCCACGCTCGAACACCGCGGAGCCGTGCACGCGCGGGATGGCCTCGACCTCGGCGGCGAGCGTACGGATGTCCGTCACGCCGCGGCCGTCGATGCGCTTCTTCTCCTTGATCACGCGCTCGCGGACCAGCTGCTTGGTGAGCGAGCGGTACGCGGCGGAGATCTCCTTCTCGCGGCCCTCGAACTCCGGGAGGAGCTTCTCGGCGGCCAGACCCTTGACGCGGTCCAGCTCGGCCTCGCGCTCCTGCTTGCCGGCGATGGTGAGCGCCTGGGCGAGCTCGGGCTTGACGGCCGCGGTGAGCGCCTCCAGGACGTCGTCCTGGTAGTCGAGGAAGATCGGGAACTCGCCGGTGGGCTTGGCGGCCTTCGCGGCGAGGTCGGCCTGGGCCTTGCAGAGCACCTTGATGAAGGGCTTCGCGGCGTCCAGACCGGCGGCGACGACCTCTTCGGTCGGCGCCTCGGCACCGCCCTTGACCAGCTGGATGGTCCTCTCGGTGGCCTCGGCCTCGACCATCATGATCGCGACGTCGCCGTCCTCCAGGGTGCGGCCCGCGACGACCATGTCGAAGACGGCGTCCTCGAGCTCGGTGTGCGTCGGGAAGGCCACCCACTGGCCGTTGATCAGCGCGACGCGGACGCCGCCGATCGGGCCGGAGAAGGGCAGGCCGGCCAGCTGCGTGGACGCGGACGCGGCGTTGATCGCCACGACGTCGTACAGGTGGTCGGGGTTGAGCGCCATGATCGTGGCGACGACCTGGATCTCGTTGCGCAGGCCCTTCTTGAAGGAGGGGCGCAGCGGGCGGTCGATCAGGCGGCAGGTGAGGATCGCGTCCTCGGAGGGGCGGCCCTCGCGGCGGAAGAAGCTGCCGGGGATCTTGCCGGCGGCGTACATCCGCTCCTCGACGTCCACCGTGAGGGGGAAGAAGTCGAGCTGGTCCTTGGGGTTCTTGGAAGCGGTGGTGGCCGACAGCACCATGGTGTCGTCGTCCAGGTACGCCACGGCGGAGCCGGCGGCCTGCTTGGCCAGGCGGCCCGTCTCGAAGCGGATGGTGCGGGTACCGAAGGCGCCATTGTCGATGACGGCCTCGGCGTAGTGGGTCTCGTTCTCCACTAGTGCTTTCTCCTCGTCCTCGTCTCCCGGCCCGTGTGGCGGGGAGACGGTTGTGGAGAAGCGCTCCGGGCTGTGCGGGCCGGTCTTCGATCGAAGCACCCGGGCTCGCTTCCCCCGGGGGCCACTACCGAGGACCGGCGGCGGCTGGGTGCGCCTCTCCTCTTCTTGTCGTGCTGTGTCGTTCGTCCTGCGTTGTGCTACCACACTACAAAGCAGTGGTGACACTCCGCACGTACAGCAAAGGGAGCGGTCCCCTTTCCTTCGGGAACCGCTCCCCTCACGGCGTCTTACTTGGCGCCCGCCGCACCGCGACGGATGCCGAGGCGGTCGACCAGCGCACGGAAGCGCTGGATGTCCTTCTTCGCCAGGTACTGGAGAAGACGGCGACGCTGACCCACCAGGATCAGCAGGCCACGGCGGGAGTGGTGGTCGTGCTTGTGGGTCTTGAGGTGCTCGGTCAGGTCCGAGATGCGGCGCGAAAGCATGGCGACCTGGACCTCGGGGGAGCCGGTGTCGCCCTCCTTCTGGCCGAACTCGGTGATGATCTGCTTCTTCGTAGCGGCGTCGAGCGGCACGCGTACTCCTCGTAGTCTGTGATGGCCACCGAGTGCCCCCGGTCTGTGTCTCGGGGGAGCTTCCATGACTCGGAAGGCGGGGATCCGCTGGGCGCGGCCTCCAGAGCGGTGAGCTCCGGGGGTGCGTACACAAACGGCCGTCGTCCAGGGTATCAGGCGGTCGGGGCCGTCTTTGCCCTGGTCCTTCGAACCTCCCGGCCGGAGGGGAGGGGGCCACTAGGGTGAGCGGATTCGGATCGTTCGTACGTCGGGAAGGGGTCGCTGCGGCATGGCGGAGACGGCAGAGGAGATCAAGGCACGCAAGGAGCGGGAGCGGGACGAGCTCTACGCCCTCGACATCTCCGGTGTCGAGTGGCACAGCGCGCCGGGGACCGAGAGCCACGAGGAGCGGGTCGAGATCGCCTACCTGCCCGAGGGGGCCGTGGCGATGCGCTCGTCACTCGACCCGGAGACGGTGCTGCGCTACACGGAGGCGGAATGGCGGGCGTTCGTGCTGGGGGCGCGGGACGGCGAGTTCGATCTTGAGCCGGGGGCGCGCGGCGGGGGGCCCGAAGCCGGGCGATGAGCGGCGCGGTGGACGACGAGGGGTGAGCCGGTGAACGGCCACCCCTCTTCGCATGTCTTGTGCTTCGTGTGCCGTGCGCTTCGTGTGCCGTGCGCTTCGTGTGCCGTGCGCTTCGTGTGCCGTGCGCTTCCCATGTCTCTTGCTTCGTATGTCTCGTGCGCCTCAAGGCTGATGCTTCCTCGTGACCCCAAGACGGTGACGCTGCACGGCAGTTCGCGATTCTTCACATGTATCGACCGGTTTGTTCACCAAAGTGCGTGCCGTATACGTCACTTCCGGACACCTTCCGGGCAGGTTGTGACGCGACGGACAACTGCTCGGGGGTGGACGGGCCTGCCGGGGCGGGGCTTGTGGTGATTAGGCTGGGACGGGGCGCGCCGTCGGAACCGTGGCAGGCGTCGGCGTCCCAGGGGGAAGGCGGGGGAGCCTGTGGAGCGGACGACCTCGGACGACCTCGATTCGCCTCGAGCGACTACGCACGACGTCGGACGACAAGCAAGGGTCGCCCAGCACGCTATGAGGGTGCTCGACCACACCAGGAGGAACACTGTGAGCAGCGATCGGGACGGGATCCGCGGGGGCTGGGCGACACCCGGCGATGACCAGCCCGACGCGGAGTCCGCGGCAGAGGTGACGGGCGAGTTCACCATCGACTACGCGCCGCCCGCCTGGTACACGCAGAACGCCTCGGGCAGCTCGAGTGCGGGGCAGGGGGCGGGGGCGGCGTCCGAGGACTCCAGTGCTTCGGGGGCGCCCGCGGGTTCGGGGGCGCCGGGAGCTTCCGGCGTGCCCGGAGGTACCGGGGCGCATGGGGCTCCCGGCGTGCCCGGAGGTACCGGGGCGCATGGGGCTTCCGGTGCCGCCGGAGGTTCGGGAGTTCCGGGGGCGGCCGGGACGCCCGGTGGTTCCGGGATGCCGCAGGGGCCGGTGCCGCCGCTGCCGGGGCTCACTCCGCCGCCGCACGCCAACCCTTCCGGTGGCCCTTCGTCCCTTCCGACGTCCCTGCCGGGGCAGGCCTCCGCCCTGGCTCCGGCGCCCGGGGCGCCCTTCACTCCTCCCGCGCCGGCACCCGCTCCGGGCGCTCCGTTCACGCCTCCCGCGCCCGCGCCCGGTGCGCCCTTCACGCCACCGACGCCGCCCGCACCCTCTTCCCAGAGTTCCTCCTCCGTGCCCAGGCTTCCGATGGGCAGCGGCTTCGAGCCGCAGGGACCGCAGCCGGGGGCTCAGCCCCAGGGGCAGACCGAGGCACCGGCGGGGAGCCCGGCCTCTCCCACGGCCGTGCCGAACATCCCCGTGAGCGGGTACCAGGCGCAGTGGACGCCGCCGACTCCGCCGCAGGCCCCGCCCGTTCCCGAAACTCAGGCGACTCCCCCTGCCACTCCTCCTGCCGCCCCTGAGGCCCCGACCGCTCCCGGCCTTTCGGCTGATCCGGTCGCCGACGACGCCGAGGAGCCGGGCGCCGGTGACCTCGACAGTGGCGCCACCGTGCGCTTCTCCGCCGTGGCCCTGCAGCGGGACATCGAGGAGCGTGCAGCGGCGCAGGGGGTTTCCTCGGCCGATACCGCCGACGCCCCCGGCGTCCCCGAGGTGTCGGGCGTCGATGGCGACGGTGACACCGAGAGCAAGGACGCCGACGAGGCCGTCATCGGTGCCCGTACCGATGACGCGGAGGACGACACCTCGGACGCGGTGTCGGAGTACGCGCTGGACGCGGACGCGTTCGCCGACGTGCCGCCGGCCGAGGAGTCCGAGTCGGCGAGCACGCGGCCGGAAGTCGAGGACGTGGCATCCGGTCTCCCCGAGCCGCAGGTCGCAGCGCCCGAGGACACCCCGTCCGAAGAAGCCGATGTCCAGGACTCCGCGCCCGACGACACCGGGGCGGAGGGCACCGGGTCTGAGGAGGCCGACCCTGAGGACGCTCGGCCGGAGGCGGACGAGCCCTTGAACGCCGTACCGGCCGTAACGGCCGAAGCTGAGCACCAGCAGAGCGAGGACGCGGGCGCGGCTACTGCGGAGCCTGTCGACTCGCGGGCTGCCGGCACTCCTCTCACGGACGCCGAGCCTGTGAGCGCCGGGGCCGCCGACGCGGTGTCCTCCGACGCCCAGTCCTCGGATGCCGAGCCCGTCGACAGCGTTCCCCAGGACAGCGTTCCCGAGGATGCCGCCGGGCCGGGGACGGGCGACGCCCAGCCGGCCTGGGCTCCCCCGGCCCCGCAGGGCGTGCCGCCGCTGCCGCCGTCGTACCAGCCGGCCGCCCCGGCGCCCGCGAGCCACTGGCCCGCACAGCCGCAGCAACAGCCGCAGGCCCAGCCCGCGGCCCCGAGCGTGCCCGCGCAGCCGACGGCGGCGCAGGGACAGCAGCAGCCGGTGCCGCCGCAGCCATCGGTACCGGCCCAGCAGCCGCCCTTCCAGCCGCAGGCGCCGCAGCCCGCGCCTGCCGCGTGGAACCAGTCGCCCGCCCAGCCCTCACCGCAGCCCGCTTACGGCTTCCCGCACCCGGGAGCCCAGCCCCCGGCCGCGCCGAACGCCCAGGGCGGCTACGGTTTCCCCCACCCCGGCGCCCCTGCGCAGGCGGCACCGGCCCAGCAGCCGGACGGCCCGCCCCTGCCTCCCCCGCAGGGCGGCTACGGCTTCCCGCAACAGGGCGCCCCGGTCCCGGCGGAACAGCAGCAGCCCCCGGCCCAGCAGCCCGCCGCACCGACGCCGACCCCACAGGACGGCTACGGCTTCCCGCAGCCTGGCACGCCCCACGCCCAGGGCGGTTACGGCTTCCCCCAGCCGCCCGGCCAGCAGCCCCAGGCCCAGCCCGTTCCCCCGCAGCCCCAACCACAGCCCGTTCCCCCGCAGGCCCAGCCGCAGCCCGTGGCCCAGCCTCCGCACACCGGGCAGCAGGAGCAGCAGCCGGGGCAGCCGGCCCATCCGGGTCAGCCCGGGCAGCCGTACTCCGGGCAGCCCCAGCAGCCCGTGGACCCCCGCACCGGTGCCGCCTGGCCGCAGCCGATGCGGCACGACCAGCGGCAGCCCACCAACCCCGGGGCCGCGCCGCTCGGCTACACCGCCGCCGTGGAGCTGTCGTCCGACCGGCTGCTCAACAGCAAGAAGCAGAAGGCGAAGAGCAGCCGTCCGGTGGCCGGTGGTGGTCGGTTCAAGATCGGCGGGAAGAAGGAGGAGGCCGAGCGGCAGCGGAAGCTGGAACTGATCCGCACGCCCGTGCTGTCCTGCTACCGGATCGCCGTGATCAGCCTCAAGGGCGGTGTCGGCAAGACGACCACGACCACCGCGCTCGGCTCCACGCTCGCCACCGAGCGGCAGGACAAGATCCTCGCGATCGACGCCAACCCGGACGCGGGCACCCTCGGGCGCCGGGTGCGGCGGGAGACCGGGGCCACCATCCGTGACCTCGTCCAGGCGATCCCGTACCTCAACTCGTACATGGACATCCGGCGGTTCACCTCGCAGGCCTCCTCGGGTCTGGAGATCATCGCCAACGACGTCGACCCGGCCGTGTCCACGACCTTCAACGACGAGGACTACCGGCGCGCGATCGACGTGCTGGGCAAGCAGTACCCGGTGATCCTCACCGACTCCGGTACCGGTCTGCTCTACAGCGCCATGCGCGGTGTGCTCGACCTGGCCGACCAGCTCATCATCATCTCGACGCCGTCCGTGGACGGTGCGAGCAGTGCCAGCACCACCCTGGACTGGCTGTCCGCGCACGGGTACGCCGACCTGGTCTCGCGGTCCATCACCGTCATCTCCGGAGTGCGCGAGACCGGCAAAATGATCAAGGTCGAGGACATCGTGACGCACTTCGAGACGCGCTGCCGCGGCGTCATCGTGGTGCCGTTCGACGAGCACCTCGCCGCCGGTGCCGAGGTCGACCTCGACATGATGCGGCCCAAGGTGCGGGAGGCGTACTTCAACCTCGCGGCTATGGTCGCCGAGGACTTCGTCCGGCATCAGCAGTCGCACGGCCTGTGGACCTCCGACGGCAACCCGCCGCCGGTCGCGGCCCCGCCGATGCCCGGCCATGCCATGCCCGGCCAGCCCTACGCCCAGCCGGGGCAGCAGCCTCCATACCCCGGGCAGCAGCACCCGGCGCCCGGTCAGCAGGTCCCCGGCCAGCCGGGCCCGTACCCGCAGCAGCCGCAGCCCGGCCAGCCGTACGCCCAGCCGGGTCAGCCGTATCCGCAGCCCGGCCAGCCCTATCCGCAGCAGGGTCAGCCCCCGGCCCAGCCCGGTCAGCCGTACCCGCAAGCCGTCGGCCGGCCATACCCGCAGGCCACTGCGCAGCCGCCCTACCCGCAGCCCGGTCAACCGGGACAGCCGGGTCCGCAGCCCGGGCAGCCGGCGGCCCACCCCGGGCAGCCGTACTCCCAACCCGGTCAGCCCTCGGCCGCTCCCCCGCAGCCGGGCTACGGCTACCCGCAGCCGGGGCAGCCCGGCCACCCGGCCACCCGGCCCGACGGGCAGACTCCGCCGCCCCCGCGCCCGGCCCAGCCCGACGGGCAGACTCCGCCGCCCCCGCCTCCGACGCAGTAATCGCCTCACCCGATCGGCCCTTTTCGAGGGGCCGATCCCCGCCCGGCCCGCGCCGTTCCGACTCGGCGCGGGCCTTGGCGCGTTCAGGGGTGAATTCCGTTGCCACGCCTTGGCCAGGGGCGCGTCAGTGGTCTCGACCAATGGGTGGGAAAAGCTCGCCAATTCGTTATTTTCGCAGGCCACAAGGGGTGAACACGCCGTTGACGGGTGGAGACGGCCGCTGGTACACACACAACACGCATCTGACACCTGATCAACCCGTCCTTCCCGTCCGAGCGATGACGCGAGGTCCGACCATGGGCACGAACGATCAGAAACGCAGCCTCCCGCACGGTCTCCGGCTCGTCGCCCTGGCCGGGGCGGCCGCGCTCACCCTCACCGCCGGTCTCGCGACCCCTCTCGACCCGGCGCCCCAGCGGGCCCGGGCGGCCGACGACGGCAAGAAGGTGCTGACCGTCGCGGTGGCGCAGAGCGTGGACTCGCTCAGCCCGTTCCTCGCGGTCCGGCTGCTCAGCACGAGCATCCACCGGCTCATGTACGAGTACCTGACCAACTACGACCCCAAGGACAACCACGCCATCCCGGGCCTGGCCACCAAGTGGGAGCCGTCGGCGGACAAGCTGACCTGGACGTACACGATCCGCGACAACTCCACGTGGTCGGACGGGCAGCAGGCCACCGCCGAGGACGCGGCCTGGACGTTCAACACGATGATGACCGACACCGGCGCGGCCACGGCGAACGGCAGCTACGTCGGGAACTTCCGCAAGGTGACCGCCCCGAGCCCCACCAAACTGGTCATCGAGCTGAAGAAGCCGCAGGCCACGATGGCCGCGCTGGACGTGCCGATCGTGCCGAAGCACGTGTGGGAGAAGGTCTCGGACCTCTCCGAGTTCAACAACGACAAGAGCTTCCCCGTGGTGGGGAACGGGCCGTTCGTGCTGAGCGGCTACAAGGCCGACAGCTATGTCCGGCTCAAGGCCAACAAGGGCTTCTGGCGCGGGGCGCCGAAATTCGACGAACTGGTCTTCCGCTACTACAAGGACCAGGACGCGGCCGTGTCGGCGCTGCGCAAGGGCGAGGTGTCCTTCGTCGCCGGGTCCCCGTCCCTGACACCCGCTCAGGCGGAGTCGTTGAAGGGCGCGGACGACATCCAGGTCAACGACGCCCCCGGCCGCCGCTTCTACGCCCTCGCCACCAACCCGGGTGCGAAGGCGAAGAACGGCGAGAAGTTCGGCGACGGCCATCCGTCCCTGCTGGACCAGCGGGTGCGCAACGCCCTGTTCCGGGCCGTCGACCGCGAGGCCATCATCGACAAGGTGTTCCGGGGCCACGCCGTCGAGGGCGAGGGCTACATCCCACCGCGTTTCCAGGAGTACTTCTGGAAGCCCTCCGCGAGCCAGAAGCTGGCGTACGACCCGGCCGAGGCCGCCCGGCTGCTCGACCGGGCGGGGTACAAGAAGAACGGCGACGGCAAGCGCGTCGGCAAGGACGGCAAGCCGATCACCTACCGCGTGCTGTGCCACGCCACCGACCCCAACGACAAGGCGATCGGCAAGTACCTCCAGGAGTGGTGGGGCGAGCTCGGCATCGGCGTCCGGCTCAACTGCCTGGACAACGTGACGGACCCCTGGCTGGCCGGCAGGTACGACCTGGCGTTCGACGGCTGGTCGGTCAACCCCGATCCGGACTTCGTGCTGTCCATCCACACCTGCGGCGCGCTCCCGGCGACCCCGAAGGACACGGGCGCGACGGACAACTTCATCTGCGACAGGAAGTACGACGAGCTCTACGCCCGGCAGCTCGCCGAGTACGACCCCGCCAAACGGGCGGACATCGTCAAGCAGATGGAGTCGCGGCTGTACGACCTCGGGTACATGAACGTCATGGCGTATCCGAACGCGGTCGAGGCCTTCCGGACGGACCAGATCAAGTCGATCACGACCATGCCGGCGAAGGCGGGCAACATCTACGGCCAGGACGGCTACTGGAGCTGGTGGTCGGCGGTCCCCGCGGACTCCGGCGGTTCCTCCGACACCGCGTCGTCCACCGGGGTCGTGGCCGGGATCGCCGCGGGTGTCGTGGTCCTGGCCGGGCTCGGTGTCTTCGCGGCGATGCGGCGGCGGGCCACCGCCGAGGAACGCGAGTAGGGCGGCGAGCAGGTACTCATGACCGCTGACGCGACCCCCGCGCTGGTCGAGGACAAGCAGCAGACGGCCGCAGGGCCGCGGGTACGCAAGGGCTCCGCGTACCCGCGGTACCTGGCGGGCAAGGTGGCCGGTGCCGCCGTGTCGCTGCTGGCCGTGCTCGTGACCAGCTTCTTCCTCTTCCGGCTGATCCCGGGTGACCCGGTGAAGACCATGACGGGCGGCCGTCAGGTGTCGGCGGAGCAGCTGGCCGCATATCGGGAGGAGTTCGGGCTCGACCTGCCGTTGTGGCGGCAGTTCACCGACTACTGCGGCAAGGCCCTCACGGGCGACTTCGGCACGTCGTACCAGTTCCGCGCCCCCGTCGTCGACAAGATCACCGAGGCGCTGCCGAACACCCTGCTGCTCACCGGGACCGCGTTCGTCCTCTACACGGCGCTGGGCATCCTCCTCGGCACCCGGTCGGCCTGGCGGCACGGGAAACTCGGCGACCGCGTCAACACGGGCCTCGCGCTGACGCTGTACTCCATCCCGTCCTTCTGGCTGGGACTGCTGCTGATCATCGTGCTGTCGGTGGGCATCGGCCCGCTGCCCGGCGTGTTCCCGACCGGCGGCATGGAGTCGGGCGGCGAGGAGGGCTTCGCGTACGTCCTCGACGTGGCGCACCATCTGGTGCTGCCGGTGGTGACGCTGGTGGCCGTGGAGTACGGGCAGACGCTGCTGGTCACGCGGTCGGCGCTGCTGGACGAGATGGGCAGCGACTACCTGACGACCGCACGGGCCAAGGGGCTGCGCGACGACCTCGTGCGCCGTCGGCACGCCGTGCCGAACGCGCTGCTGCCGACCGTGACGCTGATCTTCATCAACCTCGGCCGGACGGTGGCGGGCGTGATCCTCGTGGAGACGGTGTTCTCCTGGCCCGGTCTCGGCGGGCTGTTCTACCAGGCGCTGAGCGTGCCCGATCTGCCCCTCGTCCAGGGCCTGTTCTTCGTGTTCGCCGCCGCGGTGATCCTGATGAACACCCTCGCCGACCTGGTCTATCCACTGCTGGACCCCCGGGTGGCCCGATGACGACGACGACCGATGCGGCCCCGAGCCCGCGCGCCCTCGCCCGGCGGCGACGCCGGGCGTCCGTCACCCGCTTCTGGCGGCGGTACCGCTCCGAGCGGGCGGGGCTGTACGGCCTGACCGCGCTGTCGCTGTGCGCGCTGCTGGCGCTGTTCGCACCGCTGTTCGTGGGCTCCGACGTGAGCAGCGTGACCACCGCGCCGGGGCGTCCGATGCAGAGCCCGAGCGCCGAGTTCCCCCTCGGCACCGACCAGTTCGGGCGGGACCTGCTGGGCCTGGTGATCTGGGGCTCGCGGGTGTCGCTGCTGGTCGGGCTGCTCGCCGCCGTGCTGTCGGTGTCGATCGGCACCCTGATCGGGGTGACGGCGGGGCACTTCAAGGGCTGGTACGCGACGGTGATGATGCGGATCACCGACTGGTTCCTGGTCATGCCGACGTTGGTGCTGGCGATCGCCCTGGCGACCGTGATGTCCCGCTCGCTGACCACGACGGTCGTCGCGATCGGCGTGACCACCTGGCCTACCACGGCCCGGCTGGTGCGCGCCCAGACCCTCGCCGTGGAGACCCGGCCGTACATCGAGCGGGCGAGGGCGCTCGGCGGCGGCCACCGGCACATCATGTCCCGGCACGTTCTGCCCAACGTGATGCCACTGGTGCTGGCCCAGACGACGTTGATCATCTCCTCGGCCATCCTCGCCGAGGCGACCCTCGCCTTCCTCGGCCTGGGCGACCCGACGGTCGTGTCGTGGGGCGGGTTGCTCCAGGACGCGCGCGAGGCGGGCGCGGTCAGTGCCGGGGACTGGTGGTACCTGGTGCCGCCGGGCATCGCCATCGCCGTGGTGGCGCTGGCGTTCACGCTGTGCGGCCGAGCCGTGGAGTCCGTCCTCAACCCCAGGCTGGGGGTGTCGCGTTGAGTCTGCTCGACGTCAGAAACCTGACCGTGACGTACGCGGGCGGGGCGGCCGCCGTGCGCGGGGTGGACCTGCGCCTGGAGGCGGGCCACAAGCTCGGCCTCGCCGGGGAGTCCGGCTGCGGCAAGTCCACGCTGGCGCTGGCCCTGCTGCGGCTGCTGCCGGCGGGCGCCCGGATCACCGGGGAGGTGCTCCTGGACGGCGAGGACGTGCTGACCATGAAGTGGGGCCGGGTCCGGGCGGTCCGCTGGGCCGGGGCCTCCATCGTCTTCCAGGGCGCGATGCACTCCCTGAACGCCGTGCACCGCGTCGGTGACCAGATCGCCGAGCCGATTCTGCTGCACAGGAAGGCCACCGCCGCCGGGGCCAAGAGAAGGACCGGCGAGCTGCTGGAGCAGGTCGGGCTGCCGACGGCCCGCGCGGACGCCTACCCGCACGAGCTGTCCGGCGGACAGCGCCAGCGCGTCATGATCGCCATGGCGCTGGCCTGCGCCCCCCGGCTGGTCATCGCCGACGAGCCGACCACCGCCCTGGACGTGATGATCCAGGCCCAGATCCTCCGGCTCATCGAGGAGCTGGTCGCGGACCAGGACCTCGGCCTCGTCATGATCAGCCACGACCTGGCGGTCCTCGCCGACACCTGCGACCGGCTCGCGGTGATGTACGCGGGCCGGGTGGTCGAGGAGGGCCCGGCCGCCCAGGTGTACGAGAACGCCCGGCACCCGTACGCCGAGGCCCTCTCCGCCGCGTTCCCGCGCATCGGCGACCCGGCGTCCCGGTTCGCGCCGCGGGGGCTGGCGGGTGACCCACCGGACCCGGGGGCGCTGCCGTCCGGCTGCACGTTCCATCCTCGGTGCCCGGTGGCGCTGGAGTCCTGCGCCGAGGAGGACCCGGCGCTGCGCGCGGCGGGACCGGAGCGGCGGGCGGCGTGCGTGTTGGTCGGCCCGCCGGGCGCGGCGGCCGTCGAGGCGCGGACGGCGACGGAACCGGAGTCCCGGGAGACGGTCCGGGATGAGCGGGCGGCCCGGGAGGCGGCCCGGAATCCGGCGGCCCGGGAGGCGGCCCGTGGTGATCGGGCGGCCCGGGAGGCGGCCCGGAATCCGGCGGCCCGGGATGAGCGGGCGGCCGAAGAGCCGGAAGCCCTGGAGGAAGCGAGGCCCAGCACGCCATGACCCTCTCCCCCACGGCCCCCGAGGTCACCACGGCCCCGCTGCTGAGCGTCCAGGGCCTGCACGTCACCTTCCCCGGCCGGCACGGCGGCCCCCGGGCCCGCGCGGTGGACGGCGTCGACCTCGACATCCGCCGCGGCGAGATCGTCGCGCTGGTCGGCGAGTCCGGCTGCGGCAAGACGACCCTGGCCCGCGCTCTGCTGGGCCTGGTCGAGCCGACGGCGGGCCGGGTCACCTTCGACGGCCGCCCGCTGGACTACTCCGGCCGGTCCCTCAAGGCCTACCGCAAACGCGTCCAGCTGGTGCTCCAGGATCCGAGCGGCTCCCTCAACCCCCGCCACACGGTGTACGACGCGATCGCCGAGGGCCTGCGCATCCACGGCTACGGCGGCGACGAGCGCACAGCGGTCGCCGAGGCCCTGTCCCGGGCCGGTCTGCGTCCCCCGGAGCGCTTCTTCCTGCGCTACCCGCACGAACTGTCCGGCGGGCAGCGCCAGCGTGTCGTCATCGCCGGCGCGCTCGTCCTGGAACCCGAACTCCTCGTCGCCGACGAACCGGTGGCGTCCCTGGACGCCTCGGTACGCGGCGAGATCCTCGCCCTGCTGCTGCGACTGCGCGCCGAACTGGGCCTGTCCGCGCTGGTCGTCACGCACGATCTGGGCCTGGCGTGGAACATCGCCGACCGGGTCGCCGTGATGTACCTGGGCCGGATCGTGGAGACGGGCCCGGTGGAGCGGGTCCTGACGGCTCCTCGGCACCCCTACACGCAGGCCCTGCTGTCGGTCCTCCCGGAGGCCCCCGGCGCCCCGGTGGTCCTCACGGGGGAGCCCCCGGACCCGTCGCGTGTGCCGCCAGGATGCCGCTTCCATGCCCGCTGCCAGGTGCTGGCGAGCGGTGAGGCGGAACGGGCGGGCGTCGCGGACGCGTGCCGCGGCCAGGATCCGGAGATCCTCGGCGGCGGCGGCACGGCCCAGGTCGCATGCCACTGGGCGACGCGCTGAAGCGAAGCCGAGCCCAGTGCCCGGGGGCGTCGCCGGCTAGGCGGCGGGCTTCCCGGTGTGGGCGAGCGCGCTGGGGGTTCGGCAGCCGACGATCGCCGGGGCTTCCCGGACGAGCGTGTCGTCGGTGAGCGCTTCCACCATGAACAGCGCGAAGTCCACCCGGCGCGTCCGGTTGCTGGCCAGTACCGGGTCGCCGACACGCCGGCTCCACACGGGCAGGCCCTGGCTTTCGCCCTCCTCCAGGCTGCTGCCGCGCACCACGGTCCACCGGGTGTCGCTGGCGAACACCCGTCGGCACGCCTCGACCTGGTCGTCGATCTCGACGGCGCGGACGAGTTTGCCCAGCGCGGCGGCGATCCGGACACCCAGGGTGAACATCCGTGAGTAGCTGTCCTTGCCGTCGCGTGTGATGTGCCAGCCACAGGAGAAGACCAGGCGCGCGCCCGGCTGTGCGTGGTCGAGCACCGCCTGTGCCGTGCCCGACGCGTACTGCCGCACACCCCACGGCACCAGCACCGTGAGCACCCCGTCGCACCCGGCGACCGCCCGCCGGATCACCTCCGGGTCGTCAGTGGGCCCGGGGACGACGGTCATCCGGCCTTCGAACGCGGCCAGCTTCGGCACGCTGCGTTCCCGGCACACCCCGACCACCTCGTAGCCGCGTTCCAGCGCGTGCCCGACCATGTACTGCCCGAGCTTCCCCGAAGCCCCGATGACGCAGACCTTCTTCACGCGATCCGTTCCCATGGCGCAGCCCCTTCGCCGGAATGTCTACCTTATGTTGTAAGGCAAGGTAGCCTTATACTGTAAGGCGGTCAAGGAGAGCGCACGGGGAAGCGAGCGGGAGGGCTCTGGATGCGCGAGGGAAACAAGGGCCGGCGCGGGGCTTCTGGGCGCACTCCGCTCAGTCGTGAGCGCGTGATTCGCACGGCCGTGGCCGTGGCGGACGAGAAGGGGGTGGCGGCGCTCACCATGCGGGCCATCGCCGAACCGCTGGGCGTCGAGGCGATGTCGCTCTACCACCACGTCGCGGGCCGGGAGGACATCCTGGACGGCATGGTGGACGCGGTGTTCGGCGAGATCGACCTGCCCCCGCGCGACACGGGCTGGAAGAGTGCCCTGCGCCACCGCGCGGAGTCCGCCCGCGCCGTCCTCAGGCGCCATCCCTGGGCCGTCGGCCTCATGGACTCCCGTTCCCGGCCCGGCCCGGCGACCCTGCGCCATCACGACGCCGTCATCGGCACGCTGCGCGCCGGAGGGTTCTCCGTCTCCATGGCCGCGCACGCCGTCTCACTGATCGACAGCTACCTGTACGGGTTCGTGCTCCAGGAGCTGAGCCTGCCGTTCCGAGGCGCGGCCGAGCTGGACGAGGTCGCGGGCGCGATCCTGCGCGACATGCCCGCCGACACCTACCCCCACCTCACCGAACTGGCCACCGAACACGTCCTCAAGCCCGGCTACGAGTACGCCGACGAGTTCGTCTTCGGCCTCACCCTCGTCCTCGACGCCCTCCACCCGGACGAAACGTGAGCACAGCGCGCGCGGGCGGGCCTGCCGGGGACCGCTAGTGCCGCAGCAGGCAACGTTCGCCCCGTCGCGACGCCCGGCACGCACTCTCGCCGCACCGGGCGCAAGCCCAAGTACACCCAGTACGAGG
>NZ_JBEOSZ010000074.1:0-24101 GCF_040303285.1 Streptomyces sp. NPDC096046 | reverse complement strand
GTACACCCAGTACGAGGGCTTGCACCCGGCACGCCGAGAGCACGCACCGGACGCCGCTCCTTGACGGGCAAACGTTGCCTGCCGCGGCACTAGCCTAGGGGGTGCTTCGAAAGTCCCGCACAGCACCCACGGCACCCGGACTTTCGAAACACCCCCTGGACGTCACACCGGCCGGGCACCATCGGGTGCCCGGCCGGAGCCGCCTCCCGGCCTTCGCCGCCGACCGGTTGTCAGTGGTGCCCCCTACGGTTTGTGCATCGGACGAACCGTAGAGGGGGAGCGGTGGCGGCGGTCGAGGTGGGTGGGGCGGCGTGCGCGCCCGCGTGGCGCGGGGGCTTCGGACGGCTGTGGAGCGCCGCCGTGCTGTCCAGCTTCGGCGACGCGCTGCGGACGGCCGCGCTGCCCCTGCTGGCCGTCACCCTGACCGACGATCCGCTCCTCATCGCCTCCGTCACGGCCTGCGGTTATCTGCCCTGGATCGTCTTCGGCCTGCTCGGCGGGGCCGTCGCCGACCGCGTGGACCAGCGGCGGGCCATGTGGATGGTGGACGCCCTGCGCGGGCTGCTGGTCGCCGCCTTCGCGCTGGCCGTCGCGCTCGGACACGCCTCGATCGGCCTCCTCATCGTGCTGGCCGTCGCACTCACCACCCTCCAGACCTTGTTCGACAACGCTGCCACGGCACTGCTGCCCGCCCTGGTCGACCGGGAGGCGCTCGGCAGCGCCAACGCCCGGCTGATGACCGGTCAGCGCATCGCGGGCGGCCTCGTCGGCGGACCCGCCGTGCCGCTGCTGCTGGCAGCAGGGACGGCCGTGCCGTTCGCGGCCGACGCCGTGACCTTCCTCGTGGCCGCCGCACTGATCGCCGCCCTGCCGGCGGCCGGCCCCGACCCGACGCCGCGACCGGCGGGCAGCACACTGCGCCGGGAGATCGCGGAGGGCCTGCGCACCCTGTGGCGGGACCGCGTCCTGCGCGCCCTGTGCACCGCCACGGCCCTGTGCAACGTCGGCATGGGCACCCAGGTCGCCATGCTGGTCCTCCTCGTCACCGACTGGCTCCGGGCGGTCCCGGCCGGATACGCGGCGGCGGGCACCGCCTTCACCCTGGGCAGTCTGGCCGGGGGAGCGGTGAACGGCCGGGTGGTGGCGCGGCTCGGCCGGCTGCGGTCGGTGCTGCTCGCCGGCTCGGCGCAGACCGTGCTCCTCGTCGTCATGGGCACGGTGCGCAGCCTGGCCGTGCTGGTGGGCGCGCTGGCCGTGTTCGGGCTTCTGGGCATGGTGTGGAACGTCAACACGACGACGCTCATGCAGGAGCGCAGCCCGGCCGGGTTGCTGGGCCGGGTCAGCTCGGCCTTCCGGACCCTGGCCTTCGCCGGGGTGCCCCTCGGCGCCCTGCTCGGCGGAGCCGTCGCCGCCGCCTGGGGGCCGAACACCCCGCCGCTGCTCACGGCCGCCTTCTTCGTCCTCGCCGTGGTCGCGCTGATACCCGTGCGCAAGGCGAACGTATCTGTTGCCGAGCCGGTGGACGGCGCCGCGACAGCCGATGTCACGGGCCGCTCCATTAGGTTGGGACCGGCAGCGGGGCAAGGTATGCAGGCAGCACAGGAAAGAAGGCTGAAGTCCGAGATGAACGCAGACGGCCGCACCAGGCTCAACCAGACGTCCGAGTGGGCGGCACTGGCCAAGCACCGCGAGGAACTGGGCGAAGTCGGGTTGCGCGAGCTGTTCGCCGCCGACTCCGGCCGCGGCACCGCGTACACCCTCCGGGTCGGCGACCTGTACGTCGACTACTCCAAGCACCTCGTCACCGACGACACGCTGCGGCTGCTGCGCGAACTGGCCGCCGCCACCGACGTCTTCGGCCTCCGGGACGCCATGTTCCGCGGCGAGAAGATCAACACCACCGAGAACCGGGCCGTGCTGCACACCGCGCTGCGCGCCCCGCGGGACGCCGTCATCGAGGTCGACGGCGAGAACGTGGTGCCGGATGTGCACGCCGTCCTCGACAAGATGGCGGACTTCGCGAACCGGGTGCGCTCGGGCGAGTGGACCGGGCACACCGGCAAGCGGATCCGGAACATCGTCAACGTCGGCATCGGCGGTTCCGACCTCGGGCCGGCGATGGCGTACGACGTGCTGCGCGCCTTCACCGACCGCTCGCTGACGGTGCGTTTCGTGTCCAACGTGGACGGCGCCGACCTGCACGAGGCCATCCGGGACCTGGACCCGGCGCAGACGCTGTTCGTCATCGCCTCCAAGACGTTCACCACCATCGAGACGGTCACCAACGCCACCTCGGCCCGCTCCTGGCTGCTGGACGCGCTCGGTGACGACGCCGCCGTCGCCCAGCACTTCGTCGCGCTGTCGACGAACGCCGAGAAGGTCGCCGACTTCGGCATCGACACGGCCAACATGTTCGAGTTCTGGGACTGGGTCGGCGGCCGCTACTCGTACGACTCCGCGATCGGCCTGGCCCTGATGATCGCCATCGGCCCGGACCGCTTCCGCGAGATGCTCGACGGGTTCCGGATCGTCGACGAGCACTTCCGCACCGCGCCCGCCGAATCCAACGTGCCGTTGCTGCTGGGCCTGCTGGGCATCTGGTACGGCAACTTCCACGACGCCCAGTCGCACGCGGTGCTGCCCTACAGCCACTACCTCTCGAAGTTCACCGCCTACCTCCAGCAGCTCGACATGGAGTCCAACGGCAAGTACGTCGGACGGGACGGGCGGGAGGTGCAGTGGCAGACCGGCCCGGTCGTGTGGGGCACGCCGGGCACCAACGGGCAGCACGCCTATTACCAGCTCATCCACCAGGGCACCAAGCTCATCCCGGCCGACTTCATCGGCTTCGCGCGGCCGGTCGGCGAGCTGAGCGAGCAACTGAAGGCGCAGCACGACCTGCTGATGGCCAACTTCTTCGCCCAGACGCAGGCGCTCGCCTTCGGCAAGACCCCGGACGAGGTGCGGGCCGAGGGTGTGCCGGAGGAACTGGTGCCGCACAAGACGTTCCCGGGCAACCACCCGACGACCACGATCCTCGCGCCCGAGCTGACGCCGTCCGTCCTCGGCCAGTTGGTCGCCCTCTACGAGCACAAGGTGTTCGTGCAGGGCGCGGTGTGGAACATCGACTCCTTCGACCAGTGGGGCGTGGAGCTGGGCAAGGTCCTCGCCAAGCGCGTCGAGCCCGCGCTGACCGAGGGCGCGGAGGTCGAGGGCCTGGACGCCTCCACCGAGGCCCTGGTCGCCGCGTACCGGGAGCTGCGCGGACGGCGGTGACCATCGCGGACGGAAAGCGGGCGGCCACGCGCCGTCCGCTTCCCGTGGAAATCCCGGTCGATCATCACGGCGAGTGCTCGGGGGAGCGCGAAGTGGCACGCACACGCGGACGTTGGACCGGCGGCGCACTGACGGCCCGGTCGCTCCTCAAACCCCGGGACGTGGCGCGGGCGGTGTTCCACCCCGCGTGGATACCGCAGCCGCTCGATCCGTCGGTGGAGCGGCTCAAGCGATTCCGGGTCATCGCCGGAGCGGTCGCGTCCCTCGGCGTCTACACCTTCATCGAGGGCGGGTTCGACGTCACGGAGCTGCTGGAGAACGCGATGACGGCCTCCGTCGTCCTGCTCCTCCTCACACCGCTGACGGTCGGGGTGATGCTGTGGGTCTGGCGGCGCGGCGGCCCCGTGCGGCAACTGCGGGTGCCCCTGGTCGATTGCTTCCTGCTGCTTCTGCTGTTCGTCGGCTGCGTGGGCGCCCTGCTGGCGCTGGTGCAGACCGTGAACGGGTCGGCGAACCTCGCCGTGATCATCGGCGTCGGCCTGACGATGCGCACCCGTACGCCCCGCACCCGCACCCGCCGTACACCCCGTGGCACCCCTACGGCGGCTGACCCGCGCGAGGTCAGGCCACGGCGCTCAGCGTGTCCGCGAGCCGTCGCCGTGCCGCCCGCGCGGCGGGCACGGCGGCCAGGGCCGCCGCGCAGAGCACCGCTGCCGTGCCGAGCAGCAGCATGAGCACGGCGGACGGGCCCTGGGCGATCCCGGCGCCGATGCCGCTGGAACGTCCCTGGGCGTCGATCAGCCAGCGGGCGAGCGGCAGCCCCAGGGCCGTGGCGGCGAGGACGGCCGCCAGCGCGGTGAGGCCGGTGGCCGTGACCGTGATCGCCGTGATCTGCCGGGGGGACAGGCCGATCGCCTTCAGGGCCAGCAGGTCCCGTTCGCTCTCGCGGACGGTGCCGCCGATCGCGGTCAGCAGCTCGATGAGCCCGATGAGGGCGAGCACGGCGATCAGTCCGGCCACGACCGCCCGGAGCGGCGAGAGCCCGTCCGCCGGGTTGGTCACCGTGTGCACGTCGAGGTGGCCGCGCCCGGCCGCGGCGAGCCGGTCGGCGACCTCCCGCGGGTCGGCGCCGGGATCCAGGCGGAGCTCGTAGAGGGTCGGCCCGAGTCCGGGGTCGTTCGCGCGGAGCGTGTCCAGGGACGTGGAGATGACCCGGCCGGCGTTCTCCGGCTCGATGCTGCGGCCCACGATGTGCAGGATCTGCGGCTGGTCCCCGACGGTCATCCGGACCCAGTCGCCGACCCGTACGTCCAGCAGGTCGAGCAGTCCCTGCCCGGCCACGGCCTCGTCGGCGCCGCGGGCGGGGCGGCCCTCGGCGAGGGTGTACGGATAGGGGTCCCGGTCGGTGCCGAGGCCACGCAGAGCGATGGTCGCCGTCTGGCCGGGCACCAGGGCGGCCGTCTCGACGCCCGGGTAGGCGGCGGCCACCTCCGGGTCGCGTTCCAGCAGCGTAAGGGTCTGCTCCTCGCTGTGGCCGGTGTCGGCACGGACGCTGAGCGTGGTGGGCAGGCCGATCCGCTCGGGCTCGCCGCGGAAGCGGTCGAGGGTGGTCCAGGCGCTCATCGCCACCACGATCAGCAGCAGCGGCAGCGCCAGCCGGGCGACGGTGGCCAGGGACCGGGTGCGGCGGGTGAACGCCTTGTGCCAGCCCAGCACCAGCGCGGGCGGGACGCGCACGCCCAGGGCCCGGCGCGCCACGCCGGACAGCCGCCCGCCGGAGGTCGCGGCCGGCCTCGGCACCGGCACCGGCGGCACGCGCCCGGCCCGCCAGGCGGCCAGCCCGGTGGTCGCGCCGATGAACAGCACCGCGCCCGCGGGGACCACGAGCAGCGCCACGGTGTGTCCGGGCAGCCCCTGCCACACCCCCACCGCGTCCCCGAGCCGCCCCGGGATCCGGCTGCCCAGGGCCCCGGCGAGACCGGCGGCGGCCACGGCGCCCAGCAGGGCGTACGCGAGGTGCTGGAGCAGGAAGATCCGGACGACCTGGCCCGGGGTGAAGCCGATGGCCTTCAGGACGGAGAGGTCCCTCAGATGGCCGCGGATACGGGTGCCGATCGCCCCGTGCACGGCGAGCCCGGCCGCGACCAGCGCACCCAGCCCGAACAGGCCCAGCACCTGACCGAGCAGCCGGTTGTCGCCCTGCGCCTCGGCGCGAGCCTGCTGCCAGGTGGAGACCTCGCCGATCGCCCCGGATCCCAGCACGGTCACGGCACGCTGGACGAGGTAGGAGGTGTCGCCCGGGTCCGTCAGCCGCAGCCCGATCACCTGGCCGCCGGGGTCCGGCACGGCCGCCGGCAGCGCCCAGACCAGGCCCGGCTGCTCACCGGGCCGGTAGCGCGGCTCGGCGCTGTCGGCGAGGCCCACGACGGTCAGCTCCCGGGCGGTGCCGGGCACGGTGAGGGTGTCGCCGGGCTCGGCCAGCAGGGTGCGGGCGAGGCGGCTCTCCAGCACCACGCCGTGCGGGGCCGAGGCGTCCAGCCAGTGGCCGGAGACGATCGGGGGCCGGCCGACGGAGGGCCGCTCGGGGGTGGCGCGCAGTTCGACGGCGGCGCGGCTGCCGCGTGAGGAGACGGTGGTGGAGGCGGTGGGGTAGGGACCGGCGACGGAGTCGACACCGTCCAGCGCGGCCAGTTTCCCCGTGTCGGCCGCCGCGTCGGTGTGCAGCCACACATGCGCGCCGTGCGACTGCGTGAAGACGCGCTGCCAGGGGTTGGTCGCGTAGCCGAACAGGGCCGTGGCCAACAGCAGGGCGGCGACGATGCCCGCGGTGGCGAGAACGAGGAACAGCGCCTCGCCGCGGTGCGTGCGCAGATCGGAGTGGGCCCAGCGCAGGGCGGCTCGCATACGGGTCAGCCCTTCCGGGGAACGTCGTGCACCCGCATGTCAGTCCTTCAGCTCCAGCACTCCGGATATCCCGGCGCGGCGCGGCGCGGTGGCGGTGCCGTCGAGTTCCGCGTCGTCGGCGATCCGGCCGTCGAAGAAGCTGATCACCCGGTCTGCGGCGCTCGCCAGCCGGGCGTCATGCGTGACCAGCACGATCGTCTGGCCGCGCTGGTGGAAGCGGGTCAGCAGCCGCATCACCTCGCGGGTGCCCTTGCTGTCGAGGCTGCCCGCGGGCTCGTCCGCCAGCAGCAGCGGTGGGTGGTTGACCAGGGCCCGGGCCAGGGCGACGCGCTGCTGCTCACCACCGGACAGCTCGCCCGGCATGCCGCGCTCCTTGCCCGTCAGGCCCAGCTCGGCCAGCAGTGCCTCCCGCTCGGCGCGCGCCTGCTTCGGCGCGGTCCCGGCGAGCAGGGCGGGCAGCTCCACGTTGTCCGCGACGGACAGGTTCGAGACGAGGTTGAAGAACTGGAAGACGATCCCGATCCGCTTCCTGCGCTCGACCGCCCAGCGCGCCTCGCTGTAGGTGTCGGTGGACTCTCCGTCGAGCCAGATGTGGCCCGCGTCCGGCCGCTGGAGTCCGCCCAGCAGATGCAGCAGCGTCGACTTGCCGGCGCCGGACGGGCCGGTGATCGCCACGAACTCACCGGACCGGACACACAGGTCGACCCCGCGCACGGCGTGGGCGGGCGCGCCCTCGCCGTGGTGGGTCTTCACCAGCCCCTCGGCGCGCAGCACGGGAGCGGGACGGTCGTCACTCACTCCAGCTCCTCCAGCTCTTCCTGGCACCGTTCCAGCCAGTCGAGGTCGGCCTGCAGGTGCAGCATCGCGCCCTCGATCAGCAGGTGCGCGATCCGGTTGTCGCGGTCTTCGGCGGCGGCCAGCCTCGACAGCTGCCGCATGGTGTTCAGGTACTGGCGCCGCTGCTGGTTGATCAGGGTGATCTGCTCGGCGAGGCCGGTCTGCGGAGCGAGCGCCAGTTTCATGAAGAACTCGTCCCGTACCCGCGGCTCGTCCTCGGGCGCCTCGAACCAGGCGCGCAGTGCCTCCCGCCCGGCCTCGGTGAGGTGGTAGACCTTCTTGTTGGGCCGGCTGGACTGTGTCACGTCCTCGCCCTCGATCAGTCCCGACTTCTCGAGGCGGCCGAGGGTCACATAGATCTGGCCGACGTTCGGCTGAGGGTACGCGGAGCCCAGCAGTTGCTCAAGGTCCTGCTTGAGCTCGTAGCCGTGGGCGGGTCCGCGGGCGAGGAGGGCCAGGAGGGGCAGGCGCACGCGTGCAGTCCTCCTGTCTGGTCCAATGTGCTCCAGGCCCTAGTATCGCCCATACCTAACAGGTATACATGGCCTCGGATTCCGGGCAAGGGTGCCCAGCGCCGGTGTACAGGGAGGAACCTATGCGGTGGATCCATGCCGCGGGTAGGGGCCTTCTCGTTCTCGTCGTGGTCCTGACCGGGTACGTCGCCGCCGGAGCGCAGGCGGGCGAGCCCTCCGAGGGCGCCCGCGGGCCGCTCACCCTGGCCACCGCCGGAGACCTGACCGGGTACCTCGGCCCCCTGCTGGAGGGCTGGAACCGTACGCATCCCGGTGAGGAGGTCGCTCTCGTCGAACTGCCGGACTCGGCCGACGAGACGCAGGCCCAGATGGTCACCGATCTGCGCGACGGCGACCGCAGCCGGTTCGACGTGCTCAACATCGACGTCAACTGGACGCCGGAGTTCGCCGCGGCGGGCTGGATCCGGCCCCTGCCCCGGGACCGCTTCCCGCTGAAGACGTTCCTCCAGCCGGTCGTGGACACGGCGACCTACGACGGGCAGCTCTACGCCGTCCCGTACGTCACCAACGCCGGCCTGCTCCTGTACCGCAAGGACGTCCTTGCGAAGGAGGGCCTCGAGCCGCCGCGCACCTGGGCGGAGCTGGAGCGGTATGCGAAGACCATCGCGCCGAAGTACGGCCTCGACGGCTACGCCGGGCAGTTCCTGCCCTATGAGGGGCTGACCGTGAACGCGGCCGAGGCGGTCTACTCGGCGGGCGGCTCGATCCTCGGTGACGAGGGGGAGCGCGTCACCGTCGACTCGGCGGCGGCCCGCAGGGGCATCGGATTCCTGGCGCGCGGGGTGCGTGAGGGCTGGATCCCGAGGGAAGCGCTGACGTACAAGGAGGAGGAGTCCAAGCAGGCCTTCCAGGACGGACGTCTGCTCTTCCTGCGGAACTGGCCGTACGCCTACGTCGGCGCCTCCGCCCCCGGCTCCAAGGTCGCCGGGAAGATCGGCGCCGTGCCCCTGCCCGGGCCCGACGGGCCGGGGACGAGCGTCCTGGGCGGCTCCAACCTGGCCGTGAGCGCGCACACGCGGCACCCCGACTCGGCGGCCCGCCTGATCGCGTACCTCACCAGTGAGCGCGTCCAGCGCCAGGTCCTCACCCGCGGCGCGCTGCCGCCCGTACGGGCCGATCTCTACCAGGACCCCGAGCTCATCCGCAGGTTCCCCTACCTGCCGACCCTGCGCACGAGCGTCCTCGCGGCCGAGCCGCGCCCCAAGAGCCCGCGCTACGGCCAGGTCAGTCTGGTCGTCCAGGCGGTCGTGCACGACGCGATGGCGGGGCACCAGACGCCCGCGGCGGCGGTGCGGCGGCTGGCGCGGGAGCTCGCGCTCGTCTCGCGCCGGTAGCGCGAACGCGCTCGGCGGCTGGAGCAGCGGCGGTCTACCTAGTTACGTGTTAGGTAACGCAGGGATCTCACCTTGCTTCATTGTGACCGATAAGTCCTGGTTAGACCCCTCAACCTGTCGGTAGCTTCTGCCTTTTCATTGACACCCTCTCGACACGCCTACTTAACATGCATGCATAACCGCTGCCCTCCTCAGAGACAGGTCGATGGGTTGAACAGGCACCACTGGTGGCGTGACGCAGTGATCTATCAGGTCTACGTCCGCAGCTTCCTCGACAGCACCGGCGACGGCGTCGGCGACCTCGCCGGCGTCCGGGCCGGACTGCCGTACCTGAAGAAGCTCGGCGTCGACGGGATCTGGCTGAGCCCCTTCTACCCCTCGCCCCAGCACGACCACGGCTACGACGTGGCCGACTACTGCGACGTCGACCCGCTCTTCGGCGACCTCGGCGAGTTCGACCAACTGGTGGGGGCCGCGCGACGGCTCGGCGTCAAGGTGCTGCTCGACATCGTCCCGAACCACTGCTCCAGCGAGCACCCCTGGTTCCGTGAGGCGCTCACCTCGGCGCCCGGCAGCCCGGCCCGCGCCCGCTTCCACTTCGCCGACGGCCGCGGCCCGGACGGCGCCGAGCCGCCCAACAACTGGCACGCCATGTTCGGCGGCCCCGCCTGGAGCCGGGTGACGGAGCCCGACGGCCGGCCCGGGCAGTGGTACCTGCACATGTTCACGCCCGAGCAGCCCGACTGGAACTGGCGCAACCCCGAGATCACCGCGGAGTTCGACCGGATCCTGCGCTTCTGGCTGGACCGGGGCGTCGACGGCTTCCGCATCGACGTCGCCGCCGGCCTCTTCAAACACCCGGAGCTGCCCGACTCCGACGACCCGGAGGCCGACGCCCGCACCCGCGACTCGGTCAACCCGCTCGCCTGGAACCAGCCCGAGGTCCACGACGTCTGGCGCCGCTGGCGCTCCCTGTGCGAGGAGTACACCGAGCGCGACGGCCGCGACCGCCTCCTCGTCGGCGAGGTCTCCGTCCCCACCGCCCGCGAGCACGCGCGGTACGTCCGCCCCGACGAACTGCACCAGGCCTTCTTCTTCGACCTGCTCAGCGCCCCCTGGAACCCGGACGCCTTCCGGAAGGTCATCTCCGAGGCCATGCAGGACATCGCCGGCACCGGCTCGACGGTCACCTGGGTCCTCAACAACCACGACCAGGTCCGCACCGTCACCCGCTACGGCGAGCCGGCCACGGACGGCAGCGGCCTCGGGGCCGCCCGGGCCCGCGCCGCCGCGCTGCTGCTGCTGGCGCTGCCCGGCGCCGCGTACATCTACCAGGGCGAGGAGTTGGGCCTGCCGGAGGTCGTGGACCTGCCCGACGACGTCCTCACCGACCCGATCTTCCGCCGCACCGGCAGCCGGGCCCGCATCCGCGACGGCTGCCGGGTTCCGCTGCCCTGGTCGGGCCAGGCCTCGCCGTTCGGCTTCACCCCCGGTGCGGAGAGCGCCAAGCCGTGGCTGCCGCAGCCCGAGTACTTCGCCGAGTACGCCACCGACCGCGCCCTCGCCGACACCCGCTCCTTCTGGCACCTGTACCGCGACGGTCTGCAACTGCGCTCCGCCCTGCCCCAGTTGGGCGAAGGCACCCTGCGCTGGCTGGACACCCCGCCCGGCGTCCTGGCCTTCGAACGCGGCGACCTGGTGTGCGCCGTCAACTTCGGCACCGCCCCCACCCCCGCGCCGGTCCCCGGCTCCCCCCTGCTCGCCAGCGGCCCCTGCCCGCCCGGAGTGCTCTCCGGGTCGACGGCCGCCTGGTGGATCCGTTCCTGAACGCACCGCAAGCGAACGCCTCACAAGGCAACTCCCCGAAGGGACATCAACGATGATGCGACGACGTACCACCCTGCTCACCGGCTGCACCGCCCTCGTCCTGGCGCTCGGCGCGACCGCCTGCGGCGGCGGACCCGTCTCGGCCGGCGGCGGCGACAAGGCGCTCGACGGCCAGTCGATCACCGTGGCCGGCGTCTGGTCCGGCACCGAGCAGAAGAACTTCCAGAAGGTGCTGGACGCCTTCACCGAGAAGACCGGCGCCAAGACGCAGTTCACGTCCACCGGTGACAACGTCTCCACCGTCGTCGGCAGCAAGATCGAGGGCGGCAACGCCCCCGACGTCGTGATGGTTCCGCAGGTCGGCGTGCTCAAGCAGTTCGCGCAGAACGGCTGGCTCAAGCCGCTGTCGAAGAAGACCGAGCAGGCCGTCGACGCCGGGTACGCCCCCGTGTGGAAGAAGTACGGCAGCGTCGACGGCACCCTGTACGGCCTGTACTTCAAGGCCGCCCACAAGTCGACCGTCTGGTACAGCCCCGACGCCCTGGAGCAGGCCGGGGTCGAGCCCCCGAAGAGCTATGACGAGATGCTGAAGGCCGGGCAGACGGTGTCCGACTCCGGCCTCGCCGCGTTCTCCGTCGCCGGTCAGGACGGCTGGACCCTCACCGACTGGTTCGAGAACGTCTACCTCTCCCAGGCCGGGCCCGAGAAGTACGACGCCCTCGCCGCCCACAAGCTGAAGTGGACCGACGCGTCCGTCGTCGACGCCCTCACCACCCTCGGCAAGCTCTTCAAGGACAAGCAGCTCATCGCGGGCGGCCAGAAGGGCGCCCTGAACACCGACTTCCCCGGCTCGGTGGAGAAGGTGTTCGGCCCCCGGCCCGAAGCCGGCATGGTCTACGAGGGCGACTTCGTCGCCGGTGTCGCCAAGGACCAGTTCGGCAAGAAGATCGGCCCGGACGCGAACTTCTTCCCGTTCCCGGCGGTCGGCGGCGGCGAAGCACCGGTCGTCAGCGGCGGCGACGCCGCCGTCGTCCTCAAGGACGGCAAGAACCAGAAGGCCGCCCAAGCCCTCCTGGAGTACCTGGCGACCCCCGAGGCCTCGGCCGTCTGGGCCGAGGCGGGCGGCTTCCTCTCCCCGAACAAGAAGCTCGACCTCGCTTCCTACGGTGACGACGTCACCCGCGCCACCGCCAAGTCCCTCGTGGACGCCGGGGATTCGGTCCGCTTCGACATGTCCGACCAGGCCCCGGCCGCGTTCGGCGGCACCAAGGGCACCGGCGAGTGGAAGCTGCTGCAGGACTTCCTGCGCGACCCGTCCGACCCGAAGGGCACCGCGGCGAAGCTGGAGGCCGCGGCGGCCAAGGCGTACCGGGACTGATACGCCATGACAGCCACCCTCGTGAAAGAGACGGGCCCTCCACCGCCCGGGCCGGTCGCCGACCCCAACCGGCGGCTGCGCCGGCGCGGGAAGATCATCGCCCTGCTGTTCACACTGCCCGCGCTGCTGCTGCTCGGCGCGCTCGTCGTCTACCCCGTGCTGTTCAGCATCGGCCGCAGCTTCTTCGACGCCTCCGGGACGCGCTTCGTCGGCGGCGACAACTACGCCGAGATGTTCCACGACCCGGCGACCCTCAAGGCCGTCCGCAACACGGCCGTCTGGGTCGTCGTCGCCCCGGCCCTGCTCACCGGACTCGGACTGATCCTCGCCGTGCTGGTGGAGAAGGTCCGCTGGGCCACGGCCTTCAAACTGCTCCTCTTCATGCCGATGGCGGTCTCCTTCCTCGCCGCCGGCATCATCTTCCGGCTCGCCTACGACGAGGACCCCGACAAGGGCGTGCTCAACGCCGCGGTGGTCTCCGTCCACGACGCCTTCGAACCGGAGTCCTCGTACCCGACGGCCCGGGCGCGTGACGGCCAGGGCCTGACCAAGGACGAGGACGGTTCGTACCGCACGAGCGCGAGCGCGTCCCCCGGGGACGCGGTGACGCTGGGTCTGGTCGGCGTACAGCCCGCCGACCTGCCCGGCGGTGCCCGGCCCGCCTTCGCGGCGGCGGAGCGGAAGGCCGGCCCCGACGAACTGCGCGGGGTCGTCTACCTGGACTTCGTGCCCGGCGGGGGAGGGGAGCAGGGCAGGGTCGACCGGGGGGAGAAGGGACTGCCGGAGATGCGGGTCGAGGCGGTCCGCGACGGTGAGGCGATCGCCACGACCACCACGGCCGCCGACGGTTCCTTCCGCTTCGAGGGGCTCGCATCGGGTTCCTACCAGGTGCGACTGCCGTCGTCGAACTTCGCCCAGCCCTACGAGGGCGTCTCCTGGCTCGGACCGGCGCTGGTCACCCCGGCGATCATCGGCGCGTACCTGTGGATCTGGACCGGCTTCGCCATGGTGCTGATCGGCGCGGGACTGTCGACGCTGCCGCGGGACGCCCTGGAGGCGGCGCGGATGGACGGCGCCAACGAGTGGCAGATCTTCCGGCGGATCACGGTGCCGCTGCTGGCCCCCGTCCTGTCGGTCGTGTTCATCACCCTCGTCATCAACGTGATGAAGGTCTTCGACCTCGTCTACATCATCGCCCCCGGGCCCGTGCAGGAGGACGCGACCGTGCTCGCGACGCAGATGTGGCTGGTGTCGTTCGGCGGCGGCAACAACCAGGGACTCGGCAGCGCCCTCGGCGTGCTGCTCCTGCTGCTGGTCGTCCCGGCCATGGTGTTCAACGTCCGCCGTTTCCGAAGGGGGCAGCGATGAACGCGGTCCGGCGCGGGCTGGGCAGCGGGGTCGTCCAGGCCTTCCTCGTCCTGGTGGGCCTGGTGTGGATGACACCGCTGGCCGGGCTGTTCCTGTCCTCGCTGCGATCCTCCGAGGACACGGCGAAGGGCGGCTGGTGGACGGTGTTCTCCAGCCCCGGGCAGCTGTCCCTCGACAACTACTCCTCACTGCTGGGGAACGCCGGGATCACCCAGGCGTTCTGGAACACGGTGCTGATATCGGTGCCGACGACGGCGCTGGTCGTGGTGGTCGCGGCCCTCGCGGGGTACGCCTTCGCGTGGCTGGACTTCCCCGGACGGGAGGCGATCTTCCTGGTCGTGGTCGCGCTGCTGGTGGTGCCGGTGCAGATCGGTCTGCTGCCGGTCGCCAAACTCTTCGGACAGCTGGGCCTGTTCGGCACGATCCCCGGCGTCGTGCTCTTCCACGTGGCCTACGGTCTTCCCTTCGCGGTGTTCCTGCTGCGGAACTACTTCGCCGAGATGCCGAAGGAGATGCTGGAGGCGGCCCGGATGGACGGCGGCACCGAGTGGCGCATCTTCACGCGGCTCGTCCTGCCCGTGGGACGGCCCGCGATCGCCTCCCTGGCCATCTTCCAGTTCCTGTGGGTGTGGAACGACATGCTGGTGGCACTGCTGTTCGCGGACAGCTCCTCACAGCCGCTGACCGTGGCACTCCAGTCGCAGATCCGCCAGTTCGGCAGCAACATCGATGTCCTGGCACCCGGGGCGTTCGTGTCCCTGGTCGTCCCGGTGGTCGTGTTCTTCGCGTTCCAGCGGCATTTCGTGCAGGGCGTGATGGCGGGGTCGGTGAAGTAGCGCATACGTTTCGGGCCCCCGCTTCACTGCGAAGCGGGGGCCCGAAGGCGTTCACGCCGACGCTGGTGGATACAGCGAACGCGGCAGTCGGGAAGCCGCCGCCCCGTCCAGCAGCCACAGGGTCCGGCTCCTGCCGTACGCCCCCGCCGCCGGGGCCTGGATCTCGCCCGCGCCCGACAGGGCGATCGCCGCCGCCTGGGCCTTGTCCTCGCCCGCGGCGAGCAGCCACACCTCACGGGCCGCACGGATCGCCGGCAGGGTCAGCGTCACCCGGGTCGGCGGCGGCTTGGGCGCGCCGTGGACGCCGACCACCGTGCGGTCGGTCTCCCTGACCGCCGGCAGCTCCGGGAACAGCGACGCGACGTGCGTGTCCGGGCCCACGCCCAGCATCAGCACGTCGAAGGTGGGCACGGGCCCGTGGTTCTCCGGGCCCGCAGCCGCTGCCAGCTCCTGCGCGTACGCGGCAGCCGCCGCGTCCACGTCGGTGCCGTCAGGACCGTCCGACGCGGGCATCGCGTGCACCCGCTTCGGGTCGAGCGGCACCGAGTCGAGGAGAACCTCCCTCGCCTGGGTGACGTTGCGGTCCGGGTCTCCCTCGGGCAGGTACCGCTCGTCACCCCACCAGAGGTCGAGCCGGCTCCAGTCGATCGCGTCCCGGGCGGGCGCCGCGGCCAGGGCCGCCAGCAGGCCGTTGCCGTTGCGGCCGCCCGTCAGGACCACGGACGCCGAACCCCGGGAGGCCTGCGCGTCCACGATCCTGGTGATCAGCCGGGCCGCCGCGGCCTGCGCCATCAGCTCCTTGTCGCGGTGCACGACCAGCTGCGGTGCCGTACTCACTTCGCCTCCGCCTTCCGGACCGGCTCCAGCGCGGGCGGTTCCCGCCTCACCGGTGCCTGCGCCGTCGCTTCCGCAGCGGGTGCTTTCGCAGCAGTTTCGACGGGAGCGGGGAGGGCGAGTCCTGCTCGCCCCTCACTTTTGGGCACCGGACCCGAGGACTTCAGCCGGTCCACCCCGTAGCGCAGGGCGGACGCGTACGTGTCGTCCGGGTCCAGCCGCCGCAGCTCCTCCGCCATCAGCTCGGCGGTCTCCCGGCGCTTGAGCGCCACCGCCCGGTCCGGCTGGCCCTCGATGGAGAGCGTCGCCAGGGAGCCGTCGGCACGGTCCAGCTTGATGGGGCCGCAGTCGGTGTCCATCCGGACCGCCGTCAGACCGGGCCCGCCGGACAGCGAGCGCTTCACGGGGACGTCCAGCCGGTCCGCGAGCCACATCGCCAGCAGCTCACAGCTCGGGTTGAACTCCTCGCCCTCCACCTCGACGGCCCGGACCTCGCAAACCACCTGGTCCAGGGCCGCCGCCAGCATGGAGCGCCAGGGCGTGATGCGGGTCCAGGACAGGTCCGTGTCGCCCGGAGTGTAGGTCCCGGACCGGGTGGCCAGGTCCCGTACCGGCTGCTCGGAGGAGTACGTGTCGGTGACGCGGCGCTGCGCGAGGGCCCCCAGGGGGTCCTTCGCCGGGTCGAGCGGCGCGTTCACCGGCCACCACACCACCACCGGGGCGTCCGGCAGCAGCAGCGGCAGCACCACCGACTGGGCGTGGTCGACGACCTCGCCGTACAGCCGGAGCACCACCGTCTCGCCGGAACCCGCGTCGGCCCCGACCCGGACCTCCGCGTCGAGACGGGACTGCGTACGGTCGCGGGGCGAACGGGAGACGCGCCTGATGACCACGAGCGTGCGGGCGGGATGCTCGTGCGAGGCGTCGTTCGCGGCCTTCAGCGCGTCGTAGGCGTTCTCCTCGTCCGTCACGATGACCAGCGTGAGCACCATGCCGACCGCCGGGGTGCCGATCGCCCGGCGGCCCTGCACCAGCGCCTTGTTGACCTTGCTGGCCGTGGTGTCCGTGAGGTCTATCTTCATGGCCGACGCCAGCTCCGTCCGTGTCGCTCGAGCATTTCGTCCGCCTCGACGGGGCCCCAGGTACCGGCCTGGTACTGGGCGGGCCTGCCGTTCTGGTCCCAGTACTCCTCGATCGGGTCGAGGATCTTCCAGGACAGCTCGACCTCCTCGGTGCGCGGGAAGAGGTTCGAGTCACCGAGCAGGACGTCCAGGATGAGACGCTCGTACGCCTCCGGGCTGGACTCCGTGAAGGACTCGCCGTAGGCGAAGTCCATCGACACGTCCCGGATCTCCATCGACGTGCCCGGCACCTTCGAGCCGAAGCGGACCGTCACGCCCTCGTCCGGCTGGACGCGGATGACGATCGCGTTGGAACCCAGCTCCTCGGTGGCCGTCGAGTCGAAGGGGGAGTGCGGGGCCCGCTGGAAGACGACCGCGATCTCCGTCACCCGGCGGCCGAGCCGCTTGCCGGTGCGCAGATAGAACGGGACGCCCGCCCAGCGGCGGTTGTCGATCTCCAGCTTGATCGCGGCGTACGTGTCGGTCTTGGACGAGGCGTTGATGCCGTCCTCGTCGAGGTAGCCGATCACCTTCGCGCCGCCCTGCCAGCCGGCCGCGTACTGGCCGCGCACGGTGTCCCGGCCCATGTCCTTCGGCAGCTTCACGGCGCCGAGGACCTTGGTCTTCTCGGCGGCCAGCGCGTCCGCGTCGAAGGAGGCCGGCTCCTCCATGGCGGTCAGCGCCAGGAGCTGGAGCAGGTGGTTCTGGATGACGTCACGGGCCGCGCCGATGCCGTCGTAGTAACCGGCCCGGCCACCGATGCCGATGTCCTCCGCCATGGTGATCTGCACGTGGTCCACGAGGGACCGGTTCCAGATCGGCTCGAACATCGTGTTGGCGAAGCGCAGCGCCAGGATGTTCTGGACGGTCTCCTTGCCCAGGTAGTGGTCGATGCGGAAGACCTGGTCCGGGGCGAAGACCTCGTGGACGACCTTGTTGAGCTCCTCGGCCGACTTCAGGTCGTGCCCGAACGGCTTCTCGATGACCGCGCGCCGCCAGGAACCGCCCGTCTGGTCGGCCAGCTGGTGCTTCTTCAGTTGCTGGATGACCACCGGGAAGGACTTCGGCGGCACCGACAGGTAGAAGGCGAAGTTGCCACCGGTGCCCTGGGCCTTGTCCAGCTCGTCGATCGTGGAGCGCAGCCGCTCGAACGCGTCGTCGTCGTCGAAGGTGCCCTGCACGAAGCGCATCCCCTGGATGAGCTGCTGCCAGACCTCCTCGCGGAAGGGAGTGCGGGCGTGCTCCTTGACCGCGTCGTGGACCTCCTGGGCGAAGTCCTCGTGCGCCCACTCGCGGCGGGCGAAGCCCACCAGCGAGAAGCCCGGCGGCAGCAGACCCCGGTTGGCGAGGTCGTACACGGCGGGCATCAGCTTCTTCCGGGACAGGTCGCCCGTGACGCCGAAGATGACCAGGCCCGACGGCCCCGCGATACGCGGGAGCCGTCGGTCCGCGGGGTCACGCAGCGGGTTGCTGCTCGACACCTGTTCAGCCCTCCGAGGGGGCGAGGCGCTGAAGCTCGGCCTCGGTCGACTTCAGCAGGTCGGTCCAGGACGCCTCGAACTTCTCGACGCCCTCCTCCTCCAGCAGCCGCACCACGTCGTCGTACTTGATCCCGAGCTTCTCGACCGCGTCGAGGTCGGCGCGGGCCTGCTCGTAGGTGCCGGCGACGGTGTCGCCGGTGATCTCGCCGTGGTCCTCGGTGGCGAACAGGGTCGCCTCGGGCATGGTGTTGACCGTGTTCGGAGCGACCAGCTCGGTGACGTACATGGTGTCGCTGTACGCCTTGTCCTTCACGCCGGTCGACGCCCACAGCGGACGCTGCTTGTTCGCGCCCGCCTTCTCCAGCGCGTTCCAGCGGTCCGAGGAGAAGACCTCCTCGTACGCCTGGTAGGCCAGACGGGCGTTGGCCACGGCGGCCTTGCCGCGCAGCGCCTTGGCCTCGTCGGTGCCCAGCGCGTCGATCCGCTTGTCGATCTCGGTGTCCACGCGGGACACGAAGAACGACGCCACGGAGTGGATCTGCGACAGGTCCAGGCCGCGCTCCTTGGCCTTCTCCAGGCCGGTCAGGAACGCGTCCATGACCAGGCGGTAGCGCTCCAGCGAGAAGATCAGCGTGACGTTGACGCTGATGCCCAGACCGATGGTCTCGGCGATGGCCGGGATGCCCGCCTCGGTCGCCGGGATCTTGATGAGTGTGTTGGGGCGGTCCACCAGCCAGGCGAGCTGCTTGGCCTCGGCGACCGTCGCCCGCGTGTTGTGCGCCAGACGGGGGTCGACCTCGATCGAGACCCGGCCGTCCTTGCCGCCGGTGGCGTCGAAGACGGGGCGCAGCACGTCGGCGGCGTCACGGACGTCCGCCGTCGTGATCATGCGGATGGCCTCTTCGACCGTGACCTTGCGGGCGGCGAGGTCGGTCAGCTGCGTGTCGTAGCCGTCTCCCTGCGAGATCGCCTTCTGGAAGATCGACGGGTTGGTGGTGACGCCCACGACGTGCTGCTGGTCGATCAGCTCGGCGAGGTTGCCGGACGTGATCCGCTTGCGCGACAGGTCGTCCAGCCAGATCGCCACGCCTTCCTCGGAGAGGCGCTTGAGTGCGTCTGTCATGGAAATTCCATCTCCTACGTGTCGTGTATGAGCGTCAGCGCTGGGCTGCGGCGATCGATTCCCGCGCGGCGGCGGCCACGTTCTCGGCGGTGAAGCCGAACTCGCGGAAAAGCACCTTGCCGTCGGCCGAAGCACCGAAGTGCTCCAGGGAAACGATGCGGCCGGCGTCCCCCACGTACTTGTGCCACGTGAGACCGATACCGGCCTCCACCGCGACACGGGCCCGGACGGACGGCGGCAGGACGCTGTCCCGGTACCCCTGGTCCTGCTGCTCGAACCACTCGACCGACGGCATGGACACCACGCGGGTGGGCACGCCGGCGCCCTGGAGCTGCTCGCGCGCCTCGACGGCGACGTGCACCTCCGAGCCGGTGGCGATCAGGATCACGTCGGGCTCGCCGCCGTCGGCCTCGAACAGGACGTAACCGCCCTTGGCCGCGTCGTCGTCGGGCTCGTACGTCGGTACACCCTGCCGGGTCAGCGCCAGACCGTGCGGCTGGCCCTTGCCGAACTCCTTCGTCCAGCGCCGAAGGATCTCGCGCCAGGCGATCGCGGTCTCGTTGGCGTCGGCGGGGCGCACCACGTTCAGACCCGGGATCGCGCGCAGCGCGGCCAGGTGCTCGACGGGCTGGTGCGTCGGGCCGTCCTCGCCCAGACCGATCGAGTCGTGCGTCCACACGTACGTCACCGGCAGGTGCATCAGCGCCGACAACCGCACCGCGTTGCGCATGTAGTCGGAGAACACCAGGAACGTGCCGCCGTAGATCCGGGTGTTGCCGTGCAGCGCGATGCCGTTCATCTCCGCGGCCATCGCGTGCTCGCGGATACCGAAGTGGATCGTGCGCCCGTACGGGTCCGCCGCCGGCAGCGGGTTGTCCGCCGGGAGGAAGGAGCTGGTCTTGTCGATCGTGGTGTTGTTGGAGCCGGCCAGGTCGGCCGAGCCGCCCCACAGCTCGGGGATGACCCCGCCGAGTGCCTGGAGGACCTTGCCGGAGGCGGCACGGGTGGCCACGCCCTTGCCGACCTCGAAGACCGGGATCTTCTCCTCCCAGCCCTTGGGCAGCTCGCCCTTGGCGACGCGGTCGTACTCGGCCGCGCGCTCGGGGTTGTTGTCCCGCCACTGCTGGTAGGCCTTCTCCCACACCGCGCGGGCCGCCTGGCCCCGCTCCAGCGCCTTGCGGGTGTGCGTGATGACCTCGTCGGAGACCTCGAAGGACTGCTCCGGGTCGAAGCCCAGCACCCGCTTGGTGGCCGCGACCTCGTCGTCGCCGAGCGCCGAGCCGTGCGCGGCCTCGGTGTTCTGCGCGTTCGGGGCCGGCCAGGCGATGATCGAGCGCATCGCGATGAACGACGGCCGGTCCGTGACGGCCTTGGCCTGCTGGACCGCCTCGAAGATCGCGGCCGGGTCCAGGTCGCCGTCGGCCTTCGGCTCCACGCGCTGCACGTGCCAGCCGTAGGCCTCGTACCGCTTGGCGGTGTCCTCGGAGACGGCCGTCTCCGTGTCGCCCTCGATCGAGATGTGGTTGTCGTCCCACAGCAGGATCAGGTTGCCCAGCTTCTGGTGGCCCGCCAGCGACGAGGCCTCGGCGGAGATGCCCTCCTGGAGGCAGCCGTCACCGGCGATGCAGTAGATGAAGTGGTCGAACGGGGACTCGCCCTCGGCGGCCTCCGGGTCGAACAGGCCGCGCTCGTAGCGGGCGGCCATCGCCATGCCCACCGCGTTGGCGACGCCCTGGCCGAGCGGGCCGGTCGTCGTCTCCACACCGGTCGTGTGCCCGTACTCCGGGTGGCCGGGGGTCTTCGAGCCCCAGGTGCGGAAGGACTTCAGATCGTCCAGCTCCAGGCCGAAGCCGGCCAGGTACAGCTGGGTGTAGAGGGTCAGGGACGAGTGGCCGGCGGACAGCACGAAGCGGTCCCGCCCGACCCAGTCGGCGTCCGCCGGGTCGTGCCGCATCACCTTCTGGAAGAGGGTGTAGGCGGCAGGCGCCAGGCTCATCGCCGTACCCGGATGGCCGTTACCGACCTTCTGTACGGCGTCGGCGGCCAGGACACGCGCGGTGTCGACGGCCCGCTGGTCCAACTCGGTCCACTCGAGGTCTGTGGTGGTCGGCTTGGTGCTCACCCTGGGTCAGGGCTCCTCTCCACATGTCGGATGCCGGTGTATCGGGGCGCCCACCGGCCGCAGCCGAGCCTACCCCCGTGGGACGTGCGTTTTTTCGAGTCACTCCAGAGTGCCGGGGCTGATCCCGGTCCGCCTCCTGCCTGGGCCGTACCGCATTCGACAGGTGAATACGGAGCCGCTCATCCGGGTGCTCAATCGAGCTTCGGCGCGCCCGTCGGAAGGTGCCCGCCAACACGAGCGGACCCCCGCGAATGTCCGACTCTGGGCAACGTCTAAAGTGGCGTGGTACGCGCGAGCCTTTACCGGGACTTCACACGGGGTGGGGCTTGCTGGGATGTCTCTGTAGGGGTGTGCGTGACGGCCGTTGAATCCCGTCCAGCGGGTGGGGGCACCACCCATGCCCTTAAGGCTATGGGGGAGCTAGGGGCGGACCAGAGCCCGGCCCACCGGCCGTTCGGGGCCCGTGTCAAGGCGTTCGTGGCTCTCACCAAGCCGCGGATCATCGAGCTGCTGCTGATCACCACGGTGCCGGTGATGTTCCTGGCGCAGCAGGGCGTGCCCGACCTGACGCTGGTGCTGCTGACGTGCCTCGGCGGCTACATGTCCGCGGGCGGCGCCAACGCGCTCAACATGTACATCGACCGGGACATCGACGCGCTCATGGACCGCACCTCGCAGCGCCCGCTGGTCACCGGCATGGTCAGCCCGCGCGAGTGCCTGGTCTTCGGCATCACGCTGGCCGTCGCCTCGACGCTGCTGTTCGGTCTCACCGTGAACTGGCTGAGCGCCTGGCTCGCCCTCGGCGCGCTCCTCTTCTACGTCGTCGTCTACACGATGATCCTCAAGCGCCGTACCTCGCAGAACATCGTGTGGGGCGGCATCGCGGGCTGCCTGCCGGTGCTGATCGGCTGGTCCTCGGTCACGAACTCGATGTCGTGGGCGCCGGTCATCCTCTTCCTCGTCATGTTCTTCTGGACGCCGCCGCACTACTGGCCGCTGTCCATGAAGGTCAAGGAGGACTACGCGCGCGTGGGTGTGCCGATGCTGCCGGTGGTCGCCTCCAACAAGGTGGTCGCCCGGCAGATCGTGCTCTACAGCTGGGTCATGGTCGCCGTCTCGCTGCTGCTGACCCCGCTCGGCTACACCGGCTGGTTCTACACGTCGGTGGCGCTGCTGGCGGGCGGCTTCTGGCTCTGGGAGGCGCACGGCCTGCAGAACCGTGCGAAGGCGGAGGTGACGGGCGCGAAGCTGAAGGAGATGCGCCTGTTCCACTGGTCGATCACGTACGTGTCGCTGCTGTTCGTGGCGGTCGCGGTCGACCCGTTCGTCCCCGCGCTGACGCACTGACGTAGGTCACAGCGCCCTGCGCTCGCCAGTCGTTCTACTCGTGAGTAGCATCCTGGCCATGGCAGACACACAGCAGGCAGACCCCAAGGCCGAGCGCAAGGTGGCCCGGCTGGCCAAGCAGATCTCCTCCTTCTCCCGGGCCCACGGCGGTGCCGAGGGCCAGGTCGCCTATCTCGGCGAGCGCGGCGCCCGCATCGTCCTGGTCGGCGAGGACGGCAACTGGGGCGACCTGGTCGCCCCCTCGTACGAGATCGCCGAGAAGGCCGTGGAGAAGTCGGGCATCACGGCCCACGAGTCCTTCGACGGCGAATTCGCGGCCAAGGTCAAGACGGGCCGCTACGAGTGGTCGCGCATGGCGGGGATCCAGGTCGGCGGCCCCGAGAACGACTGACCCTCTTGGGGCGCGGGGTTGTATCGATGTCGGCTCCGCCGCGTGGGCGCGAGCAACCACATCCCGCCCGCGCCCGCCGAACAAGCCCGTCCACACCCCCGGGACCGCGACCTCAAACCCGGTTCACCCGTTAGGACCCTTGAGAGCAACAGGGTCCACACCGGGAGGCCCGGATGATCGAAACGCCGTCACTGGTGGACCAGTACTGCCACGGAGTGCTGCGCACGGAGCTGGGCCTCGGCACCTTCGAGGCCCACCTCGGCAGCAGCGAGGGCCCACCCGCCCCCGGCACCACGCTCTTCGACACCCAGACCGGCTTCGCCGTCCGGCGCTGGTGCCCACCCCTGCTCGGTCTGGAACCGCACTGCACGCCCGCCCGCTATCTGGCCCGGCGCCGGGAACTGGGCTTCCTGGAGTCCGGCCGCCGGCTCCTGCGCGGCAGCGGCATCACCACGTACCTGGTCGACACGGGGCTTCCCGGCGACCTGACGCAACCGGGCGAGCTGGCCTCCGCGGGAGCCGCCGAGGCCCGCGAGATCGTGCGCCTGGAACTCCTCGCCGAGCAGGTCGCCGACACCTCCGGCACCGTCGAGTCCTTCCTCGCCAACCTCGCCGAGTCGGTGCACGCGGCCGCCGCAGACGCCGTCGCCTTCACGTCGGTCGCGGGCGTACGGCACGGCCTCGCGCTCGCACCGGAGCCGCCCGGCCCGGGGGAGGTGCGCGGGGCGGCCGGGCGCTGGCTCGCCGGGCGCGGCGTGGGCGGGGAGCTGAGCGACCCGGTACTGCTGCGGCATCTGCTGTGGAGCGCGGTCGCCTCGGGGCTGCCGCTCCAGCTGCACGCGGGGCTGGGCGCCCCCGGCCTGCGGATCGACCGAACGGACCCGGTGCTGCTGACGGACTTCGTGCGGGCCACGGCCGGCCTGGGCACGGACCTCGTCCTGCTGCACGGCTACCCGTACCACCGCCACGCCGCCCATCTCGCCGCCGTCTTCCCGCACGTCCACGTCGACTGCGGCGCCGCCCTGGTCCGCACGGGCGCCCGGGCGCCGACCGTGCTCGCGGAGACGCTGGAACTGGCCCCCTTCGGCAAGATCCTGTTCTCCACCGGCGCGCGGGGGCTGCCCGAACTGCACGTGGTGGGCGCCCGGCTGTTCGGCGAGGCCCTGGGGCGGGTGCTCGGAACCTGGGTCGCCGAGGGTGCGTGGTCCCTGGCCGACGCCCAGCGGGTGGCGGGCCTGCTGGCGTCGGGCAACGCGCGGCGGGTCTACGGGCTCGACCAGGCGGCCTTGCCGGACTAAGGGGTCCTTTCACTATGCCCGTCCGGGTCGCGCGGCCTGGTGCCGCACCTCGCCGCGTTGCCGAAACGCCCTAGTAGCTCCGCTACGAGGG
>NZ_JBEOSZ010000073.1:0-26283 GCF_040303285.1 Streptomyces sp. NPDC096046 | reverse complement strand
CTCCGGGCTTCCCTTCGGTCTTGCGTTTCCGACTCTATCAGATCTTTTCTCGACCCGATTTCCTCGGCGCTTTCCAGGTTTCCGCTTTCGCGTTTACCTTTCCGGCGGTTCCGACTTTATCAGAAGATCCGGGCCGGACTGACCGGCCACTCATTTCCGATTCATCGGGAAGGGCTTCAATGAAATCAGCGTTTCAAGAAGCGGATAGATGTTCACTCTGCTGGTCTGAGCCTTGGGCTCATCTCCAGGCAACTGTTCGAATCTACCTCCCCACGCTCGCCGTGTCAACGGCTCCTGCGGGGCGAAGAGGAGACTAGCAGCTGAACGGAGGGCGTCGCACATCCGGCGGTCGCGGGAACGATCACGCTGCTGTGGGGACGCTCCCGCTGCGCTCCGCGGCCTCGACGTCGCCGGTCTGCCCCGCACGGGCGGCACGGCCGCCCAGGACGTAGACGTAGGCCAGGAACGCAACTTCGGCGACGATCCCGATGCTGATGCGGGCCCACGTGGGGAGGCCGGACGGAGTGACGAACCCTTCGATCGCTCCGGAGACGAAGAGGACGAGGGCGAGGCCTATGGCCATGCCTATGGCGGCTCGGCCTTCTTCCGCGAGAGCCGTGCGACGTGTGCGGGGGCCGGGGTCGATGAGCGTCCAGCCCAGGCGCAGGCCGGTGCCGGCTGCGACGAAGACGGCGGTCAGTTCGAGGAGGCCGTGCGGGAGGACCAGGCCGAGGAACGTGTCGAGGCGGCCGGCCGAGGACATCAGTCCCACTCCGACGCCGAGGTTGAGCATGTTCTGGAAGAGGATCCAGATGACGGGCAGGCCCAGGAAGACGCCCAGGATCAGGCACAACGCGGCGGCCCAGGCGTTGTTCGTCCAGACCTGGGCGGCGAAGCTGGCGGCCGGGTGGCTGGAGTAGTACGTCTCGTACTGGCCGCCGGGGCGGGTGAGCTCGCGTAGTTCGCCGGGAGCCGCGATCGAGGACTGCACCTCGGGGTGGGTGCCGATCCACCAGCCCAGCAGAGCTGCGACGGCCGTGGACAGAAGCGCCGTGGTCACCCACCAGTGCCGTGACTTGTAGACGGCGGCGGGGAAACTCTGGGTCAGGAAGCGTGTGACGTCACGCCAGGAGGCGCGTCGGGTGCCTGTCACGGCATGACGTGCGCGTGCCACGAGTTGGCTGAGCCTGCCGGTGAGCTGGGGGTCGGGGGCGCTGGACTGGATCAGGGAGAGATGCGTCGCGGTGCGCTGGTAGAGAGTGACGAGTTCGTCGGCTTCGGCGCCGTCGAGGCGGCACCGGCGGCGGAGCAGGACTTCGAGGCGATCCCACTCCGCTCGGTGGGCGGAGACGAAGACGTCGAGGTCCATCGGTGTGCCTGCTCCTCGGCTGGTCGTCGGCAGCTCGTCATGGATCAGCTTGTCGTACTGCGGTGCGATGCGCCCTCAGCTTGGCAGACTGGCCCTGTCGGAGGCAGGGCAGGGGAAGGGCGGCGGGCGTGAGTGAGCTGGTGACGGGTGAGGCTGTGGCGTTGGAGCTGCGCCCCGCGAGGCTGCCCAGCAGGGCGTTGGCCGTGCTGCTCGATCTGGTGGCGGCACTGGCGGTCTACGTCGCGGTGACCATCGCGGTGGTCGTTTCCACGGCCTCCCTCGACGAAGCGGCACAGGCGGCGCTGTCGATCGCGACGTTCGTTCTGGTGCTGGTGGGCGGGCCCATCGCGGTGGAGACGCTCAGTCACGGGCGGTCGCTCGGGAAGATGGCGTGCGGGCTGCGTGTGGTGCGGGACGACGGGGGCCCGATCCGGTTCCGGCATGCGCTGGTGAGGGGCTTGATCGGGGTGATCGAGATCCTCATGACGCTCGGGGTCGTCGCCTGCATCGCCTCGTTCGTGTCGGCGCGCGGGCGTCGGCTGGGTGATGTGTTCGCGGGGACGCTCGTCGTACGGGAGCGGCTCCCGGTCACGCGGACCGGTTTCGTGCCGCCTCCGCCTCCCTGGCTGTCGGGGCGGTTCTCGGGGCTCGATCTGTCCGCGGTGCCCGACGGGCTGTGGCTCGCCGTCCGGCAGTACCTGACGCGCATGCAGCAACTGGATCCGCAGGTGGGCTGGTCGATGGCGGAGCGGCTGGCGTCGGATCTGGCGGCGCGTACGGGCACTCCGGTGCCGCAGGGGGTGCCGCCGGCGGCCTATCTGGCGGCAGTCGTGCAGGAACGGCAGGCGCGGGAGGCCCGCCGGGCTTTCGGAAGCGATGCGGCCCGGTCGGCGACGTCCGCCACCGTCGCTCCGGTCACGAGCGGAACGACGGCCCCGACCGTGGCGCAGGCAGAGGGTGGGCTTCAGGCGGCTGCCGCTCCTCCGGCTTCTCATGGATCGGCCGGACCGTCGGCCAGGGCGCGTGAGGTGGTGTCGGAACCGTCCGGCGAGGGCCGGTCCGAGGAGTCGGCCGAGGTTCCCGCGAGCGAGCGGCCCCGTACCGGGTTCGTGCCGCCGGCCTAGTGGGGGGCGGGGCCGCCGGCTGCTCCTGGGCGGTTGCCTGTTCAGGTGAACGCCGACGGTGGTGACTCCAGGTCCTCGAGCTCGATGCCGGGCGCCGCGAGCACCACGTCCCCGGCCAGGTGGACGGTGTGCCGCTCGCCCGTGTCCAGGGCTGTGACCTGGTATTCGTCCACGGTCAGAAGGCCGTTGTCAGTGGCGTGTGCTTCGCTGTTCAGCAAGGTCCAGGACTGGTCCACGGTGCGGGGGGCGAGGACCGGGTCCGTGAAGGCGACGAGGCGTACGCGGGTGGCCGCGGAGGGGGTGAGGCGCAGAAGACGGGCGGTGGCCACGAGGAATGCCGGGGATGTGCCGGTGAAGGCGTGGGCGCGCACATTGCCTTCGGTGGCCTCGGTTCCGGTGGGGTCGGAGCGGACCCAGGTGACGCCGTCGAGGGCGGCGCCGCGCACCTGCCAGGCGGCGGCGTGGAGTTCGAGGCGGAGAGGGCGGCCGAGTTCGTCGAGGGTGAGGTCGACGGAGCCGTGGTGATCGCCGGAGGGGGTGGTCAGCTGGGAGACGTAGCGCCAGCCGGAGGGGCCGGGGGCGCACTGGAAGTGCTCCTGGAAGTGCTCTTCCGCGAGGGGGGTGTGATCGTGCGGGTCGTGGAGCGAATAGCGGCCGCGGGGCATGTGGGTCCTGGGTCTTGACGGGCGGGGCCGGTCGCCGGCCGGTCGAACGGGGCAGGCCCCCGGCACGGGGGTGCGGGGGCCTGCCTCGGAGATCCGGCCAGTGGGTGACTGACCGGCAGTGGTGCCGCTCGGCTCAGTAGCGGTAGTGGTCCGGCTTGAAGGGGCCCTCGACCTGAACGCCGATGTACTCGGCCTGCTCCGGGCGCAGGGTGGTCAGCTTCACGCCCAACGCGTCGAGGTGGAGGCGGGCGACCTTCTCGTCGAGGTGCTTGGGCAGCACGTAGACGCCGGTCGGGTACTCGTCGGGCTTGGTGAACAGCTCGATCTGGGCCAGGGTCTGGTCCGCGAAGGAGTTGGACATCACGAACGACGGGTGACCGGTGGCGTTGCCCAGGTTCAGCAGGCGCCCCTCGGACAGGACGATGATCACCTTGCCGTCGGGGAAGGTCCAGGTGTGGACCTGCGGCTTGACCTCGTCCTTGACGATGCCGGGGATCCTGGCGAGGCCCGCCATGTCGATCTCGTTGTCGAAGTGGCCGATGTTGCCGACGATGGCCTGGTGCTTCATCTTGGCCATGTCCGAGGCCATGATGATGTCCTTGTTGCCGGTCGTGGTGATGAAGATGTCGGCCTTGTCGACGACGTCCTCGAGGGTCGCGACCTGGTAGCCGTCCATCGCGGCCTGGAGGGCGCAGATCGGGTCGATCTCGGTGACGATCACGCGGGCGCCCTGTCCGCGCAGGGACTCGGCGCAGCCCTTGCCGACGTCGCCGTAGCCGAAGACGACCGCGGTCTTGCCGCCGATGAGGACGTCGGTGGCGCGGTTGATGCCGTCGATGAGCGAGTGGCGGCAGCCGTACTTGTTGTCGAACTTCGACTTGGTGACGGCGTCGTTGACGTTGATCGCCGGGAACAGCAGGACGCCGTCACGCTGCATCTCGTACAGGCGGTGGACGCCGGTCGTGGTCTCCTCGGTCACACCGCGGATCTCGGAGGCCAGCTGGGTCCACTTCTGCGAGCCGTCCGTGATGGTGCGGTTCAGCAGTTCGAGGATGACGCGGTGCTCGTCGGACTCGGCGGTGTCGGGCGAGGGGACCTTGCCGTCCTTCTCGTACTCGACGCCCTTGTGGACGAGGAGGGTGGCGTCGCCGCCGTCGTCCAGGATCATGTTGGGGCCGCCGGTGGGACTGTCCGGCCAGGTCAGCGCCTGCTCGGTGCACCACCAGTACTCCTCCAGCGTCTCGCCCTTCCAGGCGAAGACCGGGACACCCTGGGGGTTGTCCACGGTGCCGTTCGGGCCGACGGCGATGGCGGCTGCCGCGTGGTCCTGGGTGGAGAAGATGTTGCAGGACGCCCAGCGGACCTGCGCGCCGAGGGCGACCAGGGTCTCGATGAGCACGGCGGTCTGCACGGTCATGTGCAGGGAGCCGGTGACACGGGCGCCGGCCAGGGGCTGGGCCTCGGCGTACTCCTTGCGGATCGCCATCAGGCCCGGCATCTCGTGCTCGGCGAGGGTGATCTCCTTGCGGCCGAAGTCGGCCAGGGAGAGGTCGGCGACCTTGAAGTCCTGTCGGTTCTCGACAGTCGTCATTGCGAGCTGCTCCTCGGGGTTGGGTCGAGGTGGGTACGGCTGGTCTGCGCGGCGGCGGACACAGGGTGCCCGAAAGAGGACACAGGCATGCCCGCGTGCGCGCAGCGCAGTCCGTCGGAGGCCCTCTCTCCCTCGGCCGGTCCGCGGTGGGACCGCCCGACCGCCATCAGCAGCGACGTCTGGCTCCGTCCCAAGCTACACCGGGGGCGGGCGCGATCCCCAGTCCGCCGGGAAACACATCGAGCCGATCATGTGACGGATCGGGGGAGGGACGGGACGGACGCCGGGCGGATGCCGGGCGGGCGGCGACGGGCGGGGTGGTGGGCGAGGTGGTGGTGAGGCCGGGGAAGCCGGACGGGGCCCGCCGCGTGGTCCGGCGGGCCACGTGGGCCGGAGGGAAAGGGGTCAGTGCTCGGCGGGGTGGGGGGCCGGGCCGCCCGGAGAGGCCTCGGGGTCGGGGCCCTTGGCGGCTTCCCGCTCGCTGTAGATGTCCGGCTCGAGGTAGATCACGCGGGCGATCGGGACGGCTTCGCGGATGCGGGCCTCGGCGGCGTTGATGGCGGCGGCGATCTCGGTGGCCGTGTCGTCGTGCTGGACGGCGATCTTGGCGGCGACGAGGAGCTCCTCGGGGCCGAGGTGGAGCGTGCGCATGTGGATGATGCGGGTGACGGTGTCGCCGTCGACGACGGCGGCCTCGATCTTCTGCCTCTCCTCCACGCCGGCGGATTCGCCGAGCAGCAGCGACTTGGTCTCCGCGGCGAGGACCAGGGCGATCAGGATGAGCAGGATGCCGATGCAGAGGGTGCCGATGCCGTCCCAGACGCTGTTGCCGGTGAGCAGGGCGAGGCCGACGCCGCCGAGGGCGAGGAACAGGCCGACGAGGGCGCCGAGGTCCTCCAGGAGGACGACCGGGAGTTCGGGGGCCTTGGCGTGGCGGACGAACTCCTTCCAGGAGCGGCGGCCGCGCACGGCGTTGGATTCCTTGATGGCCGTGCGGAAGGAGAACGTCTCGGCGATGATCGCGAAGACGAGGACGCCCACCGGCCAGTACCAGTGCGTCAGCTCGTGCGGGTGCTTGATCTTCTCGTAGCCCTCGTAGAGGGCGAACATGCCGCCGACCGAGAAGAGCACGATGGAGACGAGGAAGGCGTAGATGTAGCGCTCACGACCGTAGCCGAAGGGGTGTTGCGGGGTGGCCTCGCGCTTGGCCTTCTTGCCGCCGACCAGGAGCAGCGCCTGGTTGCCGGAGTCGGCGAGCGAGTGCACGGACTCGGCGAGCATCGACGACGAGTTACTGAAGAGGAACGCCACGAACTTCGCTACCGCGATCGCGAGGTTGGCGACCAGTGCCGCCACGATCGCCTTGGTGCCGCCTGACGCGCTCATTTGTTCGCGTTGTCCCTTCGTACGCCGTTTCAAGGGCCTGACGCCCGCCTGGGTGGGCGCCCTTGGCTTTGCCCGTGCTTGACGGTGGGCCATTGTTGCAGTCCGCCGCGGCAGCGGTGAGTCAGGTCACCAGCACGGGGCCGTCGAAACGGTCAGGCGACGACCGTGGCCCGGAAAAGTGTTCCCGTTCCGGATACTTCGGCCTTTTCTCCGGCCGGGACGAAGACGGACGCACCGGGGGCCAGCTCGTGCTCGCCGGCCCGCACGGCGCCGGCCGTGCAGAGCAGGATCTGCGGGGTCGGGCGGGTGAGGTCGTGGGCGGCGCCCGCCTCGGGGAGGACGTAGCGGGAAAGGCGGAACTCGTCGATGGGGGTCTCGTAGACCTCCTCGCCGTCCGGGGAGGCCTCCGGGCGCAGGACGCCGGGGTCGCTGGGGCGGAAGCGGACGATGCGCAGGAGTTCGGGGACGTCTACGTGCTTGGGGGTCAGGCCGCAGCGCAGGACGTTGTCGGAGTTGGCCATGATCTCCACGCCGAGGCCGTCGAGGTAGGCGTGCGGGACGCCGGCGCCGAGGTAGAGGGCCTCGCCGGGCTGGAGCCGCACGTGGTTCAGCAGCATCGCGGCGATGACGCCGGGGTCGCCCGGGTAGTGGTGGGCGATGTCGGCGTAGGGGGCGTAGGCGCCGCCGAGGCGAGTGCAGGCGGTGGCCGCGTCCGCGACCGTGCGGGACATCTCGTCGGGGTCGGCGGTGAGGATCGCCGTGAGGACCTCGCGCAGGGCGGCGTCCTCCGGGTGGGCGTGCAGCAGGTCGACGTAGGGCTTGAGGGAGTCGACGCCCAGGTCGTCGAGCAGGGCCGCGGCCTCCAGCGGGTCGCGGAAGCCGCACAGGCCGTCGAATTCGGTGAGGGCGCAGATCAGTTCGGGCTTGTGGTTGGCGTCCTTGTAGTTCCGGTGCGGGGCGTCCACGGGGATGCCCCGCCGCTCCTCGTCCGCGTAGCCCTCCCGCGCCTGCGTGAGGTCGGGGTGGACCTGGAGGGAGAGCGGGGCGCCCGCGGCGAGGATCTTGAGGAGGAAGGGCAGCCGGGGGCCGAACTTGGCGACGGCGGCGGGCCCGAGTTCCTTCTCGGGGTCGGCGTCGACAACCTCGACGAGCGTGCCCCGGCCGGTGCGCGAAGGTGCGCCCGGGTGGGCACCCATCCACATCTCCGCCTGCGGCTCGCCGGTCGGTTCGACGCCGAGCAGCTGCGGGATGGCGGTCGGGGAACCCCAGGCGTAGGGGCGGATGGTGTTGTCGAGGCGGTCCATGGGGTTCTCTCTGCGGGGTGCGGGACGCGGGCGCGTCAGGGTGTCCCGGGCAAGATCAGGCCCTCGAAGCGAGCGCCAGGTAAACGGCGGCGAAATCCGTGATGGCGATCAGTTCCGCGAGGGTCTCCAGTTCGCCGCCCTCCTCCGGTTCCAGCTCGCTGATCGGTGTGTCGTGGCTGAGCGCGAGGTCGCGGGCGCCGGGGGCGGCGGTGAGGCCGCCGATGGGGCGGTCGCGCAGCAGCACCACGCGCGCGTGCAGGGCGGGCGGTTCTTCGACGCGGTCGCGGAAGAAGTCGTCGGGGTCGGCGCTGGCGGCCAGCGGGCCCGCGAGCAGGGCGCCGTGGGCGGCGAGGGCCTCGGGCAGTTCGGCCACGACCGCGGGGGTGCCGGACAGTTCGGCGAGGGCGGCGGCGAAGCGGCGGCCCGCGGGTCCGGCCGAGGTGCCCTCGGTCCAGACGACCGGGAGCGCGTCGGCGAGCTCGGCGGCCAGGGTCTTGGCGGCGTTGCTGTACGTGGCGATGGCGGGGCCGCAGCGCTCGGCGACGCGGTCGAGGCGGTCGGCGACCTTGTCGAGGACGTCCGGCGGGGCGTCGAGCACGCCCGCACGGTCCAGCAGCGCCAGCAGCGGGGTGAGCAGGGCCCACAGCACGCCTGGGGCGGACGCGGCGAGGGGCTCGTCCTGGTCGTACGGGGCGGTCGCCATGGGGACGAACAAGCCGTGCACCCCGGCGACGGCTTCGGCGAGCGGGGTGCGGGCGGGAGCCACGGCGACGACGGTGCAGCCCCGGCGGTAGGCCTGCTCGGCGAGCAGGGACAGGCCGGGTTCGGTGCCGTCCGGGGTGGTGATCAGCAGGAGGTCCACGGAGCCGACCCAGCCGGGCACTTCCCAGCGCAGGGCGCCCGCGGCGGGGGCGACGCCGGTGGGGGCGAGGCGGGTGACCGGGCTGCCGGCGCCGGCGAGGGTGCCGATGAGGTCGGCGGCGTGGGTGGCTGCGGCACCCGGGCCGGCGATGAGGACGGCGCGGGGCCGGCCGTCCGGCTTGAGGTCGTTGACGCCCGCCTCGGCGGCGTGGCGGACGGCCGTGCGCACGCGGGCACCGGCTTCTGCGGCGCCGCGGAGCAGCCCGCGGTGGTCGGCCTCGGCGAGGCCCTCCGGGGAGTCGAGCAGCGATTCGTCGAGCATGGGCGGAAGCTTCCCATCGCCGGGGTCCGTTATGAGGTGTCCTGGATCGTGCCCGCTGTGCCGGGAGCTATGTGCGCCGAGGGGTCGCGCGGGTGCGTACGAGCGCGCGTGGGTACGTGCGCCCCTCGGTCACGCGGGGCGGCGGGCCTCGTCGACGAGGAGGACGGGGATGCCGTCGCGGACGGGGTAGGCCAGGCCGCAGTCGGCGCCGGTGCAGATCAGTTCGCTGTCCTGCTCGGTGAGGGGGGCGTGGCAGGCCGGGCAGGCGAGGATCTCGAGGAGGCCGGATTCGAGGGGCATAGGGGTTTCCTCCGAGGTACGGGCGCTTGGGGTCGTGCCTGGTCAGATTACCGCCGGTGGGGGCGGGGCCTCAGCCCCTGATGATGCCCAGCACCTCGTCGCGCACCCTGGCCATCGTCGCGGCGTCCCTGGCCTCCGCGTTCAGGCGCAGCAGCGGTTCGGTGTTGGAGGGACGGACGTTGAACCACCAGTCGGCGGCGGAGACGGTGAGGCCGTCGAGTTCGTCGAGGGTGATGCCCTCGCGGGCCCCGTACGCGGAGCGGATGGCGGCGAGGCTGGCCTGCTGGTCGGCGACCGTGGAGTTGATCTCCCCGGAGCCGGCGTAGCGGTCGTACTGGGCGACCAGGGAGGAGAGGGGGCCGTCCTGGCCACCGAGGGCCGCCAGGACGTGGAGGGCGGCCAGCATGCCCGTGTCGGCGTTCCAGAAGTCGCGGAAGTAGTAGTGCGCGGAGTGCTCGCCGCCGAAGATCGCGCCGGTGCGGGCCATCTCGGCCTTGATGAAGGAGTGGCCGACGCGGGTGCGGACCGGGCTGCCGCCGTTCTCCTCGACGACCTCGGGGACGGACCAGGACGTGATCAGGTTGTGGATGATCGTGCCCTTGCCGCCGTGCCGGGCCAGTTCTCGGGTGGCGACCAGGGCGGTGATCGCCGAAGGGGAGACCGGCTCGCCCCGTTCGTCGACGACGAAGCAGCGGTCGGCGTCGCCGTCGAAGGCGAGGCCCAGGTCGGCGCCCTCCTCGCGGACCCGCTTCTGCAGATCGACGAGGTTGGCGGGGTCGAGGGGGTTGGCCTCGTGGTTGGGGAAGGTGCCGTCGAGCTCGAAGTACATCGGGACCAGCATCAGGGGCAGGCCCGCGAAGACCTCGGGGACCGTGTGCCCGCCCATGCCGTTGCCCGCGTCGACGACGACCTTCAGGGGGCGGATGGAGGTCAGGTCGACCAGGGAGCGCAGGTGTGCCGCGTAGTCCGGCAGTGTGTCGCGGCCGGTGATGGTGCCCGCCTCGGCGGCCGGCTCGGGGGCGCCCGACTCGCTCCACCCCTCCACCAGTTCGCGGATCTGCGCGAGGCCCGTGTCCTGGCCGACCGGGGCGGCTCCCGAGCGGCACATCTTGATGCCGTTGTACTGCGCCGGGTTGTGGGAGGCGGTGAACATGGCGCCCGGCAGGTTCAGCGCGCCCGAGGCGTAGTACAGCTGGTCGGTCGAGCACAGGCCGATCTCCGTCACGTTCGCGCCGAGCGCGGCCGCCCCGCGCGCGAAGGCACGCGACAGGCCCGGTGAGGAGGGCCGCATGTCGTGCCCGGTCGCGATGGCGCTCGCGCCGGTGACCCGCACGAAGGCCGCTCCGAAGAGCTCGGCGAGGGACTCGTCCCACTGGTCGGGAACGACCCCGCGTACGTCGTACGCCTTCACGACCTGCGACAGATCAGCAGCCACGGCCAACCTTCCTGAAAAGTACCGTCGGTCCGCCCAAACTACCCTCGCCCACCGACAGCGCGCTGGGCGGACGCCAAGAGGACTCACAGCCGTCACCTCAGGTCAGGGCAGCGTCCAGTCCGGGACGGGGTGCTCCGGCCGACGACGATGCGATGCCCCCGACACCGGATTGGTCATGCCCGCGCCAAATCGACGCCGGTGGGATGCTGGTGGAGGAATCGCGGAAGCGGTCAGTTGTCGGGCGAGCGCAGGACGCGGAGGTGTCCGCGGCGCGCGACCTCCATCGGGTCGGCCCTGCGGCCTCCGCCGCCGGCCTCGGCCGCCCGCTCCTGCGGACGGGCCGCCTCACGGACGGCGTTCGCGAGCGCTTCCAGGTCGTCACCGCTGGGGCGGGCGGGGGCCGAACCGTCGAGAAGCCGGACGACCTCCCAGCCGCGCGGGGCGGTGAGGCGCTCGGAGTGCTCGGCGCACAGGTCGTAGCAGTGGGGTTCGGCGTAGGTGGCGAGCGGGCCGAGGACCGCGGTCGAGTCGGCGTAGACGTACGTCAGCGTCGCGACGGCGGGACGGCCGCAAGCGGTGCGCGAACAGCGACGTACAGGGCTCACGATGTTGGACGGTACCGCACTCTTGAGCGGGCCGCGACGACTCTCCACGAGGTCACCCCACCGTGTCGTGCTGTGAAACGTCCCACACACTCCTTCGGGCGCACCTCGCCGACCTGCCCGGACATCGCCGTCCGGGGTGGCGAACGGTCTCGCGAGCGGACAAGAGTCGTCACAAAACCCTCAATTGCCGTGTGCCCGCCGGTCTCGGCGGATACGGATTTGAGCCCAATCTTGGCTTGAACGGTCATGTGACGAAGCGCCCAGCGGGTCGGCCGGAAGCCGTCCGTGCCGCCGTGCGGTGCCGGGCGCCGGGGCGCGGCGGGGACTACCCTTCACCAGTGATGGACAAGCCCGTAACGCCCCGTGCCGCCGCCCCCGGGCCCCGCCGCCGTGATCGCCACGGACGGGGCATGCGCGGCCCCATCGCACCGCCGCAGGTGCCGCTCGCCGCGAGCCGTGCGGACGCGTTCGCCGATCTGGTGCAGGACTCCGTGGAGCGCCTGGAGCGGCGGTGGCCGCAGCTCGCCGACATCGATTTCCTGGTCCTGGAGGTACCCCGGCTCGACGGGTCCGGCCAGGCCTGGAACGACGAGGCGGTACCGCTCGGCGGCACGATCGGCGCGCGCGAGGGCCGCCCCGCGCGCGTGGTCGTCTACCGGCGGCCGGTCGAGATCCGCACCAAGGGGCGCGACGAGCGGGCGGCGCTGGTGCACGAGATCGTCGTCGAGCAGGTCGCCGAACTGCTGGGGCTGACGCCGGAGACGGTGGATCCGCGCTATGGCGAGGACCAGGGCTGAGACCGACACCGGCCGGCGGTGCTACTTCTGGAGCACCGACAGGTCCTCGTCCGCCTCCGGTACGGCCACCGTCCCCCGGTCGTCCGGCAGCGTCTGCACCGTGAAGGCGGGGACGCCGCCCTCGGTCACCGCCAGGGTACGGGCCCCGTAGACCGGGCCGCCGGAGACCGGCTCGACGGTGAGCGCGTAGGTGCCCTTCAGACCGCCGGGGGCCGGGGGCTCGATGTCCTGGGTCGTGCCCCCCTTGATCGTGTACGTCTTCGACACCGGGGTGCCGCCCTCGCTGCCGGCCGAGGCGGTGACCTTGACCGTGGCGGCGGCGCCGGGGGCCGTCAGGGACAGCGTGCTGCCCTTGCCGCTGTTGTCCGCGGACGTCGCGCGTGTGCCGACGGGGCGGGTGGCCGGGATGAACGCCGTCTCCTGCTTGTCGCCCTTGCCGCGGACGACCCGCAGGGCCGCCACGACCGGCACGGATCGGTCCGTCGGGGACAGCACCAGGGAGCCCGCCTCGCCGCGGGTGACCTCGCCCAGGTCGGTGGCGGACGTCATGCCGGCCTTGACGTGCACCGTCTCGTGCCCGGCCGGGGTGATCAGCCCGGAGGGAGACGCCAGGCGCACCTTCAGGTCGGCGTCGGCGTCACCGGGGGTGAAGGCGACCAGGCGCACGGAGGTGGCGTCCTTGGGGATGCCGGGCAGGACCAGGCTGCCCGAGGGGTCCGTGGACGCGGCCAGCCAGTCGCCGCCGAGCTTGTCGTCCAGGGCCTGCACGGCGGCGCCGACGCGTCCGCTGCGGACGTTGACGTGCACGGTGAGGTCGGTCTGCCGCTCGTCGATGAGGGTGGACAGCAGGACCGGCTCGCTGGAGTGCGGCTGGACCGTGATGCCCTCCCCCACCGCGGACTTCAGGGCGCCGTCCTTGCCGTAGAGCTCGATGTCGACCACGGCGGCCGAGTCGTCGGGGTTCGTCAGATGGACGTAGTCGGTGCGGTCGGCGTCCGCGCTGGCGCCGGGGAACCAGAAGTCGGTGTCCGGAGCGGTGCAGTTGACACCTTGGAGGCCACGCCCGGTCCCCGCGGCGACCTCGGTCGTCTCCTGGACCGTCCAGCCGGGTGCGAACCCGCCGTCCGCGGTTCCGACGAGCGCGGGCGCGTCGCCGCCGGAGCTGTCGCCGGTGACCGGCTTGCCGGGCTGCCGGGGAGTCAGCACGGGCTCGGCGGGCTTGTCCTGGCCGGACTTCCCGTCCTCCTCGCCCTTGCCCTTGTCGGTGCCGTCGGCCGACTTCTGGGCGGCCGCCCGAAGTTCGGCCTTGCCGCCGCTCTCGGTGCCCTTCGTGACGGGCGTGAAGGACGTGTAGGACGTCTCGGCGAGGTCGGACGTGCTGGGCGCCGGGCACAACAGGCTCGTGCGCTCGACGGGCAGTTGGGCGGCCGCCTCGGCGGCGGTGCCCGGGGCCGGGGCGGCCGGCTGGGACAGCGCGGCGAAGCCGGTGACGGCGGCGAGCGCGGTCGCGCCGGCGATCAGGGACAGGGTGGTGCGGTTCACTGCTGGCTCCCGTCGGGACGCTCACTGCCCGTGCCGTGGGGGTGGTGCTGCTGCGCCGGGTCGTACGGCGTGCCGTAGCCCTGCTGGTAGGCCTGGTCGTAGCCCTGCTGGTCGTGCGCGACCTGGGCCTGGTCCTGGCCGCCGTAGGCGTACGGGTCGTACTGGCCGCCCTGGTACGGGTCCGCCTGGTACTGCTGCCCGTAGGCGTCCGCCGGGTAGGGGGCGTTCTGGTACTGGTCGCCGTAACCCGCGTACGCGCCGCCCTGGTAGGCGGCGTTGTCCCACTCGCCGTGGTTCTGCTGCTGCGGCACCGCCGCCGGCTGCCGCTCCGGCTGCGGGGGCGGGAACTCCTCGGGTCCGGCGGTTTCCTCGGCCTCGGCCTCGGCTTCCGCCTGGGCGCGCAGGCGGCGGGCGCGGCGGCCCTCGCCGGCGACGGCCTCGGCCGGGACGGCCGGTTCCTCTGGGAGGTCGTCGTCGATGTCACGGCGTCGGCCGGGCAGGGCGAGCACCACGAGGACGAGGGCGAGGAGCCCTTGGGCCCACAGCCAGGCCGTGTGGCCGATCGGGTCGTCGTAGGTGACGTCCAGCCTGCCTCCGCCGGCGGGGAGTTCGAAGCCCTGGGCCCAGCCGTCGACCGTGGTGCGGGTCAGCGGCTTGCCGTCGAGCGTGGCGGACCAGCCGTCGGACGCGGAGTCGGCTAGGCGCAGCACGCGTCCGCCGGCACCCGCCGGGATCGTGGTGTGGATGTCGACGGGCCCGGCGGCGACGGGTCGCGGGGTACCGGATCCGGAAGCGGGCACGATCGTGGCGCGCGCGACCTCCCGGTTGACGCGCCACAGCGCGCCGCCGTCCTGCTGGCTGAGCCGGGTCAGACCGGGTGTGGCGTCCAGGACGCGGGTGACCTCGCGGGGGGCGCCCTGGTGGACGAGGACGTAGCGCACGGCGAAGCCGCCGAGCTGGTCGGACTGGTCGGCGCCGGAACCGGCGACCAGGTTGGCGACGACCTTGTCGAGTCTGCCGTTCTCGCCGTCGGCCGCGGCGATCTCGCCGTCCCCGAGGCGGGCGCCCGAACCGCGGACCAGCATGTAGCCGACGCGGGCGCCGGAGTCGCTGTCGAGGACGAGGGTGCGGGCCTGGTCGTGGGTGCCGCTCTCCTCGGCGACGAACGCGGGCACCTGGGTCGCGTCGCGCCGCTCCAGCGGGCCGTCGGCGCCGCGGATCATCCAGCCGGCGGCGATGAGCAACGGGCCGGCCGCCGAGGCGAAGGCGATCAGCACGGCGACCGGCTGGCGCCAGCCGAAGCTCTGCTCGGCCACCCGCGCGCGTGCCCCGTCGGCGCCGAGCGCGGCGGCCGCCAGGAGGGCGATGCCGTAGACAAGGGTCGCCGGGCCGGCCCAGGCGGAGCCGTTGGCCAGGACCGCGAAGACGAAGCCGGTCAGGGCGACCGTCCAGGCCGTCCAGATGCCCGCCTGGCGTTCGGAGCGCACCAGGGCGGCCAGGGCGGCCAGCACGATGCCGAAGAGCATGAGGCCGCTGACCGTGCCGGGGCCGCCCGGGCTGGCGCCGAGCAGGCCGAGGGGGGAGGCGGCGGACGCGCCGTACTCCAGGCCCGCTTCCTTGAGGAAGCCGAAGGGGAGCAGCGTCAGCGACCAGGGCGCGAGCAGCAGCAGGGGCGTCCCGAGCTGAGCCAGGAACCGCAGCCCGTAGGCCGTGATGTCGGTCCGGCGAAGCACCAGCACCCCGATGCCGAGGAGCAGCGCGATCGGCCACACGATCGGCGTGAAGGCGGTGGTGATGGTCAGCAGCAGCGCGTACGCCCAGGTGGCGCGCCAGCTGCCACGGGCACCGCCGGCGTTCGTCAGGCCACCGGCCGCGATGCCCGCCCGGGCGATGAGCGGCAGCAGCACGGCCAGGACGGCGGTGCCGATACGGCCGCCGGCGAGGGCGCCGGTGGCGGCGGGCAGGAAGGCGTAGACGACGGCCGCCCAGGCGCGCAGCAGCCGGGACTCGACGAGCGGGCGGGAGGCGAAGTAGGCGGTGACGCCGGCCAGCGGCACCGAGCAGACGAGGAGGAGCGTGACGGCGAGACCGGCCGAGCCGAACAGCAGGGACGCCAGGATCGCCACGAGCGCGAGGTAGGGCGGCGCGGGCGAGGTGCCGCCGGCGCCGACCGGGTGCCAGGCGTCCAGGTAGCGCGCCCACAGCTCGCCGGAGTCGGCCGGGGCGGGCAGCAGGGCGCCGCCCGCGAGCGCGCCGCCGCCGAGGAGCTGGCGGCAGGCGACCAGGGAGACCAGCAGCAGCACCAGGAAGAGCACCGGGCCGGGCTTGCGCGCGATGCGCTTGAGCCGGGCGAACTGCTCGATCTCCAGGAAGTCGGCGTCGTCTCCGCCGGGACCCGATTCGACGGCGCCGCCGTGCCGTCCCGCACCGGCGGCGACTTCCGGGTCGGAGCGGCCGACGAGGCTGCTCGCGACCTGCTCCACGGTGACCCGGACGGTCGCGCCGGGCGGCGGGAACAGGGCCCGCAGCTCGCCCTTGTCGATGCGGGGTGCGCCTCTGCCGCGCCGCCCGGCGAGGATCCGCTCGGGCCTGAGCAGGGTGCTCACCAGGCCGCGGATCTCGTCGACGGCCTGTCCGGGGACCTTGCCCACGAGATAGGCCACGGTCCGCAGCAGGGTGCCGAGCACGATGCGCAGCATCACCCAGGGGAGCACGGCCGTACGCGCGTTGACGAGCAGGGTGTAGACGGCGCCGGCCTTGTCGACCTTGTGCGGGGAGGCCGCCGTACGGCCCACGCAGTCGACCGTGCGGCGCTCGCGGCTGGAGGCCTCGGCGTGCCGGACGACCGCCTCGGGGGCGACCAGGACGCGGTAGCCGGCCGCGTGCGCGCGCCAGCACAGGTCGACGTCGTCGCGCATGAGGGGCAGGTGGCGGTCGAATCCGCCGAGCTGTTCGAAGACGTCGCGGCGGACGAGCATGCCGGCGGTGGACACCGACAGCACGGTCCGGACGTGGTCGTGCTGGCCCTGGTCCTGCTCACGGCGGTCCAGGCCGGTCCAGCGGCGGCCGGAGTTGGCGATGGAGACGCCGACCTCCAGCAGCTGGCGCCGGTCGTACCAGCCGCGGAGCTTGGGGCCCACGACGGCCACGTCCTCGCGGCCCAGCTCGTACTCGTTGTCCACGACCCGCAGCAGCTGGGCCAGGGCGTCCGGGTCCGGGGCGCAGTCGTCGTGCAGCAGCCACAGCCATTGCACCGGCTCGCCGTGCGGCAGTTCGGGCAGGTCGTAGGCGTCGTCGCGCCACGAGCGCGTGACCGGGTCCCAGCCGCTGGGGCGCTTCAGGTACGGCAGCTCGTCCGGGGTGAGGACCGGCGCGGTGCGGTCGCACTCCTCGACGGCCTGGCCGAAGCCGGTGCGGCGGGCGAGGTGCAGCACCCGGTCGGCGCCGAGCGCGTCGGTGACCAGCTGTGCGGAGGCGTCCGAGCTGCCGGTGTCGGCGCCCATCGCGTACTGGACGGGCCGCTCCTGGCCGAGCAGTCCGGCGAGCGCGTCGGGCAGCCAGCGGGCGCCGTCGTGGGAGACGAGGACCGCGGTCACCACATGACGCGGGAACTCAGGTGTGGCAGCGGTGTCGTGATGGGCTGCCGGGTGGCTGTGCACGGACATCGAGGTACGGGCCCCGGTTCGGTGGACTGCGGTGGACGCCTGCGCCCGGTGGGGGCGGCGCGGTGTCTCGGACGAGCGACCACACTATCGGCTGCGCGGCAAGGGGCCCGCCGCCTGTGGATAACCCAGGGTCGACGGGCCGTTCACGAACCGGGGTGGGGGTCAGACGGCCGCTTTCTTCAGCCGGCGGCGCTCCCGCTCGGACAGGCCGCCCCAGATGCCGAATCGCTCGTCGTTGGCGAGGGCGTACTCGAGGCACTCGGAGCGGACCTCGCAGGCGAGGCAGACCTTCTTGGCCTCCCTGGTCGAGCCGCCCTTCTCGGGGAAGAAGGACTCGGGGTCGGTCTGGGCGCACAGCGCGCGCTCCTGCCAGCCGAGTTCCTCGTCCGCGTCGTCGACCAGCAGTTGCTGCACCGTCTCGGTCATGTGCGCCCCTCGTCTGTCTTTCGCGTCCCCGTGATCTAGCCGTTACCGATTCCGGCTGAACGACACGAGTGAAATTACAAGTGTGCTGCTCCGGGCGAGTCAAGCCGAGATCTGCTATTGAGCCCCTTATTCACTCTGCGGAACCAAGCCCACGCGGAAAGTGTTCAAATCACCATAAAACCTGACACACAGACGGAGCCCCTGAAGGCTCACGTCGTCCGCCGGACCCCTCGCAGACCTCTACAGGGAAGGACGCCCAGGAGTTCGATCTCGTTCCGACACGCACGTCGAAGCGAAACGGATCACAGTCGGATCACGACTACGCAACGGGGTTTGTGCGCCCGGTTGGACGCCATGTGTCCCGGGCGGGCCATGAACAAACCTTTCATCTGAGCGATCGACCGGATGAGGTGAACCACATCCCACATACCGGGTGTCGAGTTGACAGTGAAGGTGTGAACCGGTGTCCTTGTGGGCATGCTCGCGAACTTGGCATCCACCTCGACCCGCACCGCCGGGTCCCACGGTGCTGCCCGCGCTCGCTGTAGCTGTTGCTGTCCCAGCTGTTGAGCCACACCCGCTCCAGCTGAAGGCCGAGCCACCCGTCTCTCGGCTCCCGTTCCCTCTGACCTTCTGCCACTGAGGAACCACACACCCCCATGAACAGCGACAGCGACCTGCAGATCGCCGGTGACATCCTCGAGGTCACCCACCTCCTCCAGACCCCGCGCGAGCACCCGGCCACCGTCGCCGAGTTCGTCGGACTGGCCCGCTCCCTCGCCGAGGACCGCTCCCAGTGGGAGCACCTCGTCCGCTACGACGCGGTCAGCCGCTGGTACCACCGGCTGCGCACCGGCCCGGGCTACGAGGTGTGGCTGCTGTCCTGGGTGCCCGGGCAGGGCAGCGGGCTGCACGACCACGGCCGCTCCTCCGGCGTACTGACCGTCCTGGAGGGCACGCTGACCGAGCGCACGGAGAGGGGCACGCGCGCCCTGCGAGAGGGCGCGCAGCGTGTGTTCGCGCCTGGGTACGTGCACGAGGTGGTGAACGACGCACTGGAGCCGGCGGTGAGCCTGCACGTCTACTACCCGGGCCTCACCGAGATGCCGATGCACACGGCCCCGCACTGCGAGGCCCGGACCGTACCGGGTGCTCTGACCACCTGACCGGATGCCGTAGGCGGTCGACCGGATGTCGCGGGCGCCGACCGCTTGTCGCGGGCGCCTGCAAGACTGGCTCCCATGCGCATTGTGGTTCTGGCAGGCGGCATCGGCGGTGCCCGGTTCCTGCGTGGTCTGAAGCGTGCCGTCCCGGACGCGGACATCACGGTCATCGGCAACACCGGGGACGACATCCACCTCTTCGGGCTGAAGGTCTGCCCGGACCTCGACACGGTGATGTACACGCTCGGCGGCGGCATCAACGAGGAGCAGGGCTGGGGTCGCGCCGACGAGACCTTCCATCTCAAGGAGGAGCTCGCGGGGTACGGCGTCGGGCCCGAGTGGTTCGGCCTGGGCGACCGGGACTTCGCCACGCACATCGTGCGGACGCAGATGATCGGCGCCGGGTACCCGCTGAGCGCGGTGACGGAGGCACTGTGCGACCGCTGGAAGCCGGGCGTGCGGCTGATCCCCATGTCCGACGACCGCGTCGAGACGCACGTGGCCGTCGAGATCGACGGCGAGACCAAGGCCATCCACTTCCAGGAGTACTGGGTACGGCTGCGTGCCTCGGTGCCCGCCCGGGCGGTCGTGCCGGTGGGAGCCGACCAGGCGAAGCCCGCGCCGGGTGTTCTGGAGGCCATCGCCGAGGCGGACGTGATCCTCTTCCCGCCGTCCAACCCGGTCGTGTCGATCGGCACGATCCTCGCCGTGCCCGGCATCCGGGAGGCGATCGCCGACGCCGGGGTGCCGGTCGTCGGCCTCTCCCCCATCGTCGGTGACGCGCCCGTGCGGGGCATGGCCGACAAGGTGCTCGCCGCCGTGGGGGTGGAGTCGACCGCGACGGCGGTGGCCGAGCACTACGGCTCGGGCCTGCTGGACGGCTGGCTCGTCGACTCGGTGGACGCGGGCGCGGTGGAGCGGGTCGAGGCGGCCGGGATCCGCTGCCGGGCCGTACCGCTGATGATGAGCGACACCGACGCCACCGCGCGCATGGCCCGGGAAGCGCTGGCCCTGGCCGAGGAGGTGCGGACGGCGTGAGCACCGAGGTCACCGGCGAGGAGCGGGGCGCCGACGGGTATCGGGTGTGGGCCGTGCGCGGGATACCGGAGGTCACGGCCGGGGACGATCTGGCCAAGCTGATCGCGGCCGCCGAGCCCGGACTGGCCGACGGGGACGTGCTGCTCGTCACCTCGAAGATCGTGTCCAAGGCCGAGGGCCGGATCGTCCGGGCCACCGACCGGGAGGCCGCGATCGACGCGGAGACCGTACGGGTGGTCGCCCGTCGCGGCGGCCTGCGGATCGTGGAGAACCGGCAGGGCCTGGTCATGGCCGCGGCCGGGGTCGACGCGTCCAACACCCCGTCCGGGACGGTGCTGTTGCTGCCCGAGGACCCGGACGCCTCCGCCCGCGCCGTTCGCGACGGGCTGCGGGACGCACTCGGCGTCGACGTCGGGGTGATCGTGACCGACACCTTCGGGCGGCCCTGGCGCGCCGGGCTGACGGATGTCGCGATCGGCGCCGCCGGAGTGCGCGTGCTCGACGATCTGCGCGGCGGCACCGACGCTCACGGCAATCCGCTCAGCGCCACCGTCGTCGCCACGGCCGATGAACTCGCCGCCGCGGGTGACCTCGTCAAGGGCAAGGCCGCGGGGCTTCCCGTCGCCGTGGTGCGCGGGCTCGCGCACCTGGTGGTGGAAGGCGACGGCGGTGAGGGAGCGCGGGCCATGGTCCGCGGCGCCCGCGACGACATGTTCCGCCTCGGCACCTCCGAGGCGGTCCGGCTGGCCGTGACCCAGCGGCGCACGGTCCGGGCCTTCACGGACGAACCCGTCGACACGGGTGCCGTACGCCGGGCCGTGGCCGCCGCCGTGACAGCGCCGGCACCGCACCACACCACCCCGTGGCGGTTCGTGCTGCTGGAGTCGCGGGAGTCGCGGACGCGCCTGCTCGACGCCATGCGGGACGCGTGGATCGCCGATCTGCGGCGGGACGGCAAGACGGAGGAGTCCATCGCCAAGCGGGGCCGCCGCGGGGACGTACTGCGCAACGCGCCCTACCTCGTCGTCCCCTGCCTGGTCATGGACGGCTCGCACACGTACGGCGACCCGCGGCGGGACGGTGCCGAGCGGGAGATGTTCGTGGTCGCCGCGGGCGCCGGCGTGCAGAATTTCCTGGTCGCGCTGGCCGGGGAACGGCTGGGCTCGGCATGGGTGTCGTCGACGATGTTCTGCCGGGACGTGGTGCGCGAGGTGCTGGAGCTGCCCGCGGCCTGGGACCCGATGGGGGCGGTGGCGGTCGGGCATCCCGCGGAGGAACCGCGACCGCGGCCCGGGCGGGACGCGGAGACGTTCATCGAGGTGCGGTGACAGGTGCCGGGCGGCGCCTACCCTCGTAGGGCTGCTCTCACGGATCCCGAGGACTTCATTCATGGCAGGACGGTTCGCTCCGCGGCCCACGCTCCCCCACGGCCCGAAAGGCGTGGGAGGTGTCCCCATGCCGGTGCGCGGCGGGCAGGTCGCCATCCCTCCGGGGATGCCGCGGCAGGCGACGGGGCCGGGGCGGGTGCGCGAGTGGGTGCCGGACGGGCCGCTGGATCTCGGCCTGGTGCTCGGGCCGCTGCGGCGCGGGCCCGGGGACCCGACGTTCCGGGCGGTGCCGGACGGGTCGGTGTGGCGGACCAGTCTCACTCCGGCTGGCCCCGGCACGCTACGAGTGCGCGCGTACGGCGGTGGGGTGCGCGGGGAGGCCTGGGGGCCCGGAGCGGAGTGGCTGCTGGAGCGGCTGCCCGAGCTGCTCGGGGCGGCGGACGACCCGTCGGCGTTCGTGCCGCGGCACCGGCTGCTGGCGTCGGCCCGGCATCGGCGGCCGGGGTTGCGGCTGACGCGGAGCGGGCTCGTGCTGGAGTCCTTGATCCCGTCGATCCTGGAACAGAAGGTCACGACCGATGAGGCGTACCGGGCGTGGCGGCTGCTGGTGCGGAAGTTCGGGGAGCCGGCGCCGGGACCCGCGCCCGAGCGGATGTACGTGATGCCCGCGCCTCGGACCTGGGCCCTGATCCCGTCGTGGGAGTGGCATCGGGCCGGGGTCGACAACAAGCGGGCGTCGACGATCCTGCGTGCGGTGCGGGTCGCCGCGCGACTGGAGCAGGCCGTGGAGATGGAGCCCGGGGCGGCTCGGGCGCGGCTGGAGCTGGTGCCGGGGGTCGGGCCGTGGACCTCCGCGGAGACGGTGCAGCGCAGTCACGGGGCGGCGGACGAGGTGACGGTCGGGGACCTGCATCTGCCCGGGATCGTGGGGTGGGCGCTGGCCGGGGACCGGGACGCGGACGACGCGGTGATGCTGGAGCTGCTGGAGCCGTACGCAGGGCAGCGGCATCGGGCGGCCCGGCTGATCCTGCTGAGCGGGAGGGTTCCGGCGCGCAGGGCACCGAAGATGCCTCGGTGGGATATCGGGCAGCTCTGAACTGTCGGGCGTGGAGGCGCTCGGCGTCGGTCGGCAGGCAGATGCGGCGGGCCTCGCATACTCGGCGCCAGCGCTGAACCGTTGGCGACCGAAACGCTCGACGTCGACCCAGGGGGCAGGTGCGGCGGGCCTCGGAAACTCGGCATCGGTGCCGGACTGCCGGGGATCGAGACGCTCGACATCGGTCGGCAGGCAGATGCGGCGGTCCTCGCATACTCGGCGCCAGCGCTGAACCGTTGGCGACCGAGACACTCGACGTCGACCCAGGGGCAGGTGCGGCGGGCCTCCGATACTCGGCATCGTGCCGGACTGCCGGGGATCGAGACGCTCGACGTCGACCGGGGGGCAGGTGCGGCGGTCCTCGGATACTCGGCGCCGGGGTGCTGGACTGTCGGCGGTCGAGGCCCTGAGGTCGGCCGGAGGGCGAGTGGGTGCGCACCTCGGGGCGATCAGGTGCCGCTGCGCCCACCCTCCCCCGAGCTCTCGGCTTCCTGAGCAGGGGGCCCATCGGCCCTGGCGGCACGCATGCCCCGTGGCTGAGCGCAGCGGCCCCTGCGTGTCCTACTGGTCCGAGGAGAAGCGGACCGCTCCTGCCGGGATGCGGGCGTCGCACCATATGCGGGCGCCCTCCAGGAGTTCGTTGTCGGCGCCGATCACCGCGCCGTCGCCGATGACCGTGCCCGTGAGGACCGAGCGTTGGCCGACGCGGGCCCGGGTGCCGATCAGGGAGTCGGTGATGACCGCGCCCGGCTCGATGACCGCGCCCGGGAGGATCGTGCTGCCGAAGATCCGCGCGCCCTCCGCGACGAAGGCCCCCTCGCCCACCACCGTGCCGCCCGACAGCTTGGCGTCGGAGGCCACTTGGGCCGTGGGCAGGACGAGGCGGTCGCCGCAGCGGCCCGGGACGGCGGGCGACGGGGCCCGGCCGAGGACCAGGTCCGCCGAGCCCCGCACGAAGGCCGCCGGGGTGCCCAGGTCGAGCCAGTACGTCGAGTCGACCATGCCCTGGAGGTGCGCCCCGGCCGACAGGAGGCCGGGGAAGGTCTCCCGCTCCACCGACACCGGCCTGCCCAGCGGGATCGAGTCGATGACCGAGCGGCGGAAGACGTACGCCCCCGCGTTGATCTGGTCGGTGACGATCTCCTCGGGGGCCTGCGGCTTCTCCAGGAACGCCAGCACCCTGCCCGTGTCATCGGTGGGGACCAGGCCGTAGGCGCGCGGGTCCGTGACCGTGGTGAGGTGCAGGGAGACGTCCGCGCCGGTCGTCTCGTGGGTGTCGACGAGGGCCCGGATGTCCAGGCCCGTCAGGATGTCGCCGTTGAAGATCAGGACCGGGTCGTCGGGGCCGGAGTGCAGCCGGGAGGCCACGTTGCGGATGGCGCCGCCGGTGCCGAGCGGCTCCTCCTCCGTGACGTACTCCAGGTGGAGTCCCAGCGCGGAGCCGTCACCGAAGTACGGCTCGAAGACCTCGGCCAGATAGGACGTGGCCAGGACGATGTGCTCGACGCCCGCGGCTCTCGCTCTGGCCAGCTGGTGCGTGAGGAAGGGCACCCCGGCCGCCGGAACCATGGGCTTGGGCGTGTGCACCGTGAGCGGGCGCAGCCGGGTGCCCTTGCCGCCGACCAGGAGGATCGCTTCTGTCACGTGTCGTCTCTGCTTCCTGCCGGGACCGGCCGAACTGTCTTTCGGCCGGTCAGTGTATGCAGACCGTTCCGTGGCGCCTTCGTTGGCCGTGCGGCATTCCGCCCCTCTGTCCCCCGTCGGCGGGGAGACGTGTGCTCAGCGACCCTGGTAGCGGGCCGCCTTGGAGCGGGCCGAGCCGAGCTTTCCGTAGAGCTTGCGTCCCGGGCACTCGGTGATGAAGCCGTCCCGGTGCCCCGAGATCACGTTCAGCCGTACCTTCTTGCCCTTGGGGTGGAGATTGCTGCCGGCCGACTTCAGGGAGGTCTTTCCCTTCGGGTTGACCCGGTACAGCCCCAGCTTCCACGCGGTCAGCCGGGCGACGGCCTTGACCGCGGCCTTCGACGGCTTGGTGGCGCCGTAGGACCCGAGGACGGCGATCCCCATGCTGTTGCTGTTGAAACCAAGCGTGTGCGCGCCGAGGACCGGCCTCGCCACGCCCCCGGCGCGGCCCTCGTAAATCTTTCCGCACTTGTCGATGAGGAAGTTGTAGCCGACGTCGCGCCAGCCCATGCTCCGGACGTGGTAGCGGTAGATACTGCGGATGAGTGAGGGAACCTGCGAGCAGCGGTAGTCGTTGCCGCTGGCCGTGTGGTGCACGAAGGCCGCCTTGACCTTCTTCGTGTACCGGAAGCCGCTCTCGCGCAAGCCCTCGTCCGCGCCCCAGCCGCGCCGCGTGACGATACCCGGGCGCGGTCCGATGTACGGCTTCGCCTGCCGCTGCTGCTGCTGCTCGGTCAGCTCGCCGGTGTCGAGGGCGAGGTACTCCTGCTGGATCTCGGTGCGGTTCAGTGCCGCGATCTCGGTGGCGTCGCGGAGGGCGAGGTCGGCGTTGACGGCGGCGGCGTCGGTGAACGCGGACGCCTTGGCTTTCAGGACGCCGAGGCGGGTGCCGTCCGCGACGGCGCTGCGGGACGGGTCCTCTTCCTCGCCGGGGTCGACGAGTTCGAGGCGCAGGCCGGACGGCAGCGGGGGTGCGGCGTGCGGGTGGCGGGCGCCCGCGGTGTGCCCGGCGGAGTCGGTCGCCGTGCCGTCGGACTCGGAGCGGACCCGGATTTCGACGCCGTCGGAGTCGCCCACCCACAGGGGGGCCGTGGCACCGCGGACCCGGCCCGAGGCTCTCTCGGGGGTGTCCGGGTCGGCGGCGTGGTCGGCGTTGTGGGTCTCCACGTCCTGCCAACCCGACCAGGTGCCGGTACCAGCGGCGCGGGTGCGGACCTGGACGCTGCCGTGCAGTTGAGCGTCGGGGTCGTCCCAGACGACGCCGACGAGGGAGAAGTGGCGTACGGCACGGCGGGTCAGGCCCTGTTCGGCGAGGGCGGGGGCCGTGGCGCGGTCGCGGGTGAGGGGTTCCAGGGGGAGTGACTGGGTGCTGCCGGCGGCGTACGGTCCGGCCGCGCGCCGGTCGGCCGGGGTCGTGGCCGGGGTGCCCGCGCGGGGCACGGGTCTCACCGTCGTGGCGGCTTCCGCGGCCGGCACCGGTCTCGCCGTCGCCGCGAGGGCGGGAGGGGTGAGGGGAAGGGTCAGGGCGGTCGCACAGGTGACACCGATCGAGGAAGCAAGGAATCCACGCATGCCCCTGATCTTGGTCATAGTCATATAAATCTGTCCATTTGGGATGTGACAGGTCGTCGGCCGGTTTCGGCCGAACCGGTGGCGGATTCGCGGCGGGGCGGCGGGCGGGCCGTTGGGCGGGTGCGGGTGCGCCGCGTACGCTTGCGCGGGTGAACGCCACCGATCGCACCCCCGCCGACCTGCTGGGTTCCGCGCTCGCCGCGGATCCGGGACGCCCCCTGGTGACCTTCTACGACGACGCCACGGGCGAACGCGTCGAACTGTCCGTGGCCACCTTCGCCAATTGGGTGGCCAAGACCTCGAACCTCCTTCAGGACGAGTTGTCCGTCGAGCCCGGGGACCGGGTCGCGCTGCTGCTGCCCGCGCACTGGCAGACGGCGGTGTGGCTGCTGGCGTGCGCGTCCGTGGGAGTCGTCGCGGACATGTCCGGGGACGCCCGCGCCGCGGACGTCGTGGTGAGCGGGCCGGACCGGCTGGAGGAGGCGCGGGCCTGCTCCGGGGCGCGGATCGCCATGGCCCTGCGGCCGCTCGGGGGGCGGTTCCCGCAGGCCCCGGAGGGCTTCGCGGACTACGCGGTGGAGGTGCCGGGGCAGGGGGACCGGTTCGTGCCGTACGCGCCCGTGGATCCGGAGGGGCCCGCGCTGATCGTGGCCGGGCGGGAGTTCAGCGGGGCCGAGGTGGTCGAGCGCGCCCGGGCCGAGGCGACCGCGCTGGGGCTGACCGGACCCGGGTCGCGGATCCTGTCGGGCCTGCCCTACGACACGTGGGAGGGGCTGAACGCCGGACTGTACGGGCCGTTGGCCACCGGCGGTTCCGTGGTGCTGTGCCGGCATCTGGAACAGGCCGGGGACGGGGTGCTGGACAAGCGGGTGGACAGCGAGCGGGTCACGACCATCGCCCGCGGCACCCCCCTCCACTAGGCCCCTTCTGATGAATCTCCGTGGGAGACGGAGCGGCGTTCGGTGCGTGCTCTGGGGGTCCCCCCTGCTCGAAGAGCTTGGGGGAGTGCCG
>NZ_JBEOSZ010000072.1:0-26720 GCF_040303285.1 Streptomyces sp. NPDC096046 | reverse complement strand
TCCTTTGTACTCACCCTCTCGGGCTTTCCTCCGGGCTTCCCTTCGGTCTTGCGTTTCCGACTCTATCAGATCTTTTCTCGACCCGATTTCCTCGGCGCTTTCCAGGTTTCCGCTTTCGCGTTTCCCTTTCCGGCGGTTCCGACTCTATCAGATCCTTTCGGGCCCGATCCCCGGTCGACGGGGTTTGTCTTCGCGGCTGTTGGGCCGTTCCGACGAGTGAGACTTTAGCGGATTCCCCGGCTCCCGAGCCAATCGGGGGCCTCGTCCTTTCGAACGTGGATTCCTCATTCCGTAAATACACAAGCCAATGAAACGACGACAGACGTACTGCACGTCGAAGAGTGGTTGGTACCTGCGGATTGGCTGCCCGGGGACCGACCGGGGTCGGCGCTCACGTCGGACAACTCGGAGAACAGTACGGACGGGGTCTGGGCGTGTCAACTCAAGGGCGGACGGCATCCCCGGGGCGTACTGTGGGCCGCATGACGACGCGTACGTGCACCCAGCTGTGGTGGGCCGCCTGACGGCGGCCGTCCCCACGTATGCACGCGACGGCCGCCGCTTCGGCGGCCGTTCTCGTTTCTCCCTCCGGCACCGCGGAGGGGCGGCCGCCCGGAGGCGGCGGTCCCGACCTAGGAGGAGGAGAGATGACACGGGTCTTCAGCGGGGTCAAGCCCACGGGGCATCTGACGCTGGGGAACTACCTCGGGGCCATGCGGCGGTGGGCCGCGGTCGATCAGCACGAGGCCGACGCCTTGTTCTGCGTCGTCGATCTGCACGCCCTGACCGTGGACCACGATCCCGCGCGGGTGCGCAGGCTGAGTCGGCAGTCGGCGACGCTGCTGCTGGCGGCCGGACTGGATCCGGAGCTCTGCACGGTGTTCGTGCAGAGCCATGTGGACGAGCACGCGCGGTTGTCGTACGTACTGGAGTGCGTGGCCACCGACGGTGAGATGCGGCGGATGATCCAGTACAAGGAGAAGGCCGTGCGGGAGCAGCGGCGGGGTGGGAGTGTGCGGCTGTCGCTGCTGACGTATCCCGTGCTGATGGCTGCGGACATCCTGGCGTACGGGGCCGACGAGGTGCCGGTGGGGGACGACCAGGTGCAGCACGTGGAGCTGACGCGGGATCTGGCAGTGCGGTTCAACCAGCGGTACGGGCATACGTTCGTGATTCCGCGGGCGACGCGGCCGGGGGTGGCGGCGCGGGTGATGAATCTGCAGGACCCGGCGTCGAAGATGGGCAAGAGCGATGACGTCGGGCCCGGCATCGTCTACCTGCTGGACGAGCCGGACGTGGTGCGCAGGAAGGTCCTGCGGGCCGTGACCGACAGCGGACGGGAGGTCGTCTACGACCGGGAGGCCCGGCCGGGGCTCGCCAACCTGCTGGAGATCCTCGCGGCCTGCACGGGCGGGGAGCCCGCATCGTTGAGTGGTGCGTACACGTCGTACGGGGCCCTGAAGAAGGACACCGCGGACGCTGTGATCGAGGTGCTCAGGCCCTTGCAGGCCAGGCATCAGGAGTTGTGCGCCGACCCCGGTTACGTGGAGGGGGTGCTGCGGGACGGTGCGCAGCGGGCCCGGGGGATGGCCCGACCGACGGTGGATGCCGCGTACCGCGCGATCGGGCTGCTGCCCGCCGTGCCGGAGGCGGCCGGTGCCGGGGCCGTGGCGGCGGTGTGAGGTGACGTCGCCGGAGGGGCGGGAGCGGGCCCGCCCCCCGGTGGTCAGCTGTTGTTTCCGGAGGCCAGGGCGCGGCTGCGGTCGCGGGCGGCTTCGAGTGCGGCGATGAGGGCGGCCCGTACGCCGTGGTTCTCGAGTTCACGGATGGCGTTGATCGTCGTGCCGGCGGGGGAGGTGACGTTCTCGCGGAGCCTGACCGGGTGTTCGCCGCTGTCGCGGAGCATCGTCGCGGCGCCGATGGCGGACTGGACGATCAGGTCGTGGGCCTTGTCGCGGGGCAGGCCGAGGAGGATGCCGGCGTCGGTCATGGCTTCGACCAGGTAGAAGAAGTAGGCCGGGCCGGAGCCGGACAGGGCGGTGCAGGCGTCCTGCTGGGACTCGGGGACGCGGAGCGTCTTGCCGACGGCGCCGAAGATCTCCTCGGTGTGGGCGAGGTGGTCGGCGGTGGCGTGGGTGCCGGCGGAGATGACGGACATCGCCTCGTCGACGAGGGCGGGGGTGTTCGTCATGACGCGGACGACCGGGGTGTCGGGGGCGAGACGCTCCTCGAAGTAGGCCGTGGGGATGCCGGCGGCACCGCTGATGACCAGGCGGTCGGCGGGCACGTGGGGGGCGAGCTCGTCGAGCAGCGTGCCCATGTCCTGCGGTTTGACCGTGAGGATCAGGGTGTCGGCCGTCTTGGCGGCTTCGGGGTTGGTGACCGGGGTGACGCCGTAGCGGGTGCGGAGTTCCTCGGCTCGTTCCGGGCGGCGGGCGGTGACCAGGAGGTCGGCCGGGGTCCAGCCCGCCCGGATCATTCCGCTGAGCAGGGCTTCGCCGATCTTGCCGGTGCCGAGGACTGCGACTTTCTGGGTCATGGCTTTCGGTGCCCTCCGGGGGGTGCGTCGTCCGTTTCATCCTCGCACTCGGGGGTGCCGGGTGGGGGTCGTGTCCGGTGGGCGGGATGGGGGCGTCCTCGCCCGGCGATCTACGTCGTCCGGCGCCTGAGGGTCGCGGCGCCCAGAATCAGGACCAGGAGGGCGCAGCCCGCGACGATCAGGACGTCGCGGACGAACGCGGCGGTCATGTCCGTGTGACGGAGGACCTCGTTCATGCCGTCGACGGCGTAGGACATGGGGAGGACGTCGGAGAGGGCCTCCAGGGCCGGGTGCATGGTGTCGCGCGGGGCGAACAGGCCGCACAGGAGGAGCTGGGGGAAGATCACCGCCGGCATGAACTGGACCGCCTGGAATTCCGAGGCCGCGAAAGCCGAGACGAAGAGGCCGAGGGCCGTGCCGAGGAGGGCGTCGAGGAGGGCCACCAGGAGGAGGAGCCAGGGGCTGCCGGTGACGTCGAGACCGAGGAACCAGACCGCGAGGCCCGTGGCCAGGGCGGACTGGATGATCGCCAGGGTGCCGAAGGCGAGGGCGTAGCCGGCGATCAGGTCGCCCTTGCCGAGGGGCATGGCGAGGAGGCGTTCGAGGGTGCCCGAGGTGCGTTCGCGCAGGGTGGCGATGGACGTCACCAGGAACATCGTGATCAGCGGGAAGATCCCGAGGAGGGACGCGCCGATGCTGTCGAAGGTGCGGGGACTGCCGTCGAAGACGTAGCGCAGCAGGAACAGCATCACGCAGGGGATGAGGATCAGCAGCGCGATGGTGCGGGGGTCGTGGGTGAGCTGGCGCAGGACCCGGGCGGCGGTGGCGCCGGTGCGGGAGGCGCTCAGGCCCTTCGGTGGGGTGGGCGGCCTGGTGGCGGTGGTGGTCATCGGGTCGTCTCCTTCGTGTCGTCCGCCGCTGCTGCCTCGTCGACCAGGTGGAGGAAGGCCTCCTCGACCGTGGCGGTGCCGGTGCGGGCCCGCAGGGCGTCGGGTGTGTCGTCGGCGAGGAGTTCGCCGTCGCGCATGAGGAGGAGGCGGTGGCAGCGTTCGGCCTCGTCCATGACGTGGGAGGAGACGAGGATCGTCGCGCCGCGGCCGGTCGCGATGTCGTGGAAGAGGTCCCACAGGTCGCGGCGCAGGACCGGGTCGAGTCCGACGGTCGGTTCGTCGAGGACCAGGAGTTCGGGGGTGCCGAGGAGGGCGACGGCCAGGGAGACGCGGCTGCGCTGGCCGCCGGAGAGGTTTCCGGCGAGGGCGTCGGCGTGAGTGGTGAGGTCGACGTCGGCGATCGCGCGGGTGACGTCGGCGTCGCGGCGGTCGGCGGCGGCGCGGCCGGGGTCGAGGATCGCGGCGAAGTAGTCGAGGTTCTGGCGGACGGTCAGGTCGTCGTAGACGGAGGGGGCCTGGGTGACGTAGCCGATGCGGGTGCGCAGGGCGGGGTGGCCGGCGGGATGGCCGAGGACGTCGAGGGTGCCGGTGACCTCGGCCTGGGTGCCGACCAGGGCACGCATCAGGGTGGACTTGCCGCAGCCGGAGGGGCCGAGGAGGCCGGTGATCCGGCCTCGGGGGACGGTGAAGCGGAGGTCGCGCAGGACGGTGCGGGGGCCGCGGACGACGGTGAGGTTCTCGGCGTGGACGGCCGGCGTGTCCGGGTGCGGGCGCGTGTCGGGGCCCGGGCGTGGCGAGCCGGGAGGATTATTCATCATGTGATGAATAATCCTCCCGGCGGTCGGACGCGTCAAGCGGCCGCGGCGGTCGGGTGCGCGTCAGGCCGGGGTCTTCGCGAGGAGGAGGACGACCTCGTAGACCTCCTCCACGAAGCCGTCCGGGAAGGCCCGCAGGAGGAGCTCGCGTTCCGCGGCCAGGAACGCCGCGGTGTGTTCGGGGTCGTGCACCAGGAAGACCGAGTGGCTGCCGATGTTCGCGAGGTGCGTGTCGACCGGGACGTGACGGCTCCAGCGGACCGTGCGGCGGGTGAAGTCGAGGCGGCCGGTGGGGTCGGCGGCGCGGGCGTCGACGTTGCGCTTCTCGGCGGAGATGTCGATCCGGAAGTGGCGGCCGGTGCGGGCGGCGGCCTCGGCGATCCAGGGGACGTCGAGGGCGTCGGTGTTCCACCACAGGGCGAGGGCGCCGCCGGGGCGCAGGACGCGCAGGGCCTCCGGGACGGCGCGGGCGGGGTCGGTCCAGTGCCAGGCCTGGGCGTAGGTGACGAGGTCGAAGGAGCCGTCGGCGAGGGGGAGGTCGTCACCCGTGCCCCGGATGATCGGGACACCGGGAAGGGCACGGCGGAACCGGGCCGCCATGCCGTCCCCGGGTTCCACGGCGACGACGTTCGCGCCCCTGCCGTGCAGGAGGGCGGTGGCGATGCCGGTACCGGCGCCGACGTCCGCTACGCGGGCGCCGGAGAGGGGGCGGCCCGTCAGGTCTTCTATCGCGTCGAAGAGGGACGGGGGATAGGAGGGGCGGTTGGCCGCGTACTGGGCAGCGACGGCGTTGAAGGAGTGGGCCCGGGCGGTGCGGGGTGACTCGGGGGCGGAGTCCCCGGCGAGGGGTTCGGGGGTGGTGGCGTCGGCTCCGGCGGGGTGGTGGGCGGGGGGAGGTGTGGTCATACGGTCATGGTGGCCGGGGGCGGGGTGGGGCGCGGTGAGATTCCGGTGAGACCGGTGGAGGGGGCCCGGGCGCGGGAGCGGCTCGTCCGGGGGCCGGGCCCGGGCGCACACCGACCCGCTTCGGTGGCCTACGCCCGACCCCGGTTCGTGGCCCCACGGCCCGGCCCTCATCCCGCGGCCCACACCCACCCGGGCTCGGGATCCCCCACACCGCTCCCACCCGGCCCCTACGCCCGGCGTCGGTTCCTCGGGTTGCCCGAGCGGCGGGTCGTGCGCTTCTCGTACTGCTTGCGGGCCTCTTCGTACTCCTCGCGGTGGAGCTTCTCTCCGGGGGCCTCGGTGAGGGAGCGGAAGAAGTAGGCGAGGAGGGAGCCGACGAAACCGATGCTCAGAAGACCGCGGAGGGAGGCATGGCGGTCGGGGTCGGGACGGCGGGTGAAGCCGTCCCAGGTGTGGCGGAAGGCCATCGCGCTACAGATCGCGAACATCACGACCATGAGGAGCGTGACGAAGCCGCCGATCGCGGCGATCTGGAGGCCCTCGTAGGCGAGGCGGAGGACGAGGCAGGAGGCGACGGCGGTGGCCAGGGAGCCGACGGCGACCGCGATACGGCGGGCGGTGTAGCCGTGGTCGTGGTTCAGCCAGGTCGTGCCGAAGAAGCGCAAGGGCTCGGGGCGGGGGCCGAGGCCCTCGGCCGTGGAGCCCGCGGGGCCGGTGCGGGTGCTGTCATCTGCGCTCACGGGTCGATTATCACCGTTCCCGGTCAATGAGCAGGAGGGGAGTCCTGGACCCGTACCCGGTCGCGGCGGACACCCCGGACGGTTGGGCCGGTGGTGCCGGACGCGGCGAGTGCGCCCTGGGGCACGCCGGCCGGCCTGGACGGTCCGGTGCCCGTGCACATCACTGCGGTGTGCACGGGCGGTGTCGTCCGCCCGCCGGATCGTGCCCCTGGGCGCGCCGCCGGTCGCGATGCTCGCCGCACCGTGCCGGGTGGTCCTACGGGTGGGCCGTCGCCGCTCGTGGCGGCGGCAGCCGGATCAGGAGCAGCGCGGGCGGACGTAACCGTCGCTGCCGGTCTGCACATAGGCGTCCGAGACGTACTCGCCGTCGTCGATGTTGTCCCAGATGTTCGACGTGCCGTACGGGCCCGCCACCGTCGTGCCGGGCCTCTGGCAGAAGATGGTGACCCTGGCTCCCTCGGGCAGCACGCGGACGACGGCGTAGCCGGTGCCGGGACCGCTGCGCACGTTCAGGCGGACGCCCGGGGCGACCGGGTACGAGCGCAGGGCCGACGCCGCCATGGTGACGGCCTCTTTCCCGCCTCTGTCTTCGAGTTCCCCGACATGGTCGACAGACATGACATTCCTCCCCCGTTGAGCCCCATGACTGCCATGGGGTCTCGTTGATTCCCTTGAGTCACACCATGAAACACATGTGCGCAACTCGTGCCCGGAGGCTAGCAAGCCGCCTCTGTCCCGAACGAGTCATCGACTAGGCTCCCTGCGTCGCGCGCGCGGACGAAGAGCACGGGGGTGTTTCCATGGCGCCACAGAGCAGCACCGGAGCCGGCGCGGAAGCGGAACTTCCCGAATACGCCGGGCACTACCGGCTGGAGTCGACTCTGGGCTCCGGGGGCATGGGCGTGGTGCATCTCGCGCGCAGCACGTCCGGAATGAAGCTGGCGGTGAAGGTCGTCCATGCCGAGTTCGCCAGGGATCCCGAGTTCAGGGGGCGGTTCCGGCAGGAGGTGGCGGCCGCGCGACAGGTCAGCGGTGCCTTCACCGCGTCTGTCGTCGACGCCGACTCGGAGGCCGAACGGCCGTGGATGGCCACCCTGTTCATTCCCGGTCTCACCCTGTCCGACCATGTGAAGCGGAACGGGGCCATGAGTCCGGCCGCGCTGCGTCGCCTGATGGCCGGACTGGCCGAGGCGCTGCGCGACATCCACCGGGTCGGCGTGGTGCACCGGGATCTCAAACCGAGCAACGTGCTCCTCGCCGAGGACGGGCCCAAGGTCATCGACTTCGGCATCTCCCGGCCGAAGAACAGCGAACTGCGCACAGAGACGGGGAAGTTGATCGGGACCCCGCCGTTCATGGCGCCGGAGCAGTTCCGGCGCCCTCGGGAGGTGGGGCCCGCCGCCGATGTGTTCGCGCTCGGGTCGGTGATGGTGCACGCGGCCACGGGCCGGGGGCCGTTCGACTCGGACAGCCCGTACGTCGTCGCCTACCAGGTCGTCCACGACGAGCCGGATATGACCGGGGTGCCGGAGAATCTCGCGCCGCTCGTGCTGCGGTGTCTCGCCAAAGAGCCCGAGGACCGGCCGACGCCGGACGAGTTGATGCGGGAACTGCGGTCCGTCGCGGCCTCGTACGACACGCAGACGTTCATACCGGCCCAGCGGACCGGGGACACCGAACGTTCGTGGCCGCCCGCCGGGGATGCCGGTCGTGCGGCGGAAACCGGTCATGCCGTGGAAGCCGGTCGTGCGGCGGAAGCCGGTCACGCGGCGGAAGCCGGTCACGCGGCGGAAACCGGCCATACCGCGGAAGCCGGTCGTGGCAGGGGGCGGCGGCTCGGCAGGCGGGCGGCCCTGGGGGCCGGGGGGTTCGGTCTGGCCGTCGTCAGTGCTCTGGTCTCACTCCCGCTGCTCGACGCTGCCGACGGCTCACCACGGCCCGCCGCCCCGCGGACCACGTCCGCCGCGTTCAGCGGGTGGCAGACGGCACCGGCGTCCGGAGACGGCGCACCCCTGTGCTCCCACGGCGCCGGACGGCTGCTCTGCGCCACGTCCGGACTGGTCTTCGCCCTGGACCCGTCCGACGGGCACCTGCTGTGGCGGCACTCCGTCGGCAAGGGGCCCCGGAAGGGACCGCCGGTGCTGGTGGGCGGACTCGTCCAGCCCTCGACGGGCCGGGGGTATCGCCTGGAGGCACTCGATCCGGCCTCGGGCAAGGCGCGTTGGCAGCGGGACGTACCCGAGGCCGGCAGTGCGGTGTACGCCGGCGGCATGCTCCTGGTCAGGGATGCCGGGGGGAAGGTCACCGGCGTGGACGGCGCCACCGGTGACCCGCGGTGGAGTCACCGGATCCCCGGCCATGAGGTGCCGTACTTCGCCACGTTCACCGGTGACCCGCTGGCGTACGCGACCAGCGCGTCGGGGGACGGGGAGAGCACCCGGCTCAGCGTGGTGGACCCGCGGACGGGTGACGTGCGGTCGGGCGCCCGGCTCGACGGGACGCTGGAGCCCTTGGGCGCGACGGACGGATCGGTGTTTCTCCTGTCGGTCGACGCGATGCACGGCGACGCCCGTGCCGTGGTCCGCTACACCCCGGAGACGGGTGAGACCCGACGGGTGCCCCTCGCCGTCCCCCTCCAGCAGGCCCATGGCGCGGTGCGCGGGAACCTCGCCTTCCTCATGGGGACCGGGGGATCGCTGGTGGCCGTCGATGTCGAGGCGCGCGAGCAGGTGTGGAGCCTGGAGACGGGAATCCTGCGGGGGTCCACCCCGGTCGCCGGTGACGGGTATGTCTACGTCACGGCGCCGGACGGGCGGCTGCTCGCCGTCGACGCGCGGCGCGGGAAGCTCGCCGGGCAGACGTCTCCCCGGCTGGGTGGCCGGTCGGACCGGGTCCCGGCCTCGCTCCCCGAGCCCGTGCTCGTGCGGGACCGGGTCTACGGCAGTGCGCCGGACGGGACCGTCTTCGCCGTCGACGGGCGCGATCCGGCCGCCTGGTAGCCGGCGGGCATGCGCGAGGGCCGCCCCCGGCAGCGGGAGGCGGCCCTCGGTGCGAGAAGAGGTCAGGCGAGCTTCGACACGTCCCGCACGGCGCCCTTGTCCGCGCTGGTCGCCATCGCCGCGTAGGCGCGCAGCGCCGCCGAGACCTTGCGCTCGCGGTTCTTCGGGGCGTACACGCCGTTCAGCGCCTGCTCGCGGCGGGCCAGCTCGGCGTCGTCCACCAGCAGCTCGATGGAACGGTTCGGGATGTCGATGCGGATGCGGTCGCCGTCCTCGACGAGGGCGATGGTGCCGCCCGCGGCCGCCTCGGGCGAGGCGTGGCCGATGGAGAGGCCGGAGGTGCCGCCGGAGAAGCGGCCGTCCGTGACCAGCGCGCAGGTCTTCCCCAGGCCGCGGCCCTTCAGGTACGAGGTCGGGTAGAGCATCTCCTGCATGCCGGGGCCGCCCTTGGGGCCCTCGTAGCGGATGACGACGACGTCGCCGTCCTTGACCTGCTGGGTGAGGATCTTCTGGACGGCCTCCTCCTGCGACTCGCAGACGACCGCCGGGCCCTCGAAGGTCCAGATGGACTCGTCGACGCCGGCCGTCTTCACGACGCAGCCGTCCACGGCCAGGTTGCCCTTGAGGACCGCGAGGCCGCCGTCCTTGGAGTAGGCGTGCTCGGCGGAGCGGATGCAGCCGCCCTCGGCGTCCTCGTCCAGGGCCTCCCAGCGCTCGGACTGGGAGAAGGCCTCGGCGGAGCGGACGCAGCCGGGGGCCGCGTGCCACAGCTCGACGGCCTTCGCGGAGGGGGAGCCACCGCGCACGTCCCAGGTCTTGAGCCAGTCGGCGAGGGACGGGCTGTGCACGGAGTGGACGTCCTCGTTGAGCAGGCCGGCCCGGTGCAGCTCGCCGAGCAGGGCGGGGATGCCGCCGGCGCGGTGCACGTCCTCCATGTAGTAGGTGCGGTCCTTGGCGACGTTCGGGGCGACCTTGGCCAGGCACGGCACGCGGCGCGAGACCGCGTTGATCTCGTCCAGGCCGAAGGGGACGCCCGCCTCCTGGGCGGCGGCCAGCAGGTGCAGGATCGTGTTGGTGGAGCCGCCCATGGCGATGTCGAGGGCCATGGCGTTCTCGAAGGCCGCGAAGGACGCCACGCTGCGGGGCAGGACCGTCTCGTCGTCCTGCTCGTAGTAGCGGCGGGTGATGTCCATGACCGTGTGCGCCGCGTCGACGTACAGCTGCCTGCGGGCGGTGTGGGTGGCCAGGACCGAGCCGTTGCCCGGCAGGGAGAGGCCGATGGCCTCGGTCAGGCAGTTCATCGAGTTGGCGGTGAACATGCCGGAACAGGAGCCACAGGTCGGGCAGGCGTTCTCCTCGATGCGGAGGATGTCCTCGTCCGAGATCTTGTCGTTCACGGCGTCGGAGATCGCGTCGACCAGGTCGAGCGTGCGGACCGTGCCGTCGACGAGGGTGGCGCGGCCGGACTCCATCGGGCCGCCGGAGACGAAGACCGTCGGGATGTTCAGCCGCAGGGCCGCGTTCAGCATGCCCGGGGTGATCTTGTCGCAGTTGGAGATGCAGATCAGGGCGTCGGCGCAGTGGGCCTCGACCATGTACTCCACGCTGTCCGCGATCAGGTCGCGGGAGGGCAGGGAGTAGAGCATGCCGCCGTGGCCCATGGCGATGCCGTCGTCGACGGCGATCGTGTTGAACTCGCGCGGGATGCCGCCGGCCGCGACGACCGCCTCGCTGACGATCCGGCCGACCGGCGCCAGGTGCGTGTGCCCCGGCACGAACTCCGTGAAGCTGTTGGCGACCGCGATGATCGGCTTGCGGCCGATGTCCGCACCCGGTACACCGGAGGCGCGCATCAGGGCGCGGGCGCCCGCCATGTTGCGGCCGTGGGTGACTGTGCGGGACCTCAGCTCGGGCATCGTCGCTCGCTCCTTCGACAGACGGCGTCAGAGGATTCGGAGATTTCTGACTGCTACCGAGCGTACGCCCGTCTTCCAGTGGGCGGGACGGAGTGTCCGGAATGCGGGATGGCTGTCTCGGACGACGTCACCCGGCGGGCCTCACGGACCGGTCAGATGTCCCTGGACGACCGGGGCCAGCCGCGCGATGACCTCCTCCGGGTCCGCCGAGGCAAGCGGCTCGACCCTGATGACGTACCGCAGGATGGCGGTTCCCACGAGCTGGGCGGCCGCCAGTTCGGCCCGCAGCTCGGCGTCCGGCAGCTCCAGCCGTACGGCGATGCGGCGCAGCACCTGGGTGGCGACGATCCGCCGGAAGACGGCCGCCGCCGTGTCGTTGGTGAGGGCGGAGCGGACCACGGCCAGCAGGGGCGCGCGGGTCGCCGGGTTCTCCCAGACGCCGAAGAAGAAGCGGGCCAGACGCTCCCCCACCCCGTCGAGCGGGCCCTCCTCGATGGCCTGGGGGGCTTGCAGGACCGGCCCGAAGGACTGGGTGATCGCCGCCTCGAAGACCTGCTCCTTGGTGCCGAAGTAGTGGTGCACGAGGGCCGAGTCGACGCCGGCGGACTTGGCGATGCCGCGCACGGACGTCCTCTCGTAGCCGCGCTCGGAGAACGCGTCGCGGGCGGCGGTCAGGATGCGGTCGCGGGTGTCGGCCGACGCGGTGCGCGGGGGGCGGCCGCGGCGGCGGGCGGCGGGGCCGGTGCCGGCCGGTGGCCGGTCGGTCATCGGCGCGGCACCCGCGCCGCCGAGGCCAGGTGCAGGCGGGTGAAGGCCAGGGCCTCCGCCAGGTCGGCCTCGCGCTCCGCACTCGACATCGCGCGGCGGGTGTTGACCTCGATGACGACGTGCCCGTCGAAGCCGGTCCGCGCGAGCCGCTCCAGCAACTCCGCGCAGGGCTGGGTGCCACGGCCGGGCACCAGGTGCTCGTCCTTCGCGGAGCCCCGGCCGTCGGCGAGGTGGACGTGGCCGAGGCGGTCCCCCATGCGGTCGACCATGTCCAGCGCGTCGGAGCGGGCCGTCGCGGTGTGGCTGAGGTCGATCGTGAAGTGCCGGTAGTCGTCCTTCGTCACGTCCCAGTCGGGTGCGTACGCGAGCATCTCGCGGTCGCGGTAGCGCCAGGGGTACATGTTCTCGACGGCGAACCGTACGTCCGTCTCGTTCGCCATGCGCCAGATGCCGGCGACGAAGTCCCGGGCGTACTGGCGCTGCCAGCGGAACGGGGGGTGGACGACGACCGTGCTCGCTTCGAGCTTCTCGGCGGCCGCGCGGGCCCGCTGGAGCTTGGTCCAGGGGTCGGTGGACCAGACGCGCTGCGTGATCAGCAGACAGGGGGCGTGCACGGCCAGGATCGGGATCCGGTGGTAGTCGCTGAGTCTGCGCAGGGCCTCGATGTCCTGGCTGACCGGGTCGGTCCAGACCATGACCTCGACTCCGTCGTAACCGAGGCGCGCGGCGATCTCGAAGGCCGTGGCCGTCGACTCCGGGTAGACCGAGGCCGTCGACAGGGCGACCTTCGCGTCCGGGATCTTCACGGCTGGCTCTGCCATGCAGGACAGATTACGGGGTGTGGTCGGGGTGAGGCGGGGGGCCTCTTCGCCGTTGTGGTGTTTGCCATAGTGGCCGGGTCTCCTACACGGACTCCATGTGATCCAGGCGGCGCAGGATCACGCCCTCCCGCAGCGCCCAGGGGCATATGTCGACGCGCTCCACACCGAAGAGGTCCATCGCGGCCTCGGCCACCAGGGCGCCCGCCAGGAGCTGGCCGGCCCTGCCCTCCGACACGCCGGGCAGCTCCGCGCGCTCCCGCTCCGTCATGGCGGCCAGGCGCGGGACCCAGCCCTCCAGGGACTCCCGCTTGAGCTCGCGCTGGACGTAGAGGCCCTCGGCGGAGCGGGCCGCGCCGGCGATGCGGGCCAGCTGCTTGAACGTCTTGGACGTGGCGACGACGTGGTCGGGGGCGCCGAAGCGGCTGAACTCGCCGACCGTGCGGGCGATCTCGGTGCGGACATGGCGGCGCAGGGCCCGGACGTCGGCCGGGTCGGGCGGGTCACCGGGCAGCCAGCCGGCGGTGAGGCGGCCGGCGCCCAGCGGCAGCGAGGCGGCCGCGTCGGGCTCCTCGTCCATGCCGTAGGCGATCTCCAGGGAGCCGCCGCCGATGTCCAGGACCAGCAGCTTTCCGGCCGACCAGCCGAACCAGCGGCGGGCGGCGAGGAAGGTGAGGCGGGCCTCCTCCTCGCCGCTGAGGACCTGGAGCTCGACGCCGGTCTCGCTGCGTACCCGCGCGAGGACGTCGTCGGCGTTGCCGGCCTCGCGTACGGCGGAGGTGGCGAAGGGCAGCATCTCCTCGACGCCCTTGTCCTCGGCGGCCTGGAGCGCCTCATGGATGACCGATACCAGCCGGTCGACGCCGTGCGGGCCGATCGCGCCGTCCTCTTCGAGGAGCTGGGCGAGGCGCAGTTCGGCCTTGTGCGAGTGCGCGGGCAACGGGCACGCGCCGGGATGCGCGTCCACCACGAGCAGATGCACCGTGTTCGATCCCACGTCGAGGACACCGAGTCTCATGTACGGCACGCTACTGCCCGCGGGGCCGTCCGCCGTCCTCGGCGGGGGTACAAGGCCCGTACCCTGGACTCGTGCCAAAGACGAAAAAGGCGAAGCGCGACAAATCACCGGGCCTCGTCCCCGACGAGAAGGGGCTCGACTTCGCTCGCGCGTGGGTGGAGTTTCCTGATCCGGCGGACGACGAGCAGGTCTTCCGCTGCGATCTGACATGGCTGACCTCTCGCTGGAACTGCATCTTCGGCAGCGGCTGCCAGGGCATCCAGGCGGGCCGCGCGGACGACGGGTGCTGCACCCTGGGTGCCCACTTCTCCGACGAGGACGACGAGAAGCGCGTCGCCGAGCACGTGGCCAGGCTCACGCCGGACGTCTGGCAGCACCACGCCGAGGGCACGCGGGGCGGCTGGGTATCCGAGGACGAGGACGGCGAGCGGCAGACGCGGCCCTTCCAGGGCTCGTGCATCTTCCAGAACCGGCCCGGCTTCCCGGGCGGCATGGGCTGCTCGCTGCACATCCTCGCCCTGAAGGAGGGCCGCGAGCCGCTGGAGACCAAGCCGGACGTGTGCTGGCAACTGCCGGTGCGCCGGACGTACGAGTGGATCGACCGGCCCGACGACACCCGCGTCCTCCAGGTGTCGATCGGCGAGTACGACCGCCGGGGCTGGGGGCCGGGCGGCCACGACCTGCACTGGTGGTGCACGTCGGCGACCTCGGCGCACGGCGCGGGCGATCCCGTCTACGTCTCCTACCGCCCGGAGCTGATCGAGCTGATGGGCAAGGCCGGCTACGACCGGCTGGTCGAGCTGTGCGAGGAGCGGCTGGCCTCCCAGCTGCCGCTGCTGGCCCCCCATCCCGCGGATCCGGTCACCTGAGCGTCGGCTACGACGTGGCCGGGCTCGGGTCGCCACTGTCCGAGGGCGGTGGCGTGGAGCCCGTCGGATCGCTCGGGCCCGCGTCCGTGGGCGTGGGCTCCGGGTCGGGCGACGGGGGTGGGGTGGTCGGCGTCGGGTCCGGGTCCGGGGCTGAGGTCGTGGGCGTCGGATCGGGCCGGGTCGGGCCCGGGCTGGGCCGGGGGTCCGGGCCGGGGCCGGAAGGGCTGGGCGCGGTGCCGTAGCCCTCGATGTGGACGACGGCGCCCACCGGTGCGACCGCCACACGCGCCTGCCAGGGGCCGGCGGGCTCCCGCAGAGGGTCGACGTACACCTTGATCGTCAACGACTCGCCCGGTCCGAGCGTTCCCGACGACTGGCTGAGGTAGAGCCACGGGGCTCCCGTGGACGCCGACCAGCGGACCGGGGCGGGGCCGGTGGCGGTCAGGGTGACGAGGGTGGTGTCGCCGCTGTTGTCCGCCGTGACCTCCAGGGCGGTCGTGCGGCCGGCTCCCGCGACGCCGATGACCTCCACGGAGACATCGGCCTTGCCGTCCTCGCCGAAGCGGGGACCGGGCCGGGTGCTCGCGTTGCCGGTGTTCTCGTAGCCGCCGCCCGCCATCTCGCCGTCCAGGCCGAAAGGGTCGTCCACCTCACGCGCGGAGGCCGAGCGGCCGTCATGGCCCTCGCCGATCGGGGTGCCCCGGTAGGCCGCCCACAGGGCGAGCACCGGGGCGGCGACGACGGTGGCGACCACGGTCGTGGTGACGGCACGCGCGCGAAGGCGGTCCCTGCGGGCGGCGTGGTCCTTGGGGTCCATCGGGAACCCGCGCCGGTCGAAGCGGGGTGTGACGCCGCGCGGATGGTGCGCCATGGCGATGTGCAGGGCCGCCCGGGGTGCCGGCAGGACGGGCAGTTCGGCGGGCGTGACGCTGGTGCCGGGCCAGCGGCCGGGGATGGCGCGCTCGGCGGTGCGGCGGCAGCGCGGGCAGTCGTCGACGTGCCGGACGAGTTCGCGGCGCAGGGCCGTGCCGAGCACGAGCCGGTCGTCGCCGGCGAAGTGCGCCACGCTCGGACACGCCCCGGTCTCGACCACGGCGAGGGCCGCACGCGTGCGTTCCACCTCGCAGGCGGCGGAGGCCAGCAGATCACGGGCGGCGGCCGGGTCCATGCCGAGGACGGCGGCGACCTCGCGGGCGGCGAGGTGGTGGCGCACGGCCAGTTCGAGCGCCTCCCGCTGCTCCGGGGTGGTGCCCGCGGCCTCCGGCCAGGCGAGCAGGGCCAGTTCGCGACGGCGCCGCTCCTGGACCTCCTCGGAAGGGGCCGGGGTGGCCGTGCGGTCGGGGCGCTGCCGCCCGGTGCGGCCCGCGGCGTGGCCGCTCTGACGTTTCTGCTTGGCCTGGGCCAGCTTGCGCAGGCACGCCCAGCGGGCCATCGCGTAGAGCCAGGCCCTGCGGTCCGCGGGTGCCTCCGGGACGTGCCGGCCGCGGCGCTCGGCGAGCGCGAGGACCTCGCCCAGGGCGGCGGTCGCGGCCTCGTGGTCGCACAGCACGGACAGGCAGTAGGTGAACAGGCCGTCCAGGTAGGGCTCGTAGCGTGCGGGCGGACGCTGCGCCAGTGTGCGCGCAGCCCCGCGGTCACGCGCTTCCCGGTGCGCCCGGTGCGCGCCGGCCGTGCGGGTCGAGATCTCCGGAGTACTGCTCGTCATTCGGCGACCGTAGGGGGCCGGGAGTGGTACCTTCCGCCGGCTTGAGCACATTTAATCCGTACGGGTGAAACGATCCCTCAATCGGGGACATGAACCGGTGGTTCCACGGCTGGCGCGGAGTGGCGGACCCCTGGCGCACAGCCGGCCGCCGTCGGCCCGCCCCCGCGATGTCAGTGCCGGCGGCTACGGTTTCGTCCATGGCTGCCCGTACGAAGACCACCAAGGACCGACCGTCCTACCGTTGCACCGAATGCGGCTGGCAGACGGCGAAGTGGCTCGGCCGCTGCCCCGAGTGCCAGGCCTGGGGGACGGTCGAGGAGTACGGCGCGCCCGCGGTGCGTACGACGGCACCGGGCCGGGTCACCACCTCCGCCCTGCCCATCGGCCAGGTGGACGCCCGGCAGGCCACCGCCCGCCCCACCGGCGTGCCGGAGTTGGACCGCGTGCTCGGCGGCGGACTGGTGCCCGGCGCGGTGGTGCTGGTCGCGGGCGAACCGGGCGTCGGCAAGTCGACGCTCCTGCTCGACGTGGCGGCCAAGTCCGCGAGCGACGAGCACCGCACGCTGTACGTCACGGGTGAGGAGTCGGCGAGCCAGGTCCGGCTGCGCGCCGACCGCATCGGAGCCATCGACGACCACCTGTACCTGGCGGCCGAGACGGATCTGGCGGCCGTACTGGGCCACTTGGACGCGGTGAAGCCGTCACTGCTGATCATGGACTCGGTGCAGACGGTGGCCTCCCCCGAGATCGACGGCGCGCCCGGCGGCATGGCCCAGGTGCGGGAGGTCGCGGGCGCGCTCATCCGGGCCTCCAAGGAACGCGGCATGTCCACCCTGCTGGTGGGCCACGTCACCAAGGACGGCGCGATCGCGGGCCCGCGCCTGCTGGAACACCTCGTGGACGTCGTGCTGTCCTTCGAGGGCGACCGGCACGCCCGCCTGCGTCTCGTGCGCGGCGTCAAGAACCGCTACGGCACCACCGACGAGGTCGGCTGCTTCGAGCTGCACGACGAGGGCATCACGGGCCTCGCCGACCCGAGCGGCCTCTTCCTGACCCGCCGGGCCGAACCCGTCCCGGGTACCTGCCTGACCGTCACCCTGGAGGGCCGCCGCCCCCTGGTCGCCGAGGTCCAGGCGCTCACGGTGGACTCGCAGATCCCCTCCCCGCGCCGCACCACCTCGGGCCTGGAGACCTCCCGCGTCTCGATGATGCTCGCGGTGCTGGAACAGCGCGGGCGGATCAGCGCCTTGGGCAAAAGGGACATCTACTCCGCGACGGTCGGCGGTGTGAAGCTCTCGGAGCCCGCCGCGGACCTGGCCGTCGCGCTCGCCCTGGCGAGCGCGGCGAGTGACACACCTCTCCCGAAGAATCTCGTCGCGATCGGCGAAGTGGGCCTCGCGGGCGAGGTGAGACGGGTCACCGGAGTGCAGCGCAGGCTGGCCGAAGCCCACCGTCTGGGGTTCACGCACGCGCTGGTCCCGGGCGACCCGGGCAAGGTCCCGGCGGGCATGAAGGTCCTGGAAGTCGCGGACATAGCGGACGCCCTGCGGGTCCTTCCCCGGTCCCGTCGCAGAGAGGCCCCACAGGACGAGGAGGGTCGCCGGTAGACTTTGCCCTGGTCTCGCCCGTCCGTGCGAACCGAGCGCGCGACACGGGGGCGCCCAGGACCAGCGACCGGAGGAGTGCAGTGGCAGCCAACGACCGGGCATCTGCTCCCGGAAAATCCGGCGGGAGCGCCGGTACCGATGGCCTGATGCGCGCCTCGCTGAGCGCCGTGGCACCCGGCACCGCCCTGCGTGACGGCCTGGAGCGCGTGCTCCGCGGCAACACCGGCGGGCTCATCGTGCTCGGCTCCGACAAGACGGTCGAGGCGCTGTGCAGCGGCGGTTTCGTGCTGGACGTCGAGTTCACCGCGACCCGTCTGCGCGAGCTGTGCAAGCTGGACGGCGGCATCGTGCTGTCCTCGGACCTGTCGAAGATCCTGCGCGCGGGCGTGCAGCTGGTCCCGGACCCGACGATCCCGACGGAGGAGACCGGCACCCGGCACCGCACCGCGGACCGCGTCAGCAAGCAGGTCGGTTTCCCGGTCGTCTCGGTCTCCCAGTCGATGCGGCTGATCGCCCTGTACGTCGACGGTCAGCGCCGCGTCCTGGAGGACTCGGCGGCGATCCTGTCCCGCGCCAACCAGGCGCTCGCCACCCTGGAGCGCTACAAGCTGCGCCTCGACGAGGTCGCGGGCACGTTGTCGGCGCTGGAGATCGAGGACCTGGTGACCGTCCGGGACGTCTCGGCGGTCGCCCAGCGCCTGGAGATGGTGCGCCGCATCGCCACGGAGATCGCGGAGTACGTGGTGGAGCTGGGCACGGACGGCCGGCTGCTGGCGCTTCAGCTCGACGAGCTGATCGCGGGCGTGGAGCCCGAGCGCGAGCTGGTCGTGCGGGACTACGTCCCCGAACCCACGGCCAAGCGCTCCCGCACGGTCGACGAGGCCCTCGCCGAACTCGACGCCCTCACCCACGCCGAGCTGCTCGAGATGTCCACGGTGGCACGGGCGTTGGGCTACACCGGCGCGCCCGAGACGCTGGACTCGGCGGTGTCCCCGCGCGGCTTCCGCCTCCTCGCCAAGGTGCCCCGGCTCCCCGGCGCGATCATCGACCGCCTCGTCGAGCACTTCGGCGGGCTGCAGAAGCTGCTCGCCGCGAGCGTCGACGATCTGCAGACGGTGGACGGCGTGGGCGAGGCCCGGGCGCGCAGCGTCCGCGAGGGGCTGTCGCGGCTGGCGGAGTCGTCGATCCTGGAGCGGTACGTCTGACGGGGACGGCGGGCCCGGCTGGAACGGCTGAGGGCGGTACCCGGCAAGGGGTACCGCCCTCCGGCCTTCTCCGGTCCAGGCCCTTCTGATGGATCTCCGTGGGAGACGGAGCGGCGTTCGGTGCGTGCTCTGGGGTGCGGCGGTGGGGGCCCCTCCCGTTCGAGCGAAGCCGAGAGCGGGGGAGCGTGCCGGGCGTCGCGACGCCGCGGAGATCCGTCAGAAGGGCCTAGTCGGCGGAGAGCACGAACGACGTCTGCACCTTCGCGAAGCCCGGGGCCTTGGCCTCCACCAGGTAGGTGCCCGCCTTGGCCGAACCCGCCGGAGGTGTCGCGCACTCGGGGGCGCTCGGCTTGCGGTCCCACTTCACGGTGTAGGTGATGCCGCTGCCGGCGGCGACCCGGTACAGCTGGTGCGCGGCGGCCTTGGGGCAGTCCTCGGAGGACCAGTAGTCGTCGTCGCCGCTCGCCGGGGCGATCGTGAACACCGCGTTCTTCGGTCCGAGGTCGATCTTGCAGTCGCTGCCGGAGATGTTCCGCGCGGTCAGCAGGAAGGTGGGCGTCTGCTCGGGGTCGTAGGTGTTGTGCCGGCTGCGCAGGCTGAACTTGACCGCGCTCGCGGTGCAGTTGGGCAGGGTGGAACCGGCCGGCAGGGTGTCGCCCTCGCCGACGCCGCCCGCGGTGGTGCCGCTTCCCGAGTCGCCGGAACCGCCGGACCCCCCGGACCCGGCCGAGCCGGAACCGCCGCCGGAGCCGGAACCGTCGCCCGACCCGTTGCCCGAGCCGTCACCCGAACCGTCGCCGGACCCGGACGAGGAGCCGCCGGAACCGCCGCCGCCGCCCGACTCCTCGCGTCCGCCGGGGGCTTGGCTGATGGCCGGTCCCGAACTCGACGGGCCGGGCATGATGGAAGGCGCGGGATTCTTGCCGTCGGCGCCGTCGTCGCCGTCCTTGCCGCCCCCGCCGCCCATGGTCACGATCCAGGTGGTCAGCAGCGCCAACAGGGCGACCACAGACACCAGTACGACCCTCCGACGCCAGTAGATGGAGGAGGGAAGCGGCCCGACCGGATTGCGCAGAGATCCCACGGCGCAAACCATACGAGAGATCGGCGCGTTCACCCGTCCCACCCGCCGCTCCGGGCCACAACTTTTCCGGATCATCATTCCGGAAATCGCGTTCCCCACCCTGCCTTTCGTCGGGTGGGGAGCAGATGATCACACAGGGCGACGGTGTCGCCCTGTCGCCTACCGTCCGTGACCATGAGCTTGGAAGGCATCGCACGGGACATGGGCAGCGGTCGAACTGCTCTCCGGCGCTGGTACGGCGCCATTTCCCTCGCACGAGACGCCCGTGCGCCGACGAGCCGGGCCGCACGGCGCACCGCCGGCCCGAGACGCCCGCGCGCCCCGGGGCCGGCACCTTGGCCGGATCGTGCGCCCGGCATCGCAGCCGGCTGAAGCGGCTTGCCCCGCCGGGCAGTTGAGGACGACGCCGGGTGAACGACCTTCGGTGGGAAAATCGCTGGGAGGACGAAGGAGGCCGAAGCAGCGCCCCTTCACGATCAGCCGCTCGAACGGAGACCTCCCGATCGTCGGGTCACCGCCTCGGTGGGGTGGCGGAGTGCCCGATTCGGTACCTCTGCGTGGCACCATCGAAGGGCCATGACTGCTCCCACGAAGCCCCCGCACCCCGCCGTCCCCTCCGCCGCCGCTCCCTCCGGCCCGCCCCTCGGAGAGAACCTGCACTCCCCCGTCATCGACTGGTTCGGCGACCACGCCCGCGACCTGCCGTGGCGGCGCCCCGAAGCCGGGGCGTGGGGGGTGATGGTCAGCGAGTTCATGCTGCAGCAGACGCCGGTGAGCCGCGTCCTGCCCGTCTACGAGCAGTGGCTGGCGCGCTGGCCGCGCCCCGCCGACCTGGCCAAGGAGGCGCCCGGCGAGGCCGTCCGCGCCTGGGGCCGGCTCGGCTACCCGCGCCGCGCGCTGCGGCTGCACGGCGCCGCCGTCGCCATAACGGAACGGCACGGCGGTGACGTACCGGCCGACCACGCGCAGCTGCTGGCGCTGCCCGGCATCGGCGAGTACACGGCCGCCGCCGTCGCCTCCTTCGCCTACGGGCAGCGGCACCCGGTGCTGGACACCAACGTGCGCCGGGTCTTCGCCCGCGCGGTCACCGGCGTGCAGTACCCGCCGAACGCGACGACCGCCGCCGAGCGCAAGCTGGCCCGCGCGCTGCTGCCCGAGGACGAGCCGACCGCCGCCCGCTGGGCCGCCGCCTCCATGGAGCTGGGCGCGCTGGTGTGCACGGCGAAGAGCGAGTCGTGCCACCGCTGCCCGATCGCCGCGCAGTGTGCGTGGCGGCTGGCGGGCAAGCCGGCGCACGACGGTCCGCCGCGCCGCGGGCAGACCTACGCGGGCACCGACCGGCAGGTGCGCGGGCGGCTGCTCGCGGTGCTGCGGGAGGCGCACGGGGCCGTTCCGCAGGCGGCCCTGGACCGGGTGTGGCACGAGCCGGTGCAGCGGGCCCGCGCGTTGGACGGCCTCGTCGCGGACGGCCTGGTGGAGCCGCTGGAGGACGGTTCGTACCGGCTGCCGCTGACCTGACGCACAGGAGGGTCACAGCGGCGGATCGCCGACCGTCACAGAACTCAGGGTGGACAAACCACCCTGAACCGGCCCCAAGACCCCCACCTCCTTATCCCGTTCCGACTTCCGTTACACAACCGACGGACAGCCGAGCGCTGGCCGCAGGCTGCTTCGGACAGCGCCGTGACAACGCCTCCGTACCTTCAATCGCGTTCCCGGAAGACACGGGACGACGGAAGACACAGGCAGTGCACGGGCGGCGGGGAGCCGGCCCGAACGGGGAAACGGGAGGCGGTTCACCATGGCGCAGGGCGAGGTGCTCGAGTTCGAGGAGTACGTCCGCACCCGGCAGGACGCGCTGCTGCGCAGTGCCCGCCGCCTGGTCCCGGACCCGACCGATGCGCAGGACCTGCTGCAGACGGCGCTGGTACGGACGTACGGCCGCTGGGAGACCATCGAGGACAAGCGGCTGGCCGACGCCTACCTGCGCCGGGTGATGATCAACACCCGCACGGAGTGGTGGCGGGCGCGGAAGCTGGAGGAGGTCCCGACCGAGCAGCTCCCGGACGCCTCGGTCGACGACGCCACCGAGCAGCACGCGGACCGCGCCCTGCTGATGGACATCCTGAAGGTGCTCGCCCCGAAGCAGCGCAGTGTCGTGGTGCTGCGACACTGGGAGCAGATGTCCACGGAGGAGACGGCCGCCGCCCTCGGCATGTCGGCCGGAACGGTCAAGAGCACGCTGCACCGGGCGCTCGCCCGGCTCCGCGAGGAGCTGGAGTCCCGCGATCTGGACGCACGCGCGCTGGAGCGTGAGGAGCGGGAGCGGTGCGCGGCCTGACCGGCGAGGGTTCTGCGCGAACCCGGGGCGGTATCCAGGCGGTGGGCGCGGCACTGGCCGTGCCCACCGCCCTCGCCCTTTTGGTGTCCGGGTGCGGTGCCGGCGGGACCGGTGCCCGAGACGAGGGCCCGGCGCACGCCGACTCGGTGGCGGGTGCCGCCACCGCGTCCGCTGCTCCGTCGAAGACGCCTGACACCGTGAACGCGGTCAAGCTCGTCAAGGACGACCCGAAGGTCGCGCCCGAGGTGAAGCGCGAGCTGAAGCCCTGCGTCGCCGACGAGTACCCGGTCGACGTCTCCTACGGCAACCTGACCGGCGGCTCCGCGGACGATGTCGTCGTCAATGTGCTGACCTGCGGTGACGCGGTGGGTGTGGGCAGTTACGTGTATCACGAGCAGGACGGCTCGTACGAGAATGTGTTCAAGGCCGAGGAGCCGCCCGTCTACGCGGAGATCGACCGCGGCGACCTGGTCGTGACCAAGCAGGTGTACGAGAAGGGCGACCCGGTGTCGAGCCCCTCCGGGGAGAACGTGATCACGTACAGATGGACCGCCGGCCGCTTCGCGGAGAAGTACCGCACACACAACGACTACGGGAAGGTCGTCGGCGACAGCCCTACGCCGGCGCCCCCGAACTGACGTGGGCGGAAGGCCGCGTGAACCGATCGGGCCGCTCGGACCGACCCCATCGGTGAACGCATCGCACGGACCGTGCGTCCCCACAGAGAGAACGCACTCCCCACGGACCACGAAGGACTGAGAGCACCGGGATGGCAGACCAGACCCACGTCCTGTTCGTCGAGGACGACGACGTCATCCGCGAGGCCACGCAGCTCGCCCTGGAACGGGACGGCTTCGTGGTCACCGCCATGCCCGACGGGCTGTCGGGCCTGGAGGCGTTCCGGGCGGACCGCCCCGACATCGCGCTGCTGGACGTCATGGTCCCCGGACTCGACGGGGTCAGCCTGTGCCGCCGCATCCGGGACGAGTCGACCGTCCCGGTCATCATGCTGTCGGCGCGGGCCGACTCCATCGACGTCGTGCTGGGCCTGGAGGCGGGCGCCGACGACTACGTGACCAAACCGTTCGACGGGGCGGTGCTGGTCGCCCGGATCCGTGCGGTGCTGCGCCGCTTCGGGCACGCGGGCGGCGGCCGGGGCGAGGAGCCGGACGCCCCGGCGAGCGGCGGAACGCTGGCCTTCGGTGACCTGGAGGTCGACACCGAGGGCATGGAGGTGCGCCGCGCCGGTCAGCCGGTGGCGCTGACACCGACCGAGATGCGGCTGCTGCTGGAGTTCTCCTCCGCGCCGGGCACGGTGCTCTCCCGCGACAAGCTGCTGGAGCGGGTCTGGGACTACGGCTGGGGCGGGGACACCCGTGTGGTCGACGTGCACGTGCAACGACTGCGGCAGAAGATCGGCCAGGACCGGATCGAGACGGTCCGTGGCTTCGGCTACAAGTTGAAGGCCTAGGCAGGGGTATGAGGGGGCACTTCCGGCGCCTGGTCGCCGCGGGCTTGGAGCGTGCGGGCATCCGCACCGGCCTCAGATGGAAGCTGAGCGCGGCCATCGCGCTGGTCGGGGCGCTGGTGGCGATCGCACTGAGCCTGGTCGTGCACAACGCCGCCCGGGTCTCGATGCTGGACAACGCGCGGGACCTCGCCGACGAACGGATCATGATCGCCCAGCGCAACTTCGAGCTGTCGGGGCGGATGAACTTCCCCAACACCAAGATCAATGACCCGGACCTGCCGCAGGCGCTGCGGGACCGGGTCGAGGCGGGGCAGCGGGCGACCTACGTGGCCGACCGTCCGGGTGACGTGCCCGACATATGGGCCGCCGTGCCGCTGAAGAACGGCCAGGTGATGTCCCTGCACTCGGGCTTCACCGACCGCAGCTCGGACATCCTCCAGGACCTGGACCAGGCCCTGCTGATCGGGTCCATCGCCGTGGTCCTCGGCGGAAGCGCCCTCGGGGTGCTCATCGGCGGGCATCTCTCGCGGCGGCTGCGCAAGGCGGCCGTCGCGGCCAACCAGCTGGCGGGCGGCGAGACGGACGTGCGCGTGCGGGACGCCATGGGCGGGGTCGTGCGGGACGAGACGGACGACCTGGCGAGCGCGGTGGACGCCATGGCGGACGCGCTGCGGCAGCGCATCGAGGCCGAGCGGCGGGTCACCGCCGACATCGCGCACGAGCTGCGCACTCCGGTGACCGGACTGCTGACCGCCGCCGAGCTGCTGCCGCCCGGGCGCCCGACCGAACTGGTGCTGGACCGGGCGAAAGCCATGCGCACGCTGGTCGAGGACGTGCTGGAGGTGGCCCGCCTCGACGGGGCCTCCGAGCGGGCGGAGCTGCAGGACATCATGCTCGGGGAGTTCGTCGCCCGGCGGGTGGCGGCCAAGGATCCGGCCAGCACGGTGCGGATCGTGCACGAGTCGGAGGTCACCACCGACCCGCGCCGCCTGGAGCGCGTGCTGTTCAACCTGCTGGCCAACGCGGCCCGGCACGGCAAGCCGCCCATCGAGGTCAGCGTCGAGGGCCGGGTCATCCGGGTGCGCGACCACGGCCCGGGCTTCCCCGAGGACCTGCTCGCCGAGGGGCCGAGCCGCTTCCGCACCGGCAGCGCGGACCGCGCCGGACACGGCCACGGACTCGGCCTGACCATCGCGGCCGGGCAGGCCCGGGTGCTGGGCGCCCGGCTGACCTTCCGCAACGTCCGCACCCCGGGCACACCGGAACATCTGCCGGCCGAGGGGGCGGTCGCCGTGCTGTGGCTGCCGGAGCACGCGCCGACGAACACCGGGAGCTATCCGATGCTGCCGTGGTCCTAGTGCTAGTGCCTGTCCGACAGGTCATGTGACTCGGTGGGTTGCTGCCTGATGGGGCCAGGGTGGTGGAGGTTCGAGTGCTGCAGGCCGTGGCTGCGGACGACACGACCTGCGGTACAGGTCAGTCCGTCGCAGACTCGGCCTCAGGCAGCGCCGGACAGTCGGTCGGGTAGAGCCCGGCAGCGAAGCCGTACACCACATCGCCTCCGCGGGGCAGTTGGGCGTAGTCGTTGGCAAGCTCCAGCACCCGCGCCCAGAACTCGCGGGCCTGCTCCCGCGGGATCCGCACATGCCGCACGATCGAGGAGAGCTGATCCGCCTGATGTGCGGAGGCCGACTCGGCCGCGGCCGTGGCGAGATCGTTGTTGCAGTAGGGCCCCTCGGCCCCGTCTGTGGGGCTGACCGTGCCGACGCGGAAGATGCGCGCGATGCGGCCGTAGTAGCGCTCATCAATGGCCCGCACCCGGCGGGTCCGCACGACTTTCAGCAGCTGGGCATCCACCAGGACGCTCACGTGGTGCGCGACCGTGCTCTTGGGGCGGCCGAGTGCAGCGGCCAGTTCGCTCACCGTCGCGGCGCGTTCGAGGAGCAGCTCAAGGACGGCGTTGCGCAGCGGGTTGGCCAGCGCGCGGAGCTGGGCCGGGGCTGTCACATCTGTGACGTCGGAAACGTCGTAGTCGGGGAGACGGGGATTGTTCGACACTCTTCGATTATTCTAAACTTCCGGATCATTCGCTACCCGCGAGCAAGGGGTTTGGGCATGACAGAGGTCGTACTGTTCCATCACTCGCAGGGACTGACGCCCGGAGTCGCCGCTTTCGCCGACGAACTCCGCGCGGTCGGCCACACCGTCCACACGCCCGACCTCTTCGCCGGACGCACCTTCGACTCCCTCGAAGAGGGCCAGGGCTACGTCGAGCAGCTCGGCTTCGGCGAGATGACCGAGCGCGGCGTCCGCGCGGCCGAACTCCTGCCGCAGGACGCCGTTTACGCCGGCTTCTCACTCGGTGTGCTGCCCGCCCAGAAGCTGGCGCAGACGCGGGCGGGCGCGCGGGGCGCGCTCCTGTTCCACGCCTGCATCCCCGTGTCGGAGTTCGGCGCGGCGTGGCCTGACGGCGTGCCGGTGCAGGTGCATGCGAAGGAAGCCGATCCGTTCTTCGCCGAGGACATCGACGCCGCCTGCGCGCTCGTCTCCGACCGCGCTGATGCGGAGATGTTCCTGTACCCCGGAGACCAGCACCTGTTCGCGGACAATTCGCTGCCGTCCTACGACCCGGACGCTGCCAAGCTCCTGACCCAGCGGGCGATCGAGTTCCTCAGCTCGCGCTAGAAACTAGGTTGTTGGTGGGTCATGCGCAAAGCCGGAGGCGCGGAGCTGCGACGGTCAAGGTGCCGTAAAAGACATACGCCCTCTTGTCGAATCGCGTGGACACTGCCCGGACGCAGTGCTGAACGATCGGCGGTCCAGCTCGTCACTGACCTATCGGGCAGGCCCTGGTGCCGCGGCGGGCAGCGTTTGGCCATGGAGGGGCGGCGTCCGGTGCGTGCTCTGGGGTTCCCCCTGCTCGAAGAGCTTGGGGAGGAGGGCCGGCCGGAAGCCCACGTACTGGACGTACGTGCCGAGCAGAAGCTGCACGTCGTCGAGGCCCTGCAACAGGCCGGGCGGGTCGTGGC
>NZ_JBEOSZ010000071.1:0-26772 GCF_040303285.1 Streptomyces sp. NPDC096046 | reverse complement strand
GCGGGGCCCCTCCCAGCCCCCACCCATGGCTTATCACCAAAAAATCATTAAACCCCCCTCCACCACTTGGAGGCCTCATGCCCGTCGTCCGCTCGTCCGAAGCCGTCACCCACGAGATCCACGGCGCCCGTTTCGTCTCGTACGCCACCCCGAGCAGCGGCAGCGAGGAGCTGTGCGCCTGGCGCGGCGAGATCCCGCCCGGCCTCAAGGCACCCGCGCACACGGTCAGCCGCGAGGAGATCTTCCATCTGCTCGACGGCGAACTGCTGATCACCCTCGACGGCCGCACCGAGCGGATCGCCGCGGGCGACACGGTGATCATCAACCCCGGCGCCACCCTGACCGTCGAGAACCCGACCGACCGGACCGCGTCCTCCTGGGTCACCACCTCGATCGGCCTGGAGGCACGACTGGCCGACGGCACCCGCATCATGCCGCCGTGGGCCAACTGACGTCACGCGGAAGGCTCTACGCCGCCCGCCCCCCTAGCCCCCCGGGCATCACCGCCCGTGGCCCGAACTTGGCTCGCGCGCGATCCGCGACCTCCTCGATACGGCGGACCTTCTCGTCCACCGGGTCGAAGGTCAGCTGATGGGAGGCCTGGTCGGCGGGGTCGAGCCCCTCGGCGCGCAGTGCGATCGCCCGCACCCGGGCCCGCTGCAGTCCGAGCGCCTCGTACATGCCGTACGCGGCCCTGGTCAGCGCCGGGGAGTGCGCGGTCGGTTCGGGCAGGGTGCGACTGCGGGTGGTGGCGGACCGGTCGGCGTAGCGCACGGTCAGGGTGAGCGTGCGGCAGACCTTCTCCAGGGCACGCAGCCGGGCACCGATCTCCTCGGCGGCCGACAGCAGCGCCCGGCGGTGCCGGTCCGGGTCCAGTTCGTCGCGTCCGAAGGGGCGTTCCGTGGCGAGGGACCGGGAGACGGCGTTCGGCACGACCCGTCCGCGGTCGACGCCGTTCGCCTTCTCACGCAGCTCGCGGCCGGCCTTGGCACCGACCAGCCGCTGGAGCGTGGACAGCGGTGCGGCGGCGACCCGGCCGAGGGTGTCGAGACCGTAGTCTCCCAGCGTGCGGGCGGTCGCGGTGCCCACACCGGGCAGCTCGGCGACGGGCTTGTCCGCGAGGAACTCCCTGATGGCGCCCGGCTCGCCGGGCACCGCACACGTCACCCCGGGCACGGCGTCGCGCAGCGCCATCCGGGCCAGCATCGGCCCGGGCCCCGCCCCGACCACGCAGTCGACGCCGTACAGCGCGAGTGACCGCACCCGGATCACCGAGGCCAGTTCGACGGCGTCCCGCCCGAAGTACCGCTCGGCGCCGCGCAGGTCGGCCAGCGCCCCGTCCGGTGGCAGGGCCTGGACGACAGGGGTGAACTCCTCGAGCATCCCGAGCAGGTGGGGCAGGTCGGCCTCGCTCGCCGGAGGCAGCTGGAAACGTACGCAGAGGATGGTCATCCCGCACTCCCCGGACTCTGGTGCCACAACTTCCTCGTGTTCGCGGGCCCTTCGCCCGCCGGACGCAGATCGGCCCAGGGGTGCATCTCGTACCCCGTGGGCATGCGGATCTTCCGCTGCTCCATCGGATCCCTGGCCGCGGAGCCCGTCGACGCGGGCGCTCCGTCCGACCCGGCGAGCCGCCGGCGCGCGGCCCCCTCGCCGTCGCCGCCGGAAGCGTCATCGCCGGAACCCTCATCACCGGCATCGCCTCCGCCGGGGCCGGCCAGCCGGGCCGCGACCCCCTCCAGCCCTTCCTCCCGGCGCACGTCCAGCAGATCCGCGAGGTTCCAGGCGGCGGCGCCCACCACGCTGAGGCTGCGCGGACCGCGGCGCTGCACCACCCCGCGCACCAGCAGCAGCCAGGAGTGGAAGACGGTGTGGGCGCAGACGTCGTGGGAGTCGTCGAAGAAGGCGAGGTCGACCAGGCCCGTGCCGTCGTCCAGGGTGCTGAAGATGACCCGCTTGCCGGACCGGATCGGCGGTGTCTGGGTGGCCGCCTTGGCGCCCGCGACCAGCACCGTCTCCCCGTGCCGGGCCTCGCGCAGCCGCCGCGCCGACACCACGCCCAGCTCGTCGAGGAACTGCCGGTGGTCGTCCATCAGATTGCGTGAGGCGTCCATGGACAGCACGCCCAGCTCGGCGCTGAGCCGTTCCGAGGAGGTGAGGTCGGGCAGCCCGGCCGGAGCGGTCTTCCGGCCTCCGGCCAGGGGGAGCTGCCCGCCGCCCGCACCCCGGGCACCCCGGTGCAGCTCGGTCAGATGCAGTTGCAGATCCCGGCGGTTGGCGCCGAACGCGTCCAGCGCTCCCACCTGCGCGAGCCGCTGGGCCAGCGGACGGCTGGGGCGGCCCCGCTCCCAGAAGTCGACCAGCGAGGCGTACGGCTGCCCCTCGGCGATCCGCGCCGCCTCGGCCTCGCTGATGCCGTGCACATCGGAGAGCGCCAGCCGCAGTCCCCATTTACCGGACACCAGTTCGATACGATGGGCGACTCCCGATGTGTTCACGTCCAACGGCAGCACGGGCACCCCGCGCCGCCGCGCGTCCGCCAGCAGCAGCCGTTTCGGGTACATCCCGGGGTCGTGCGTCAGCAACCCCGCGTAGAAGGCGGCCGGGTGATGGGTTTTCAGCCACGCCGACTGGTACGTCGGCACGGCGAAGGCGACCGCGTGCGCCTTGCAGAAGCCGTACGAACCGAAGGCCTCGACGATCTCCCAGGTCCGCTGGATCGTTTCCGCGTCATAGCCGTTCGCCGCCGCGTGCTGCGCGAACCACACCTTGATCCGCCCCTGCGACTCCGCGTCCGACAGCCCGCGCCGCACCCGGTCGGCCTCGCCGCGCCCGCAGCCGGTCATGATGTCGACGATGTCGATGATCTGCTCGTGGAAGACGACGACCCCGTAGGTCTCCTTCAGCGGCCCCTCCAGATCCGGGTGCGGATACCGGATCGGCGCCCGTCCGTGCCGCGCCTCGATGAACGGCCGCACCATGTCGGCCGCGACCGGGCCGGGCCGGAACAGTGAGATGTCGACGACGAGGTCGTGGAAGCCGGCCGGCTGGAGCCGCCCCACCAGATCCCGCTGCCCGGGCGACTCGATCTGGAAGCACCCGAGCGTCTCGGTGGACTGGATCAGCCGGTACGTCGCGGGGTCGTCCGGCGACAGCGCGTCCAGATCGACCCTCTTCCCCGAGACCCGCTCCACCTCCTGCACCGCGTGCGCCATGGCCGACTGCATCCGCACACCCAGCACATCGAGCTTCAGCAGCCCGAGCTCCTCGACGTCGTCCTTGTCGAACTGCGACATCGGAAAGCCCTCGCCGCTGGTCGGCATGACCGGGGTACGCGCCGGCAGGGAGGTGTCGGACAGCAGCACCCCGCACGGGTGCATGGCGACCCCGCGCGGCAGGGCGTCCAGCGCCTCGACCAGCTCCCACAGCCTGCCGTACTTCTCCTTCTCCCCCGCCAGCGCGCGCAGCTCGGGCAGTTCCGCCAGCGCGGCGCGGGCGTCCCGGGCCCGGATGTGCGGAAAGGACTTGGCGATACGGTCGATCTCGGCCGGGTCCATGGACAGGGCGGCCCCCACGTCACGGATGGCGTGCCGTACGCGATACGTCTCCGGCATGGCGACCGTCGCGACCCGCTCGGTGCCGAACCGGTCGATGATCGCGCGGTAGACCTCCAGCCGGCGCGCGGACTCCACGTCGATGTCGATGTCGGGCAGCACGACCCGCTCCTTCGACAGGAACCGCTCCATCAGCAGCCGGTGCTCGATCGGGTCGGCGTGCGCGATCCCGAGCAGATGGTTGACGAGCGACCCGGCCCCGGACCCCCGGGCGGCCACCCGAATACCCATCTCGCGTATGTCGTCGACCACTTGGGCGACGGTCAGGAAGTAGGAGGCGAATCCGTGGTGGGCGATGATCTCCAGCTCATGGTGCATCCGCTCCCAGTACTCCCGCCGCCGGTCGTACCCGCGCAGCACCATCCCCGCCGCCGCCCGCGAGGCCAGCGTCCGCTGGGCGGTACGGCGTCCGGCGCCGACCAGATGCGGCTCGGGAAAGTGGACGGTGCCGATCCCGAGATCGCCCTCGGGGTCCACCAGACACTCGGCGGCCGTGGCCTCCGTCTGCTCCACCAGCCGGTGAGCGGTCTCCCGCCGGAACCCCGCGGCCTCCACGATCCGCTCCGCCGCCCGGAACATGTCCCCGGCGTCCTTGAGCCACGCCTCGCCGGAGTCCAGCTCCCCGGCCGGATCGATGGGCACCAGTCGCCGGGCGGCGTCCAGGACGTCGGCGACGGGCCCCAGCCCCGGGTCGGCGTACCGCACCGCGTTGGTGAGCACGGGCCGGATCCGCTGCTCGGCGGCGAAGCCGACGGTACGGGCGGCCAGCCGCAGCGACCCGGGCCCTGTACCTTTCCGACCGTGCCAAACGGCCTCCAGCCGCAGGTCGTCGCCGTAGTTCTCCCGCCAGGGCACGAGCAGCCGGGCCGCACGGTCGGGCCGCCCCGCGGCCAGGGCGCGTCCGACATCCGATTCCGGTCCGAGCAGCACGGTCAGCCCTTCGGCAGGACGGCTCCCCCAGGGCAGCAGGGGCGTCGTCCTCTCCCCCTCGTGGGCGGCCGAGACGAGCCGGCACAGCTCCCCCCAGCCCCGGGCACCGTCCCGGGCGAGGAAGATCACACGAGGGGCCGATTCGTCGACGAAGGCACCACCCCGCACCGGGGTCCGGCGCCGCCGCCCCCGCTGCTCGGCCCCGGGCTCCGCACCCGCCACGGCCAGATCGACCCCGAACAGCGGACGGACCCCCGTCTTCCCGCAGGCCTTGGAGAACCGGACCGCGCCGGCGAGCGTGTCGCGATCGGTCAGCGCCAGGGCGTCCATGCCCCGCTCGGAGGCACACTCGGCCAGCCGCTCCGGGTGCGAGGCTCCATGGCGCACCGAGAATCCGGAGACGGTGTGCAGATGCGTGAACCCCGGCACACGCACCTCCCGCACTCGTGAGCCACACCAGCTCTCGAACATCTGTTCCCAGCAACACCCCCACCATACCCCCATCCTCGAATGTATGTACGACATCCGTTCGACCCCGTCCCACCTGCGGAAACACCTGTGGCCCCCGACCGTGGAGGCATGCCGCACAGCCCGTTCCGCGCCGAGGTGAGAGACGCCGTCACCCCGCGGGCCACCCTGCTCGTCGTCGGCGTGCGACGAGCGCCCAGACCCGCGAACGCCACGCGTCACCGGCGTCCGCGCGGCGCCGACTTCCTCGACACGGACGCCCACCCGGCCCTCACCTCCACCTCGACCCGCGTGGAGCAGACCGGCGGGGTCCGCCTCCAGGTCACCGGCGGCGTGCCCGCGCACGGCGCGAAGGGGACGTGGCGGGGGGCGTCCGCCCGCAGCGGTTGGCGCGTCGACGAACAGTCAGTCGGCGTCCGAGCCCATCGCGCCGTTCCGAGGACGGACACCCCCCGACGCTGCCCCGACCCACCACCCGGCGCGAGGCGAAGACGCGCACCCCCGGCGCGGCCCGCCCCGCACCCGGCGGTCAGGCGAAGCGGACGCGTTCCCCCCGTGCGGTCTGACCCACCACCCGGCGAACAGGCGCAGACGACGCGCACCTCCACCGGAAATACCCGCAAAAAAGGTCCCGCCCCTCGCACAAGGGGCGGGACTTCACACTCAGCGTGTCAGCCGATCTGCGTCCCGGTCGCCGACAGCGCCTCGGTCACCGGCTGGAAGAACGTCTCCCCGCCCGAGGTGCAGTCACCGCTGCCGCCGGAGGTGAGCCCGACCGCCTTGTCGCCCGAGAACAGTGACCCGCCGCTGTCACCCGGCTCCGCGCACACGTCGGTCTGGATCAGCCCGTTGACGATGTCGCCGTTGCCGTAGTTCACGGTGGCGTCCAGTCCCGTGACCTCGCCCTCGTGCACCTGCGTGGTCGATCCGCTCCGGGTGACCGCCATGCCGACGGTCGCGTCCACGGCGCCCGAGATCTTCCGGGTGGACCCGTCGTACAGGTTCACCTCACTCGGGTGGGCAACCTCCGCGGTGTACTTGACCAGCCCGTAGTCGTCGTCCGGGAAGCTGGAGTCCGCGTTGGTGCCGATCGCCTTGCCGCTGGAGTCCGACCAGGCGGAGATGCCCTCGGTGCAGTGCCCGGCGGTCAGGAAGAACGGCTCGCCGCCCTTGACCACGTTGAAGCCGAGCGAGCAGCGCCCGCCGCCGCCCGTGATCGCGTCGCCACCGGCGATGAAGGGCTTGTACTCCCCCTTGGACCGCTTGAGTTCGGCCTTCGCCCCGAGCCCGTCCACGACCTTCGTCAGCGTCGCCCACTCGGCCTCGGAGACCGTGCGGTCGGCGGTCACGACGACCTTGTTCGTCGTCGGGTCGGTCACCCAGGCCGTACCCGGGATCGTCGCGTCCTGCTTCAGTGTGCTGCGAGCGCTGTCGAGTTCGGTGAGGGAGTTCGCCACGACTCTCGCCTTGGCGCCGGCCTTCTCGACGGCCTGCGCAGCGGCCTCGTCGAGCACGTTCACCACGAGGCTCTTGCTCTTGGTGTCGTAGTAGGTCCCGGCCGCGTCACCGCCCAGGTCCTCGGCCAGCGCCGAGGCGAGTTTTCCGGCCGCCGTGACCGACAGGGCCCGGGGTGCGGACGCCTCAGGTGTCTCACTGGCGTTCGCGGTCTGGAACGTCACTCCCGCGGCGACGAGTGCGGTGATGCCCGCACCTGCCACGGCCGCACGCCGCTTGGGTATGCGTCGGTGCTTCAACTTCTGTCCTCCTGTGGGGGGTCGGCGCGAGAGGTTGTGGGGACCTCACGGGCCGGAAGGGCCTCGTTGACGAGCGCCCACTATTCCGAGGGCAACGGGGAGCACACAAGGGTGAGTTCGAGACGCGCGTAGACGGCGCTTCGCGCACCCCTCAAGTTGACCGCTCACGGTCAAATCGGACCCAATCCCCGCACGTTCTGACTGCAAACATTACGCGCGAGTAATGTGCGCGCACTCTACGCGGTCTGCCCATGGCCGGATTTCACCCCGCGCCGCCCTTCCCGGAAGGACGCCCGCACCCAGCGTGAAGCCCCCGCACGCGGTGCGTGCGGGGGCCACAAGGTGCCGCGAACTGCCGCCGGGGGCCTAGTAGACGCTGACGCCGTAGGCGCTCAGGGCCTCCGTGACGGGCTGGAAGAACGTCGTGCCACCGGAGGAGCAGTTGCCGCTGCCGCCGGAGGTCAGACCGTACGCCGTGCCGTTGCTGCCGTAGAGCGAACCGCCGGAGTCACCGGGCTCGGCGCAGACGGTGGTCTGGATCAGGCCGGAGACGATGTCGCCGCCACCGTAGTTGACGGTGGCGTTGAGGGCGGTGACACGGCCGCTGCGCGTGCCGGTCGTGGATCCGTCGCGGATGACGGTGGTGCCCACGCTCGGGGTGGCCGCGCGCGTGATGTCCACGCCGTTCGCGGTGCCGGGGCGGCTGACGGACCCGCTGTAGCGCACGATGCCGTAGTCGTTGCCCGGGAAGCTGGAGCCGGCGGTCGAGCCGATGACCGAGGTGCGGCCGGAGTTGGAGTACCAGGTGCCCGCGCCGTCGGTGCAGTGACCGGCGGTCAGGAAGTACTCGGTGCCGTTGCTGGCACGGACGTTGAAGCCGAGGGAGCAGCGCCAGCTACTCGCATAGATGGCGTCGCCGCCCTGGATGAGCTTGCTGAACTTGCCGGGGACGCGCTTGATCGTGAGCGCGTCGGCGTTGGCGCCGGCCTGCTGCTTGATCTTCGCTATCTCGGACTGGGTGACCGTGCTGTCGACGGTCAGGAGTACGCGGTCGGTCTTGCTGTCGACGGCCCAGGCGGTGCCCGGGACGTCGGCCTTCAGCAAGGAACCGCTGGCGCTCTTGAGTTCGGCGGCGCTGAAGGTGGTGGGGGCGTCGGAGGCGTTCGCGCTGGGGATCGCGATCGCTGCGGCGGCGACGAGGCCGGTGGAAACGGCGATCAGCCGGGTCCGTCTCGAAATGCCACTGCGGGGGGTGGTGCGCTTGATCCTCACTTTTCGTTCCTCCACAAAGGAAGTCGGGGGCCCTCGTGGGGTTGTGGGCCCGTGAGGCGCAGTCAGAGACCAGCCGTCCGGATTCCGGACATGCCGTGCCCCTGACAAGCGCTGAGGGGGAGTATTCGGCCGAACGGCCGGTCGGCGCAAGAGTGCCTTTCGGACTTCAACCTTTGGGAGTTCTTGACGAAGCCGCCTCGTGGCCGGCTTCCGGGCCCGGCGCCCGCTCCTCGCACCAGCGCACGCTCCCCCGCCGCGACCTCGGCCTCCAGGGTGTTCTCGGCGGCGAAAGGTCCAGACGAAGCGGTCGGCGAAAGGGCGGCGTACGCCATCCTGACCGTGCGGCAGATGTCGTACGGCGTGAAGCGCCCCGGCACCGCCCGGCGCGGGTCGTACCCGTGCCCCGCCAGGTGCGGAACGTCCGACGCAGGTCGTACGCGTGCCCCCGAAGGCGCGGAACACCCGGTGCGCGGAGGACTCCGGGGGCGCAGTAGCATGCGCCCCCGCCCTCTCGCGCACCAGCACGACCAGCCATGGCTCGCCGCGCGCCACCCAAGCGCCGCGCGCGGGGCCGGGGTCGGCCGCGAGCCGGACCTCACCGTCGAAGGACTGCCCGTCCACGGTGAGCGCGTCCGCTTCCGGCGCGGTCGGCCGACCGCGCCGTCGTCGGCCCGCCAGGGCCCGGGGATGTCCGGAAGTCAACCGTCCGGATAAGCCCTCATGCCTGAGGGAGAGCGCCGGTGAGCGCGAGCGGTTCGTACGGCGCCCGCATCGACACGACGCGCCGCTCGTGCCGCCGCCGGCCCTGGGACGCGTCCGTCGTCACCCGGGCGGCCCTGCCACACGGTGGCGGGTCCGCCGCGTCAGGGGCAGCAGCAGTCGCACCCGTCGCAGTCGCAGTCCCGGCAGGCACCTTCGCGCCTCTTCCGCGACCACGGCCCCTCGTACTCCTTGGCGCAGCACAGCTTGCAGGTGCAGCACAGCAGCCAGAACATCCCGCAGCCGGCCCAGAACCCACGTCGGCGGGGCGGTTGCGGCACCGGCGCGCCGCCACCGAAACCATTCCCGCCGAAACCACCCCCGGCGAAACCGCCGCCACCGAACCCGTCTCCGCCGATTACCCCTCCGCCACCGGCGTACGCATCTCCGCCGCCGCCGGCGTACGGGTGCTGCGGGGAGCCGTAGGGCCCTGGCGGCTGCTGTCCGTGGGGTCCCTGCTGTCCGTAGGGCCCGCCGCCCTGGGGGGAGGCGCACACCGGCACCGTGCCGAAGGCCCGGTCCACCGAGCGCCGCAGTTCGTGCACGAGCAGCAGATGGACGAGTCGCGCGTCGGCGAACTCGACGTCGCGCAACGCCAGCCCGACACCGTGCACCGCGTCGTCGGCGATCCGGCGGACCTCCGCCAGAGGAGTGCCGGTCGCCGCGATCGGGTTCCAGGCGCCTGACGTCGCGTCAGCGTGCTGGTCCTCCACGGCGTCCAGCAGATGCGCGAGGCGCCCGAAGAGCCGTCCGGCCTCGGCGAGCGGCTGGGCGTTCCGCGGCCGGCCGGCGAGGATCGCCGTGTGCGCGAAGGCGGCGGCGGTCGCGGTCTCGGTCGGTTCGGTGACCGTCAGGAGCGGCGTCCCGGGACCGGCCAGCGCCTCGATCCCGGCCTGCCGGTCCACGGCGTCCACCAGGAGGGCGGTGTCGAATCCCACGGCGGTGCCGGTCCGGGCTCCGGCCGTGTCCCAGCTCGCTGCGACCCGGCGCGCGGCACGCGCCACCGGTTTGCGGGCCAACAGCCCGTCACCGTCGGTGACGTGGTCGCGCACCTTCGCCGAGGCCAGCACCAGGGAGACGGCTGCCGCCAGCCGGGCCCCCTCGCCGTGCGCGACGGAGGCGGTGCGCATGCCGCGCAGCGGGCACGGTCCGGCCTTTCGCCGCCCGGCACCGTCACTCTCCGTCTGAGCTTCCGTCAAAACCGATATGAGCAGTCCGTCATAGTTCGTCACTATCCGCGCGAACTGTCCGTGGTCACCGCGCAGTGCGAGGCAGAGCCCGCACAAATGCGCCATCCACTGGCTCGTGAGCTTCTCTCCGAGCCGGTGTCTACAGGGCCTGACGATTCCGAACACAACGCTCCCCCGAGCTTCGTAACGATGCTGAGCTGCGGCATCGTATCGGTGCACGCATTCACCCGTACGCCCCGGCCGTCACCCGTACGGCGAGAAGAATCATATTTCACTCACAGTCAGCAGCCGTTTGGGAAACGGCCCTTGGGACACACGGACTCTCGACGGATTCGCTGTGCACCAGTACCGTCACAAACCCCCCGTGCGGCGTCTATCCACTTGGCGCGCCATCCGCATCATGGACGACCATAGGGATGCGGAAAGCAGAAAGACCGCTGTGAGAGGAGGCGTCCATGGGATCGGTACGCAAGGCAAGTGCCTGGCTTGGCCTCGTCGACGACAACGAAGACGAGCGTTACTACGACGACGACTACTCCGACGGGACCGAGCCCGGGGAGGCCTGGGTCACTGATCCGCGCGTCAAGGTGGCCTCGGACGTCGCCGAGGAGAAGGGCCGCCGCATCGGCACGGTGACCCCGGACAGCTTCCGGGACGCACGCGCCATCGGCGAGCTGTTCCGCGAGGGTGTGCCGGTCATCATGAACCTCACGGCCATGGAGGCCTCCGACGCCAAGCGCGTGGTCGACTTCGCGGCCGGGCTGATCTTCGGCCTGCGCGGTTCGATCGAGAGAGTGTCGACCCGCGTGTTCCTGCTGACCCCCGCCAACACCGAGATCGTCAACGGCGACCCGGCCGCGCACCGCGCGGACGGCTTCTTCAACCAGAGCTGAGGCAGGGCCGCTCACCGGCCCTGCCCCCGCGCAGGGTTACCGGACCGGTCTACCGAAAGGCGTCGAGTCCGGTGAGCGCCTTGCCCAGCACGAGCTGGTGCATCTCGACGGTGCCCTCATAGGTGAGCACCGACTCGAGGTTGGTGGCGTGCCGCATCACGGGATATTCCAGCGAGATCCCGTTGGCGCCGAGAATGGTCCGGGCCGTGCGGCAGATCTCGATCGCCTCGCGGACGTTGTTGAGCTTGCCGAAGCTGACCTGCTCCGGACGCAGGCGGCCGGCGTCCATACGCCGCCCCAGATGATGTGCGAGCAGAATCCCCTTGTGCAGTTCGACCGCCATGTCGGCGAGTTTGGCCTGGGTGAGCTGGAAGCCGCCGATGGGCCGCCCGAACTGCTCCCGTGACTTCGCGTAGTCGACCGCGGCCTCGAAACTGCTGCGGGCCGCGCCCATGGCGCCCCAGACGATTCCGTAGCGGGCGTGGGAGAGACAGCTGAGGGGTCCTCGCAGACCGGTGACCTCCGGGAGGACGGCATCGGCGGGCAGCCGGACGTCGTCGAGCACGAGCTCACTGGTGACCGAGGCCCTGAGGGACCACTTGTGCTTGATCTCGGGTGCGGAGAACCCGTCACTGTCGGTGGGCACCGCGAAGCCGCGGATGCCGTCGTCGGTCTGTGCCCACACGACCGCGACTCCGGCGACCGAGCCGTTGGTGATCCACATCTTGCGGCCGTTGAGAATCCAGTCGGAGCCGTCGCGCTTGGCGTACGTCCGCATGGAGGCCGGGTCGGAGCCGTGGTCGGGCTCGGTCAGCCCGAAACAGCCGATGACCTCGCCGGCGGCCATGCGCGGCAGCCACCGCTGCTTCTGTTCCTCGCTGCCGAACCGGTGCAGGGCGTACATGGCGAGGGAGCCCTGCACGGAGACGAGGGAACGGATGCCGGAGTCGGCGGCCTCCAGCTCCAGGCAGGCGAGTCCGTACTGCACGGCGGACGCCCCGGCGCAGCCGTACCCGTCCAGGGACATGCCGAGGGCGCCGATGCCGCCGAGTTCCTTGGCCAGCTCCCGGATGCCCGGCAGCTCCCCCTTCTCGTACCACTCGGCGACGTACGGCAGCACCCGGTCGGCGGCCCAGGCCCGCACGGTGTCCCTGATCCCGAGGTCCTCCGGCTCCAGCAGGTCGTCCAGACCGAGGGGGTCGGCGGGATCGAAGGGAGGCAGCTTGGACGAACCGGACATGATCGACGCCCTCCGAGACTCTTTAACTAGCACCGCTCACCAGACGCTACGACGCCCACCCGCCCCGGCACCACCCGTAGCCGCAAACCGGGAGCGGGGCGTCACACCGAGACGCGTGAGTCCGCCGCGTCCCGGGGGGCCGGCAGGTCCACCGGGCCCGGCTCGCACTGCATGACCCGCGGCAGCCGCAAGGCCATCACCGCGCCGAGCAGCAGCAGTCCCGCGCTCACCAGCAACGTCACATGCAGCCCGTGCACGAACGCGTCCCGGGCGGCATGCCGCAACGCTGCACCGGCGGGCCCGCCCAGCCGCGCGGAGACCTCGTACGCCTCCCCCAGCGAATGGGCCGCGGACGCGGACGCCGAGGCCGGCACACCCGCAACGCCCGACAGCCCGGGCGCGTAGGCCGCGTTCATCACCGTGCCGAGCAGCGCGATCCCGATCCCGGCTCCGAGCTGGTACGAGGTCTCCCCGATCGCCGCCGCACCGCCGGCCTGCTCCTGCGGGGCCTCGCTCAGCATCGACTCGTACGCCCCGAACAGCGTCGTCTCCAGCCCGAAGCCGAGCAGCACGAACCCGCTCAGCATCAGCGCGCACTCGTCCGTCCGGCCCAGCGCCGTCAGCAGCACCACCGCGAACGCCGTGACGCAGAACCCGGTGCACACCATCCGCCGCGGCCCGAACCGCCGCAGCATCCGCGCCCCGGCCAGCCCGGCCGCCATCGCCGCGAACGTCAGGGGCAGCAGCCGCAGCCCGGTCTCCAGCGGTGACAGCCCGAGCACCAGTTGCAGGTACTGCGCCGCGATCAGTTCCAGGCCGACCAGCGCGAGCATCGCCAGCACGATGCACCCGACGGATGTGCTGAACGCAGGCCGGGCGAACATCTTGAGGTCCACCAGCGGACAGGTCCGCCGCCGCTGCCGCCGGACGAAGCCGGCCAGCAGGACCGCGCCCACCGCCAACGGCAGCACGGTGAGCAGGCTGCCCACCGACCCGCCGCTGCCGAGCCCCTTCACACCCAGCACGACACCGAACAGCCCGGCCGCCGCCATCAGCGCACCGACGACGTCCCACGGGCCCTCGCGGTCGCCCTTCGACTCGGGCAGCAGCAGTCGTCCCACCGGGAGGCTGACCAGCATCAACGGGATGTTGACGAGGAAGACCGACCCCCACCAGAAGTGCTCCAGCAGAAAGCCGCCGAGCAGGGGCCCGACCGCCGCGCCCACCGCGGCCACGGCGCTCCAGATGCCGATCGCGAGCGCCCGCTCGCGCCGGTCCGGGAAGACCTGCCGCAGGATCGACAGGGTCGCGGGCATGATCATCGCGCCGCCCACGCCGAGCAGCGCCCGCGCCATGATCAGCACCTCGGCGCTCTGGGCCAGGGCGGCGAGGCCCGATGCGACGCCGAACAGCGCGTATCCGAGGAGCAGGACTCTCCGGCGGCCGATGCGGTCGCCCAGGGTGCCGAACAGGATCAGCAGCGAGGCGCAGACCAGTGGGTAGACGTCGACGATCCAGAGCAGCTCCATCCCGCCGGGCTTCAGGTCCTCGGTGACGGCGGGGACCGCCACATGCAGCACGGTGGCGTCGACGGCGACCAGCAGCAGGCTGACGCAGAGGACGACGAGAACCACCCAGCGGTCGGCACCGGCCCCGGCCGCCCGACGGCGCAGCACAGCGGCGGCCGTGGTCGTCCCGGACATGTACGTACCTCCCAGATGTTCCCTCGCGATCGGCGGGCTCGCGGGGTGGGGGACGCCCCCGCGACTCGGCCGGAGAAGAGCGTGGTCTCCGGCCCGCGCAAACGAACAGCGAGTGACACGTCAGCGTACGCGAGTCCCCGCCGGAGGCCAGTGGCGGACCTCTCACACCTTGAGCGGACGGATGTGGCGTACGCCACTGCCTCCGACCTCGTCGACGCACCGGGTGGCCGGACGGTTGCGGCCCGGGTCGATAATCGGGCCCGTGACCGTTCTCGAGACGCGCGCGGCCCCGTCCCGCGCCGGGGCGCTGCGCCGGGCGGCCCCGGCGCTCGCCGGGTACGCGGCCGTCCGCGCGCTGGGCCTGCTTGCCCTGTTCCTGTGGAGCGCGGCGCGGGACAAGAACGCGTACACACTGCTGACGGCCCGCTGGGACGCGCTCTGGTACGTCAGGGTCGCCGAGCTCGGCTACGGCTACGAGGTGCGCCTGGCGAACGGGGACGTGCACTCGAATCTGGCGTTCTTCCCGCTGCTGCCCTGGCTGGAGCGGCTGGTGGCGGCGGTGTCGCCGCTGTCGTACGCGGACGGGGGGTTCCTGGTCAGCCTGTGCGCCTCGCTCGCCGCGGCCTGGGGCGTCTTCGCCGTGGCCGACCATGTGTACGGCCGCCGGGCCGGGGTGTGCGCGGTGCTGCTGTGGGCCGTCCTGCCGGTGGGCATCGTGCAGTCGATGGCGTACAGCGAGTCGCTGTTCACGGCCCTCGCGGCCTGGTCGCTGTACGCGGTCCTGACCGGCCGCTGGGTGACGGCGGGCGCGCTGGCACTGTCGGCGGGGCTGACTCGTCCGGTGGGACTCGCCGTGGTGGCGGCGGTGTGGGTGGCGGCGGTGGCCTCCTTCGTACGGGACGGAGGCGCGGCCCAGCCGGACGGCGCGCGGAGCGCGCCACGCGCCGGCGCGCCCGCAACCCGTGGCCGGCGCTTCCTCGGCATGCTCCTGGCTCCCCTCGGCACCGCCGGCTACGTGCTCTGGGTCGGGCATCACACCGGCAGGGGGCCGCTGGGTTATCTCGACGTCCAGGCCGGGTGGCGCAACGGCTTCGACGGTGGTTACGCCTTCGGCCGGTTCGTCGCCGACAAGTTCACGTCGTTCCCGTCGGCCCTGGCCGGTGTGGGGCTGGTCCTGGGGGTCGCGTCAGTCGTCTGGCTGTATGTGACCGGAGTACGTCAGCGCCAGCCGCTGCCGCTGCTGGTCTACACGGGGCTCGTGACGGCGCTCGCCCTGTGCGCGTCGAGCTACTTCGGCTCGAAACCGCGTCTGCTGATGCCCGCCTTCCCGCTGCTGCTGCCCCTGGCACTGGCCCTGGCGAAGACCCCTACGCGCAGGTCAGCAGCGGTACTCGGGGCCGTCGGAGTGGCCTCCGCGGTGTACGGGGCGTTCTGGCTGAACGGCTCCGGTCCGCCCTGACCCGCTGTGAGCGCCAGGGGAATCACGCACCATGCCCGGGTGAACGAATTCAAAAGCGCAATATAACCCGCCTCCGGAATGATCAAAGGAATTGAAGGTCGCAGCCCTCTGCGATAGCGCATTCGCTGGAAATAAACCTCCTCCTGAGAGGAATCCCACATCACATCGTCATCACAAAGCCGTTGATTCGCCCGGGATCCGAGCTCACTCGCTGTAACGTCGATTGGGTGCGTACCGAACCGAAGCTCACCCGTCTGGACCGGGTGTTCGCCCGGCTGGACCGTGAGCCGGAACGACCGGCCCACATCGATGTGCCGAAGATGAGCAGGCACCGCATCGTGCTCTTCGCGGGGACCCTGGCCTTCTACGGCGCGATCGTGTGGGCCGTGGTGATCACGTCCTGGCTGGTCCGGCTCGACTGGCAGGTCATGTTCTTCCGCCCGTACCAGCAGTGGTCGCAGATCCACTGGTTCGTCGACTACTACGTGGTCCTCGGACAGCGCGGCCCGACCGCCGTGATGGTCGCGGCCTGGCTGGGCTGGCGCTCCTGGCGGCAGCACACCCTGCGACCGCTGCTCGCCCTCGGCGTCTCGCTGCTGCTGCTGAACATCACGGTGGGTGCCGCCAAGTACGGCATGGGCCGCCTCGGGCCGCACTACGCGACCACCATCGGCGCGAACGAGATGTGGCTCGGCGGCGATATATTTCCGAGCGGTCACACCGCCAACGCCGTGGTGACCTGGGGAATCCTGGCCTACCTGGCCTCCAGTGCGAGAGCGCAGCGCTGGCTGTCCGCCGTGTCCGCGGTGACCTCGCTCGGCGTCGGGATGGCCACCGTCTACCTCGGTACGCACTGGCTGAGCGACGTGCTGCTCGGCTGGGCCGCGGGTCTGCTGATCCTGCTCGGCCTGCCGTGGTTCGAACCGCTGATCGCGCGCGCCGAAGCCTGGATCTTCGACCTGCGCGACCGTCTGCTGGTCCGCTGGCGAGGCACCTCGGCCGCCCCGGCCGGCGCGCCGCCCGCGTCGGTCACGCCGCTGCCCGAGCGGGAGGACGTCGCGGTCCGCTCCCCCCGGGCCCCGGCCTACCTTGCTCCGGGCCCGCACACCACCCGTTCCGAGCGCGCTCCGGTCACCCCGGTCGGCAGCCGCCGCCCGCCGCACCCTGAGCGCCATCCGCGCGGTTCGACCCCGTCGGCCCGGCCCCTGACCGGCGGCTGAGCGCGGGACGGTACGCACCCCGTCCGGCAGGGCGAAGGCCCCGGTTCCCGACGGAACCGGGGCCTTCGTCCTGCCTCAGCCCTTCCAGGCCCGCGCCACCCGGCCGCCCCTGACCTCGAAGTTCAGCCGGCCCACGCGGTACTCCATCGTGATGATCGCCCCCGGCGGCAGCGAGCGCACCGTCGGCCAGCCCCGCTCACGCGCGAGGTGTTCGGCCCGGCCGGCCTCCAGGCCGACGTAGGTGTCCGGGCTGTCGTCGGGTTCCGCGGAAGGTGTCGGATTGGGTGCCATGCCGCCACGCTATGTCCTGCCCGGCGACCGTGGAAGTCCGGGCCCGTCCGGTCACTGTCCGCCTCCGGTCACGCTTCTGTCACAAGATCACGACAGGCGCTTCGGGTGCAGCCCGTCACACGGACGAGCGGTTCCGTACGCCTTCCGCAGGCATTCGATCGTCATTTCCGCGTGTCGCATGAGCTCATGGAAAGCCCCGCGGAAAGCGCCGGGAAAATCGCCTCCGGAACTCCTTTCCCTTCCGGTTCCGGACCCGCCCGGCGGAGTCGGCGTGCTTCGGGAAATACATGGCTTCGGCGCGAAGAGGACGGTACGCCCCCTGTCGGAGCGCGCGGTGACGCGAGCATCATGGCGTGAGCTCGGGGGTACGTGAGGCGCGGGCCGCGGCGGGCCCGGTACGCGATGAGCGAAGGGGCGAGCGAGCGATGGGGACGCAGACCGTACAGGCGGGGGCACCGCCCGCGCCGCGCACGTGGCACGGCCGGGTGGTGGTCGACTGGCTGACGACGACGGACCACAAGAAGATCGGCCATCTCTACCTGATCACGGCGTTCGTGTTCTTCCTGGTCGCCGGGGTGATGGCGCTGCTGATGCGCGCCGAGCTGGCCCGTCCTGGCCTGCAGATCATCAACAACGAACAGTTCAACCAGGCGTTCACGATGCACGGCACGATCATGCTGCTGCTGTTCGCCACCCCCACCTTCGCGGGCTTCGCGAACGAGCTGATGCCCTTGCAGATCGGCGCGCCCGACGTCGCCTTCCCGCGGCTGAACATGCTCTCGTACTGGCTGTTCCTGTTCGGCGGGCTGATCGTGCTCGGCTCGCTGCTGGTGCCCTCCGGGCCGGCGGACTTCGGCTGGACCGCCTACGCCCCGCTCAACAGCGCGGAGCGCACGCCGGGCTTCGGGGCCGACCTGTGGATCATGGGGCTGGCGCTGTCGGGCTTCGGCACGATCCTCGGCGCGGTCAACTTCATCACCACGATCATCGGGATGCGCGCCCCGGGCATGACGATGTTCCGGATGCCGATCTTCGTGTGGAACACCCTGTTCACGTCCATCCTGATCCTGATGGCGTTCCCGGTGCTGGCGGCGGCACTGCTGGTGCTGGAGGCGGACCGGCGGTTCGGCTCACAGGTGTTCGACGCGGCCAACGGCGGGGCGATCCTGTGGCAGCACCTGTTCTGGTTCTTCGGCCACCCCGAGGTCTACATCATCGCGCTGCCGTTCTTCGGCATCATCACGGAGATCATCCCGGTCTTCAGCCGCAAGCCGTTGTTCGGCTATCTGACGTTGATCGGGGCGACGATGGCGATCACCGGCCTGTCGATGATCGTGTGGGCGCACCACATGTTCGCCACCGGCGCGGTGCTGCTGCCGTTCTTCTCCTTCATGAGCTTCCTGATCGCGGTGCCGACGGGTGTGAAGATCTTCAACTGGGCCGGCACCATGATGAAGGGCTCGCTGTCGTTCGAGACGCCGATGCTGTGGGCGACGGGGTTCCTGGTGACGTTCCTGTTCGGCGGGCTGACCGGGGTGATCCTGGCGTCGCCGCCGCTGGACTTCCATGTGACGGACACGTACTTCGTGGTCGCGCACTTCCACTACGTCGTCTTCGGCACGGTCGTCTTCGCGATCTTCGCGGGCTTCTACTTCTGGTGGCCCAAGTTCACCGGGAAGCTGCTCGACGAACGGCTCGGCAAGATCCAGTTCTGGACGCTGTTCGTCGGTTTCCACACCACGTTCCTGGTGCAGCACTGGCTGGGCGCCGAGGGCATGCCCCGCCGGTACGCGGACTATCTCGCCGCGGACGGCTTCACCGCGCTCAACACGGTGTCGACGATCGGCGCCTTCCTGCTCGGCATGTCGACGCTGCCGTTCCTCTACAACGTGTGGAAGACCGCGAGGTACGGCGAGAAGGTCGAGGCCGACGACCCCTGGGGCTTCGGCCGTTCCCTGGAGTGGGCGACCTCCTGCCCGCCGCCGCGGCACAACTTCACGACGCTGCCCCGGATCCGCTCCGAGTCGCCGGCGTTCGACCTGCACCATCCCCAGTACGCGGCGGTGACTGCGCAGCCCGAGCCAGAGCCCCATCAAGCCGGTCGCGCGTCCTCCTGACCGCCTCGATCAGTTCGGTGGGCTCCACCACCTCGAACTCGAAGCCCAGCATGACGACGTGGATGACCATCACGTCGAGGCTGCCGGCGCCGCAGCGCAGCAGGCAGGTGTCCTCGGTCTCGGCCTCCAGCACCCCGGCGGAAGGCGAGATGTGCGCGGCGGCCTCCTCCAGGGGCGCCAGTAGCCGCACGAGGGCGTGGGTGGCGTACACGCGCGTGGAGACACCCTGGGAGACGTAGGCGGCCAGGTCCTCGGCAGGCGGGTCGCGGGGGACGAAGCGCGGGCCGTGCGGGGGTTTCGGGGTGATGCGGTCGACGCGGAAGGTGCGCCAGTCCTCCCGGTCGAGGTCCCAGGCGACGAGGTACCAGCGGCGCTCGGTGCACACCAGGCGGTGCGGTTCGACAGTGCGCCGGGTGGCGGTGCCGTCGTGGCCGCGGTACTCGAAGCGCAGCCGCTCGGCGTCCCGGCACAGGTGGGCGAGTTCGGTGAGCACGGCCGGGTCGACCGAGGAGGGCAGCGTGCTGCGCAGCATCGGCACGGTGACGGCGTTCAGGGCGCTCACCCGGCGGCGCAGCCGGTTCGGCAGCACCTGCTCCAGTTTGGCGAGGGCCCGGACCGAGGTCTCGCCGATGCCGTCGATGCCCTGGCCCGCGGCCGTGCGCAGTCCGACCGCCACGGCGACGGCCTCGTCGTCGTCCAGGAGCAGGGGCGGCAGTTCGGCGCCCGCCCCCAGCTGGTACCCGCCGCCGGTGCCGGGGCTGGCGTTGACCGGGTAGCCGAGTTCCCGCAGCCGGTCCACGTCCCGGCGCAGGGTGCGGGCGCTGACACCGAGCCGGTCGGCCAGGTCGGGGCCGGACCACTCGCGGTGGGCCTGGAGCAGGGACAGCAGACGGAGCAGGCGGGCCGAGGTCTCCAACATGGGGCGAGTCTGCCAGGCCTTGCGGACAGCCACTGTCCTCAAGGCCGGTCGGGCAGTCGCGGGACGATGGAACCTGGAATCGCCCGAGCGGTGCTCGTTGCACACGGCGGAGGAATCCGAGGAGGCAGAGGGCCCGGCATCGACCAGTCGCCTGTCGGAGCAGGCCAGTTCACCGGTACCTTGAGTAACGGCGATTTCCGGCCACCCACTTCATTCGCGGATTTCCGGATTTGTCGACCAACCTCCCTCTCGCCCTGTGACCCACTTCACTTCCTCAACACCCGTCAGTCAGCGCGGATTTGGCGGCAAGTACGCGATTCCGCGCCGCGCGTGACCCTGTGCGCTGGATGGTTCGATTCCGTTCGCCCCGGGGCGTGACTCCCGCCACAGATCGCCCGTTGTCATCGTCATGAGCCGGGACCTACCCGGACCACGGGCCGGGAGCCACCCGGCTTTGCCACGCACCGCATCCCCGAGGGAGCCACCCGTGCCGCGCATGCTCGACGTCAGCGACGAGGTACGCGCCGAGATCGGCGACGAAGAAGCCGACCGCCTGCTCGCCGGAGAGACCGCCCCGGGCAGTTACGACTGCACGTCCTGCCGCACTCCGGGCAACTCCGAGCAGGAGCGCACCAGCACCGTGCTGTTCATCGGGGACGAGACCGCCGTCCTCGCCTTCGCCCACGCCGGCTGCCTGCCCTCGCAGATCGTGCGGGTCACCGAGGAGCAGCTGCGGGGCGCCGTGAAGTCCATCGCCGGCGACACCGTCGACCCGGAGCCCGACAAGGTGGTGCCCGAGCAGGCCGTGCTCGGCGTGACCAGCGGGCTCGTCCTGGTCGCCGGCGAGCTGCACCCGGCCCTGGTGGTGGAGCCGACCGGGCCCATCGCCCGGCCCGGCACGACCGGCGCCGACGACGACTTCCTGCCGCTGCTCATCGAACAGGGCTTCCTGCCGCTGACCGAGCTGTCGGCCGTACCGCCGGTCCTGCACGGCTGGTCGGTGCTGCTCGCCGTGGGCCAGCTGCACGCGGTGCTCCAGCCGGGCGCCAACGGCGGCCGGCCGGTGGCCTGGTGGCAGGCTCACCAGCCGCTCCAGGTGACCGAGGGCTGGCGCGCGGCCGCCAACAAGCACCAGCAGGTGCTGATGTTCGCCGCACCCGCCGGGTCGATCGGCCGCCAGCCGCGCGAGGACCTGCTGCGGGACGCACTGGACAAGGCGGCGGCGAACGGGAAGCTGGTCGCCTCGGTGCTGCCGCTGGCCGGCATCTGAGCCGCGCGTCACCCGCGCATGCCGTAGACCTGCGAAAGCCGTATCCGGGCCGCATCCCTTGACCCGCGGGGTCGTTTGGACATACGTGCACGCATACGACGTTTCCCGCCGCCAGTCCTTCTCGCCGATCCCGTCCGCGCGATCGGCTCAGGACTCCCAGGGCGGCCCATCGGCCACGCCGATCTACGACGCGCTCTACGCCGAGTACGTCAAGTCCTTCCGCGCACTCCCCGGCGACCGCAGTGGCGAGGAGAAGCTGGGTTTCACCGCCTTCGGGAACCCCCCGCACGGCTCGGGCTCATACGGCGGCTCGTACGGGGGGACGTACGGCGGCTCGTACAGCGCCTACAGCGCGGGTGCCCAGAGCGCCCGCCATGCCGCGGGACAGCAGCCGCACTGGCAACGCGTCGGGACCATCGCGCACGGCACCGGCATGCACTACGTACCGGCCGCGCTGCCGCCGGGGCGGCGCGGCGGCGTCTGAGCGAGCACCGGACACCGGAAAGGGCGGCCCCGTTCGGGGCCGCCCTTTCCGGTGTTCCGTGCTACTTCTTCTTGCCGCGCTTCTCGCGCACCCGCACGGAGATGTGGATCGGCGTCCCGTCGAAGCCGAACTCCTCACGCAGGCGGCGCTCGATGAAGCGCCGGTAGCCCGCCTCGATGAAGCCGGAGGCGAACAGCACGAACCGCGGCGGCTTGGTGCCCGCCTGGGTGCCGAACAGGATGCGCGGCTGCTTGCCGCCCCGGACCGGGTGCGGATGGGCGGCGACCAGCTCGCCGAGGAAGGCGTTCAGCCGGCCGGTCGGCACCCGGGTCTCCCAGCCCGCCAGGGCCGTCTCGATCGCGGGGACCAGCTTCTCCATGTGCCGCCCGGTGCGCGCCGAGACGTTCACCCGCGGCGCCCACGCCACCTGGCCGAGCTCGGTCTCGATCTCCCGCTCCAGGTAGTAGCGGCGCTCCTCGTCGAGGGTGTCCCACTTGTTGTACGCGAGGACGATCGCGCGGCCGGCCTCGACGGCCATGGTCACGATCCGCTGGTCCTGCACCGAGATGGACTCGGAGCCGTCGATCAGGATGACCGCGACCTCCGCCTTCTCGACGGCCGCGGCCGTGCGCAGCGAGGCGTAGTAGTCGGCGCCCTGCTGGAGGTGGACACGCTTGCGGATGCCCGCCGTGTCGACGAACTTCCAGGTGACCCCGCCGAGTTCGATGAGCTCGTCGACCGGGTCACGGGTGGTGCCCGCCAGCTCGTTGACGACGACGCGCTCCTCACCCGCCACCTTGTTCAGCAGGGAGGACTTGCCGACGTTCGGGCGGCCGATCAGGGCGATGCGGCGCGGTCCGCCGGTGCCGCCCGCGCCGAACGTCTGGCGCGGCGCCTCGGGGAGCACCTCCAGGACCTGGTCGAGCATGTCGCCGGTGCCCCGGCCGTGCAGCGCGGAGACCGGGTGCGGCTCCCCCAGGCCCAGCGACCACAGGTAGGACGCGTCGGCCTCGCCGCTCGGGCCGTCCACCTTGTTGGCGCACAGCACGACCGGCTTGCCGGCCTTGCGCAGCAGCCGGACGACTGCCTGGTCGGTGTCGGTGGCGCCGACCTTGGCGTCGACGACGAAGACGACCGCGTCGGCGGCCTCGATGGCGTACTCGGCCTGGGCGGCCACGGAGGCGTCGATGCCGAGCACGTCCTGCTCCCAGCCGCCGGTGTCGACGACCTTGAAGCGGCGGCCGGCCCACTCGGCCTCATAGGTCACGCGGTCGCGGGTGACGCCGGGCTTGTCCTCGACGACGGCCTCGCGGCGCCCGATGATGCGGTTCACCAGGGTCGACTTGCCGACATTGGGGCGGCCGACGACGGCGAGCACGGGCAGCGGGCCGTGGCCCGCTGCCTCGAGGGCGCCCTCGACGTCCTCCGGGTCGAAGCCCTCCTCCGCGGCGAGCTCCATGAACTCCGCGAACTCGGCGTCGCCGAGCGCCCCGTGGTCGTGCTCGTACGCGCCCTCGGACGCGTCCGAGCCGTCGGGCTGGATGTGGTCGTTCATGAAGTCCGTACCTCGTCGTTCATCGTGGTGGTCGGTGGAGTACCCGCTGTGTTCGGGCTGATCCACTACTCAGTGTCGCTCAGTGCCTGGTGAGGCGCCTGGCGTTTTCCAGGTGGGCCGCGAGCTGCTTCTGGATGCGCCCGGTCGCCTCGTCCAGCGCCTTGCGTGTCCGGCGGCCGCTGCCGTCGCCCGCCTCGAAGGGCTCGCCGAAGACGACGTCGACGCGCGAGCGCAGCGGTGGCAGCCCCTTTATCAACCGTCCCCGCTTCCCGGAACTTCCCAGCACGGCCACCGGGACGATCGGGGCGCCGCTGCGCACGGCGAAGTAGGCGAGCCCGGCGCGCAGTGAGGCGAAGTCTCCCTCACCCCGGGTGCCCTCCGGGAAGATGCCGAGCACGCCGCCGCCCGCCAGGACGCCCAGCGCCTGGGTGATCGCCGTGCGGTCGGTGGTGGTGCGGTCGACCTTCACCTGCCCGATGCCGAGCAGGAAGGGGTCCAGCGGCCCGATGAACGCCTCCTTCTTGATCAGGAAGTGCGTCGGCCGGGGCGCCACGCCCATGACCATCGGGCCGTCGATGTTGTGGGAGTGATTGACCGCGAGGATCACCGGGCCGCTGGCCGGCACGCGCCAGGCGCCGAGCACGCGCGGCTTCCACAGCCCGTACATCAGGCCGACGCCGATGCGCCGCCCGACCTCGGCGCCCCGCGCCGATGGCAGTTCGGTCACTTTCCGGCCCGCTTCTCCTCGACGAGGGTGACGACGCACTCGATGACCTGGGCCAGGGTGAGCGCGGTGGTGTCCACCTCGACGGCGTCGTCCGCCTTGGCGAGCGGGGAGGCCTTGCGGCTGGAGTCGGCGGCGTCCCGCTTGATCAGGGCCTCGCGGGTGGAGTGGACGTCGGCGCCCTTCAGCTCGCCGCTGCGGCGGGCGGCGCGGGCCTCGGCGGAGGCGGTGAGGAAGATCTTGAGGTCGGCGTCGGGCAGCACCGTGGTGCCGATGTCCCGGCCCTCGACGACGATGCCCTGCGCCGCGGAAGCGGCGATCGACCGCTGCAGCTCGGTGATCCGGGCGCGGACCTCGGGCACCGCGCTGACGGCGCTGACCTTGGAGGTGACCTCCTGGGTGCGGATCGGACCGGCCACGTCGACGCCGTCGACGGTGATGGTCGGCCCTTCCGGGTCCGTTCCGGAGACGATCTCGGGCTTGCCCGCGGCGGCGGCGATGGACGCCGGGTCGTCGATGTCGATGCCGTTGTGCACCATCCACCAGGTGATCGCCCGGTACTGGGCGCCGGTGTCCAGGTAGCTCAGCCCGAGCTGCGCCGCCACGGCCTTCGAGGTGCTCGACTTGCCCGTGCCGGACGGGCCGTCGATGGCGACAATCACTGGCGTGGCGCTTTCCACAGGGGGACCTTCCTGAACCGGGCTCGGCGGGGGTGAGGGCGCGAGTGCCCCGCACAAGGTTACTGGGTGCGGGTCACTCGTCCGGCCGCGCGTCCACGGCAGCGCCCCGCGGCGGAGAGCGGCGCCTGCCGCACCGTCCCCTCCGGCACGGCTGACGACACCACCCGGCCGCCCCACCCGCCCCGTCCGGCGCGCACTGACGACGATGCGCAGTCCCGTCCGGCCCAACCCGCCGGGCACGAGGCTGACGACACCACCCGCCCACGGCCATACACCCCGCCCGGCGCGGGCCCGGCCACACCACCCGGCCACACCCGCCCCCCCGTCCCCTCCGGCACGGCTGACGACACCACCCGGCCGCCCCCGCCCCGCCCGGCACGAGGCCGACGACGATGAAGCCCCATCCGGCCCAGCCGTCCCCCACGCGATGGACGACGGCACCGGCGGCGGATGCCGGAACCGGGCGATGTGGCGCCCGGCGGAGCGGCGACCACCCGGACCGCTCCCCTCGCACAGCCGACGGGGGCGCTCAGCCGCGTCCCGCCCGGCCGGCGCCTGCGGACGAGGCCGTTCAGGCCGAGGCGGGGGTCGGGCGGCGGTCCCCGGACGCGGCGCACGAACCGGCCGGCCTCCTGCTGCCGGAGCTACTGCCGGAGCGCCCAGCCCCGTTCCCGCAGCGCGGCGCTCAGCACGGGGGCCGCCTTCGGCTCCACCATCAACTGCACCAGACCCGCCTGCTGACCCGTCGCGTGCTCGATCCGTACGTCCTCGATGTTGACGCCGGCCATGCCCGCGTCGGCGAAGATCCGGGCGAGCTGTCCCGGCTGGTCGTCGATGAGCACGGCCACGACCTCGTAGGCCCGGGGCGCGGACCCGTGCTTGCCGGGGACGCGGACCTGCCCGGCGTTGCCGCGCCGCAGCACGTCCTCGATCCCGCCGGCGCCCTCGCGGCGCTTGTGCTCGTCGGAGGACTGCAGGGCGCGCAGGGCCCGCACGGTCTCCTCCAGATCGGCGGCGACGTCCGTGAGCAGGTCGGCGACGGGCGCGGGGTTCGCGGAGAGGATGTCGATCCACATCCGGGGGTCGGAGGCGGCGATCCGCGTCACGTCCCGGATGCCCTGTCCGCACAGCCGTACGGCGGCCTCCTCGGCGTGCTCCAGCCGCGCGGCGACCAGGCTGGAGACCAGATGGGGCATGTGGGAGACGAGGGCGACGGCACGGTCGTGAGCGTCGGCGTCCATCACCACCGGCACCGCGCGGCAGTGGGAGACCAGCTCCAGGGCGAGGTTCAGCACCTCGGTGTCGGTGTCCCGGGTCGGGGTCAGCACCCAGGGGCGGCCCTCGAAGAGGTCCCCGGTCGCGGCCAGCGGGCCGGACTTCTCCCGCCCCGACATGGGGTGGGAGCCGATGTACGCGGTCAGGTCGAGGCCGCGTTCCTCCAGCTCGCGGCGCGGCCCGCCCTTGACGCTGGCGACGTCGAGGTAGCCGCGTCCCGCGCCGCGGCGCATGGCGTCGGTGAGCACGTCGGCCACGTGCGCGGGCGGGGCGGCGACGATCACGAGGTCGACGGATCCGTCGGGCGCCTGGTCCGTCCCGGCGCCGAGCGCGGCCGCCGTACGGGCCTGCTCCGGGTCGGGGTCGGCGAGGTGGACGGTGACGCCCCGCTGGGACAGGGCCAGGGCGGCGGAGGTGCCGATGAGGCCGGTGCCGATGACGAGTGCGGTTCTCACTGGGCGATGTCCTTGCGCAGGGCGGCCGCGGCGCCGAGGTAGACGTGGGCGATGTCGGCCCGGGGCCGGTCGGACTCGATGTGCGCGAGGACACGGACGACGCGCGGCATGGCACCCTCGATGTCCAGTTCCTGGGCGCAGATCAGCGGGACGTCGACGATGCCCAGCTTGCGGGCGGCGGCCGCCGGGAAGTCGCTGTGCAGGTCGGGCGTGGCCGTGAACCAGATGCTGATCAGGTCGTCGGCGGCGAGATCGTTGCGCTCGAGGATCTCCGTGAGCAGGGCTCCGACCTGCTCGTCCATGTGCCCGGCCTCGTCCCGTTCGAGTTGGACGGCGCCCCGGACCGCTCGTACCGCCACGGCGATGCTCCTTGCTCACGTATGTGTCGCTCTGCCTCCGGCCAGCCTAGTGCCGCGGCAGGCAACGTTCGCCCCGTCGCGACGCCCGGCACGCACTCTCGCCGCACCGGGCGCAAGCCCAAGTACACCCAGTACGAGGGC
>NZ_JBEOSZ010000070.1:0-27962 GCF_040303285.1 Streptomyces sp. NPDC096046 | reverse complement strand
GTTCGGTGCGTGCGATCGGCGTGCGCCGTGAACGGTCATGTGGCGGAGCCACCTGTCCGTTCACGGCGTGCGGCGAGCGTGCGTGCCGGGCGCCGCGACGCCGCGGAGATCCATCAGAAGCCCCCTAGGTGCCGATCCGGCGCGGCGCCGCCCGGGTGGGGTGTCCATCAGTGGAAGAAGTGCCGCGTCCCCGTGAAGTACATCGTGACGCCAGCCTTCTCCGCGGCCTCCACGACCAGTTCGTCGCGGACGGAGCCGCCGGGCTGGACCACGGCCTTCACTCCGGCCCCGGTGAGGATCTCCAGGCCGTCCGGGAAGGGGAAGAACGCGTCGGACGCGGCGTACGCACCCGCGGCGCGCTCGGCACCCGCCCGCTCGACGGCGAGCTTGGCGGAGTCGACCCGGTTGACCTGCCCCATGCCGACGCCCACCGAGGCGCCGTCCTTGGCGAGCAGGATCGCGTTGGACTTCACCGCGCGGCAGGCCTTCCAGGCGAAGGCCAGCTCGGCCAGCTCGTCGGCGCTCAGCGCCTCGCCGGTCGCCAGCGTCCAGTCGGCCGGGTCGTCGCCGTCGGCCTGGAGGCGGTCGGTGACCTGGAGCAGCGCGCCGCCGTCGATCGGCTTGACCTCGACCGGAGCCGAGGGGCCGTCGGGACAACGCAGCACGCGGATGTTCTTCTTCTTGGTGAGGGCCTCCAGCGCGCCGTCCTCGTAGTCCGGCGCGACGATGACCTCGGTGAAGATCTCCGCGACCTGCTCGGCCATCTCCTTGCTGACCGGGCGGTTGACCGCGATCACGCCGCCGAACGCCGACAGCGGGTCGCAGGCGTGTGCCTTGCGGTGCGCCTCGGCGACGTCCGCGCCGATCGCGATGCCGCAGGGGTTGGCGTGCTTGATGATCGCGACGCAGGGCTCGGCGTGGTCGTACGCGGCACGGCGGGCGGCGTCCGTGTCCGTGTAGTTGTTGTACGACATCTCCTTGCCGTGCAGCTGCTCGGCCTGAGCGAGACCGCCGCCCTCCGGGGAGACGTAGAGCGCGGCCGGCTGGTGCGGGTTCTCGCCGTAGCGCAGGGTGTGCTCGCGCTCCCAGGTGGCGCCGAGGAAGTCCGGGAACCGCGACTCGTCGGCGGGGGCGTAGGAGGAGGCGAACCAGGAGGCGACCGCGACGTCGTAGGCGGCCGTGTGCTGGAAGGCCTCGGCGGCGAGCCGCTTGCGGGTGGCGAGGTCGAAGCCGCCGTTCCGGACGGCCTTGAGCACATCGGCGTACCGGGCGGGGCTGGTGACGACCGCGACCGAAGGGTGGTTCTTGGCGGCGGCGCGGACCATCGAGGGACCGCCGATGTCGATCTGCTCGACGCACTCGTCGGGCAAGGCGCCGGAGGCGACGGTCTCGCGGAACGGGTAGAGGTTGACGACGACGAGGTCGAACGGCTCGACACCCAGCTCGGCGAGCTGCCGCCGGTGGTCCTCCAGGCGCAGGTCGGCGAGGATGCCGGCGTGGACCCGGGGGTGCAGGGTCTTGACCCGGCCGTCCAGGCACTCGGGGAAGCCGGTGAGTTCCTCGACCTTGGTGACGGGGACGCCGGCAGCGGCGATCTTCGCGGCGGTGGAGCCGGTGGAGACGAGCTCGACCCCGGCCTCCTGGAGCCCGCGCGCGAGGTCCTCGAGCCCGGTCTTGTCGTAGACGCTGACGAGCGCCCGGCGAAGGGGCCGCTTGTTGCTCTCGGCGGTCACTGGATAACTACCTTTCGTCCCTCAATGCGGTGGCCGTTGCGGGCGAGGCGCCCCACGACCTCGACGAGCAGCCTTCGCTCGACTTCCTTGATGCGCTCGTGCAGAGCGCTCTCGTCGTCCTCGTCCCGGATCTCCACCACGCCCTGCGCGATGATCGGCCCGGTGTCGACGCCGTCGTCGACGAAGTGGACGGTGCAGCCGGTGACCTTGGCGCCGTACGCGAGCGCGTCCCGCACGCCGTGGGCTCCGGGGAAACTGGGCAGCAGCGCGGGGTGCGTGTTGACGAACCGCCCGCCGAACCGCGTGAGGAACTCCTTGCCGACGATCTTCATGAACCCGGCGGAGACGACGAGATCGGGCTCATGCGCGGCGACGGCCTCGGCGAGGGCGGCGTCCCACTCGTCGCGGCTGCCGTGGTCCTTGACCTTGCACACGAAGGTCGGCAGCCCCGCGCGCTCCGCACGCGCCAGTCCCTCGATGCCCTCGCGGTCCGCGCCGACGGCCACGATCTCGGCCCCGTACTCCCGCGCGCCGACGGCGGCGATCTCGTCGAGCAGCGCCTGAAGGTTGGTGCCGGAACCGGAGACCAGCACGACGAGGCGCTTGGGGCGCGGGGCCACGGGCTTGGCGGCCACGGTGGAGGCCTTTCTCGGGGAAGCGTCTGTCCAAGGCGGCCGGCGCTCAGCGTTTTGTGCATTCATACGAATGCTTTGCGTCCCCGGATACGGGGAAGCCTACGAACCGGCCGGCCGTCAGCAACGATACCGGCACACCGGACGGCCCCCACGGGACGGGGGCATGGCCGGAAGGTAGCGTCTGGACCGGGCCGGTTCGGGAACGACGTCCGGACGTGGTGCGTTCAGGAGGTGACGGACCCGGGTCCGACGCCGTTCCGTTCTGTCCACTCATTCCTCCTCACCAACGGGAAGACGCTCACTTGATGCCGGACCGCAGCCTGCGACTCCTCACGTTCCCCCAGCTGTCGCCGCAGGGAGGGGAGCGCGGCGCCGTGCTGCCGCGGGAGCGCTCCAGCACACCTCCCGACGCGCCTTCGAGCGGCGACGGCGGAGACGGGCGGGGGCGCGGATCCCAGGAGGACAACCCCTTCGCCCCGCCGCCCGAGGGCACCCCGGACCAGCCCTGGCAGCCGCGACGCACCTCGGGTGACGGCTCCCAGGACTCCGGAGACGGCGGCGGCGGACGCGACCGCTCGCCCTGGGGCAGTCAGTGGAGCGACCAGCAGCCCGGCCGCTCCCCCGGCGGCTTCGGTGAGCGTCCCCGCGGTGGTCCCGAGGGCCAGGGCGGCCCCCAGGGCGGCGGTCCGAACATGCGCTGGGACCCGAAGGACCCCGCGCAGCGCCGGGCGCGCTATGCCCTCCTCTCGGGCATGTGGGCCTTCTTCTTCGCCCTCTTCAGCTGGCCGTACGCGGCGCTGCTGCTCGGCGCGCTCTCCCTCTACTGGGCCATCAGCTCCCTGCGCGCCAAGCCCCAGCGGCCCGACCCGGACTCCCCGGCCCCCGAGCAGCAGGGCGGCCGTCCTCAGACGACGGCGGCGGTGAGCGGCCTGGTCACCGCGTCCCTGGCGATCGCCCTGGTGGCCGCGTCCTTCACGGCGCAGCTGGTCTACCGCGACTACTACACGTGCATCAACGACGCCCTGACCAACGAGGCGAAGCAGTCCTGCTCCACGCTTCTGCCGGAGGAACTCCGGAAATTCCTGGAGACGGACGACTGACGTCCTAGCGGTTCTCCGGCGGTGAGGACCGGCCGGGCGGGGCCGGAGCGTCGGGCGGCTCGGGGGCCGGGCCGGGCGACAGGAAGTCGTACTCGCAGGGCTCGAAGGGGGCGTACGGGGCGTAGGACGTGTCCGGGCCGGGGGCGGAGGAGTGTGGCGCCGGGGTGACGTCCGCCGGTTTCGCATCGCGCCCGGGGCGTCCTGGGTCACCGTTGCCCCAAGCGCCTCCGGGATCTCCAGGATCTCCGAGATCCGCGAGATCCCAGAAGGAGGCGGCGCCGTCGTCGCCCCTGGCGCGCACGGCACCCGGACCGGCGTCGGCCTCTCCGGAACTGCGGAAACGTCCGTCGTCGTCGTAGCCCCCGGTCCGCCCGGCACCCCCGGGGCCGTCGGCGGCTCCGGAACTGCGGAAACGTCCGCCGCCGTCGTAGCCCCCCGCTCGCCCGCCACCCCCGGGGCCGTCGGCGGCTCCGGAACTGCGGAAACGTCCGCCGCCGTCGTAGCCCCCCGCTCGCCCGCCACCCCCGAGGTCATCGGCGGCTCCGGAACTGCGGAAACGTCCGCCGCCGTCGTAGCCCCCCGCTCGCCCGCCACCCCCGAGGTCATCGGCGGCCCCGGCACCCCCGGAACGCCCGCCGCCCTCAAAACCCCCGGCCCGCCCGGCACCCCCAGGAGCGTCGGCCGATCCGGGGCCGCGAGAAGCCCCGGCTGCCCGGCTGGCGTCCGATGCTCCGGCGCCCCCGGCCACTCCCGCGATCCCGGCGACTCCGGTGCGCGTGAACCAGCCGCGGCCGAGCCGGGCACCCTTCCGCAGACGCCCGGCCCCATGGGCGCCCTCAACCGCGTCCTCCCGTTGCCTGCCGACCGTCGGCTCAGCCGCCCGTGGCGACCGGCACCGCCAAGCCCGTACGCCGATCGCCGTCGGGATCGCCGACAGTCCCAGCCAGGCCAGTGTCGCGGCGCCGACCTGCCACCAGACCGGACCGAACCGGGACAGCACACCGGAGCCGAGGGGACCGCCCGACAGCGCGGCCAGCCCCGCGAGCACCACCGCGCCCAGCAGAGAAGCCAGCGCCGCGGCACGGGCCGTGCGACCGGTCGTCCACACCGCGAGCCGCGCACTCCCCGGCCTCGTCGCGGCACCCTCCGCGGGCGCCGCCCACTTGGCCACCGTCCGGCCCACGACCACCCCAGCGACCATCGGCACCACCACGGCCGCCCAGTGCAGCGGCGTCCCCTCCCCCGCCTCCGGCACCGCCGCCAGCAGCGGAAACGGCGGCAGGAACGGAGCCGGCGCCGAGGACAGCGGACTCACCGCATGACCGGCACCGAGGGCGAACCCCGGCCCGAGGGCGTAGGCGGCACCCCAGATCGCCGCGTTCGGGACCAGGGCCGCGCACAGCAGCAGCACGGCGGCCCGTCCTGACCATCCCTCGGTCAGCCGGAGCAGGGACACCTGGGCCATCGAGCCATGACCCACGAGCGACACGGTCACCAGCAGCGCACCGCCGCCGAGGAGCACCACCACCCCGGCCGCCGCGGCCCGTGCGGCGACACCCGGGCGCCCGTCCGGGCCGAGCACCAGCGGGCGCACTCCCGCCGGCAGCACACCCAGCAGCCGCCCCAACGGCCTGTGCGGGCGGCCGTACGCCGACCACACGCCCGCCCCCGCGGCCGCGACGGCGACCAGCAGGACACCCGCCCCCGCCCCCACCCAGGAGGGGCGCAGCGCCCCACCGGCGGCATACAGGGCGGCGGGCACGGCGACGGCGAGGTATCCGAGGACCACCCCCGCCCACGCCGCGCGAGGAGCGACCAGGGGCGGGGCCGCGACCGGCTCGGCGTCCGCCCCAAAGTCGTCGTCCTCGTCTCCTCCCCCGCCGTCCGTGGCGTCCCGTGCCGCCCGGTGCAGCAGCCACACCGGCAGTGCCAGCAGCAGCAGGGGCGGGACGCCCATGGGAGCGGGGGCACCGGAGAGCGTGTCGGTGCGGACCAGCTCGGCACCGTGCGCCAGCAGCCACAGGGCCGCCGCCACGTGCATGGCCCCGCCGGGTCCGCTGTCGGGATACGGCGAGCTGATCCACAGCAGCATCACGAGCACGGCGAACGACGCGAGCCCCAGGCCCGCCGCGAGCGCACCCCCCGTGAAACCGCCGGCCAGTCCGGGCGAACGGTCCCGCATCCGGGTGAGCAGGGGCGACGGGGAACGGCGGCGAGCGGTCATCTCGATCACGACCGCCATGCTCCCAACGACACACGCTTTCCCGTCGTAACAGGCGAACCATCGCCGTGTCGCTCAATATATGCTTATGTACTTTTCTGGACGGAGGGGCGCCCTGTGACAGAGAGCCCTGCCATCCCCCTCCCCCCGCCCAAGGAACGCCGACGCCTGCGCGAGGCCGCCTCGCTGACGCGGGCTCAGCTCGCCTCCCGGGTGGGTGTCACCAGCCAGACGGTGCGCGGGTGGGAGACCGGCCGCTCCACGCCGCGCGGCCGCAAAGGGGAGAAGTACGCGGAGCTGCTCAACTCTCTGGCATGCGAGGCGGAGGTGACATCCCCTCAGGAGGGCCCCGCCGAGGGCGATGAACCGGTGACTGGGCCCGGGGCTTCGGCTTCCCGGCGAGCGGCCCGGGTCCGGCCCAAGCCCGCCCCTCCCGACCGGAAGCGGCCCGCCGCGAAGGACCGGAGCCGAGGACCCGTCACCGTCCCCGACCGGAGCGACACCCCCGTCCCGCACGGACACAGCGTCATCCTCACGAATCGCCCGCGTACGGCGTCACCGTGCCGGCCGGACGACGCCGTCGCCGCCCTGACCCCCGAGCAAGCCTTCGACGCGCTCTACTCCTTCTGCGCCCCCGCCCTGGTCCGGCAGACCTACCTGCTGACCGGCCGCCGCGAACTGGCCCGGGAGTCGGTGGAACGGGCCTTCCAGATCGCCTGGCAGAGGTGGCCCGAGGTGGCCCGCGACCGCGACCCGGCGGGCTGGGTGCGTGGCATGGCGTACGAGTGCGCGCTCTCCCCGTGGCACCGGTTCCGGCCGCGTCACCGGTACCCCGAGCCGCCCCCGCCCGGCGCCTCCGACCGCGCGCTGATGGACACCCTGCTGCAGCTCCCGCCGTGCTACCGACGCACGCTCGTGCTCTACGACGGGGTCGGGCTCGGCCTGCCGGAGACGGCGGCGGAGACGGAGGCGAGCACCCGCGCGGCCGTGAACCGGCTGGCGCACGCACGCGAGGCGATCGCCGAGCGGCTGCCGGAGCTGGCGGACCCGGAAACACTGCACTGGCGGCTGGTCGAACTGGCCTCCACCGAGCGGCTGCGTGCCTCCAAACCACTGGACGTCCGCAGGGGCGGTGAGCGCCGGGCCCGCTTCTGGACCCGGGCCGCCATCGCCTTCACGGTCGCCCTGATCGGCACGACGGCCCTCACCGTCCGTACGGCCCCCACGCGCTACGAGCCGCCGGTACCGGCGGGAGAGGAGATCCAGGGCGTGCCGCCACCGGTTGCGCCCGGACCGCTGTCGGAGTCGGAGCAGAAACTGCGCGCGAAGCTGCGTGAGGAGCAACAGAAGGGCCCCGACCGGTTGCTGCCGCAGCCCCGGTGACGGGCGTGACGGTGGCCGGGGGGCGTGGTGGTCGAAGACCGTGGACACGGTGATGGGCCCGCCCCCTTCGGGGAGCGGGCCCATCGGTGTGCGCTACGGCGTCGTTCAGCCGGTGAGGCTGTACTCAGCTGCCGAGAATGGCGCGCGCCAGCTTGGCGGTCTCGGTCGGGGTCTTGCCCACCTTGACGCCGGCGGCCTCGAGGGCCTCCTTCTTCGCGGCGGCCGTGCCGGAGGAACCGGAGACGATGGCGCCGGCGTGACCCATGGTCTTGCCCTCGGGCGCGGTGAAGCCCGCGACGTAGCCGACGACCGGCTTCTTCACGTTCTCCTTGATGAAGGCCGCGGCCCGCTCCTCGGCGTCGCCGCCGATCTCACCGATCATGACGATCAGGTCGGTGTCGGGGTCGGCCTCGAACGCGGCGAGGGCGTCGATGTGGGTCGTCCCGATGACCGGGTCGCCACCGATGCCCACGGCGGAGGAGAAACCGATGTCGCGCAGCTCGTACATCATCTGGTACGTCAGCGTGCCGGACTTCGAGACCAGGCCGATACGGCCCGGCTTCGTGATGTCGCCCGGGATGATGCCGGCGTTGGACTGACCCGGCGTGATGAGACCGGGGCAGTTCGGGCCGATGATCCGGGTCTTGTTGCCCTTGGACACGGCGTAGGCGTAGAACGCGGCCGAGTCGTGGACGGCGATGCCCTCCGTGATGACGACCGCGAGCGGGATCTCGGCGTCGATGGCCTCGACGACGGCGGCCTTGGCGAAGGCCGGCGGGACGAAGAGGACGGACACGTTGGCGCCCGTCTTCTCGATCGCCTCGGCGACCGTGCCGAAGACCGGGATGTCGTTGCCGTCGATGTCGACGGACGTGCCGGCCTTGCGGGGGTTCACGCCACCGACGATGTTCGTGCCGTCGGCCAGCATGAGCTTGGTGTGCTTCATGCCCGTGGCACCGGTCATGCCCTGGACGATGACCTTGCTGTCCTTGTTGAGGAAGATAGCCATGGCTGTTTAGTCCCTCGTCCCTTACTTCGCAGCCGCGAGCTCGGCGGCCTTGTCGGCCGCGCCGTCCATGGTGTCCACGCGCTGGACCAGCGGGTGGTTGGCGTCGGAGAGGATCTTGCGACCCAGCTCGGCGTTGTTGCCGTCCAGACGGACGACGAGGGGCTTGGTGACGTCCTCGCCCTTGTCCTTGAGCAGCTGCAGCGCCTGGACGATGCCGTTGGCGACCTCGTCGCAGGCGGTGATGCCACCGAAGACGTTGACGAAGACGGACTTGACGTCCGGGTCGCCGAGGATGATCTCCAGGCCGTTCGCCATGACGGCGGCGGAGGCGCCACCACCGATGTCGAGGAAGTTGGCCGGCTTGACGCCACCGTGCGCCTCACCGGCGTACGCGACGACGTCCAGGGTGCTCATGACGAGACCCGCGCCGTTGCCGATGATGCCGACCTCGCCGTCGAGCTTGACGTAGTTGAGGTTCTTCTCCTTGGCGGCGGCCTCGAGCGGGTTGGCCGCGGCCTTGTCCTGGAGGGCCTCGTGCTCCGGCTGACGGAACTCGGCGTTCTCGTCCAGGGAGACCTTGCCGTCCAGGGCGATGACGTCACCGGAGGCCACCTTGGCCAGCGGGTTGACCTCGACCAGGAGGGCGTCCTCCTTGATGAAGGTGTCCCACAGCTTGACCAGGACGTTCACGACCTTGTCGGCGACCTCGGCCGGGAACTTGGCGGCCGCGACGATCTCGCGGGCCTTGGCCTCGGTGACACCCTCGTTGGCGTCGATCGGCGTCTTGGCGACGGCCTCGGGGCGGCTGGCCGCCACCTCCTCGATCTCCACGCCGCCCTCGACGGAGGCGATGGAGAGGAAGGTGCGGTTGGCACGGTCCAGGAGGAAGGAGACGTAGTACTCCTCCAGGATCTCCGGGGCCGTCTCGGCGATCATCACCTTGTGGACCGTGTGGCCCTTGATGTCCATGCCGAGGATGTTGGTCGCGTGCTCGACCGCCTCGTCGGGGGTGGCGGCGAGCTTGACGCCACCGGCCTTGCCACGGCCGCCGACCTTCACCTGGGCCTTGACGACGGACTTGCCACCGAGGCGCTCGGTGGCTGCGCGGGCCGCCTCAGGCGTGTCGATGACTTCACCGGCCAGCACCGGTACATCGTGCTTGGCGAAGAGGTCCCTCGCCTGGTACTCGAACAGGTCCACGCGCTTCCGTCCCTATCAGTGATCTCGCGGTTCGTTGTCTGCGTGGGCGTGCCGCGAGGGCAACGTGACGTCCGCTGTCTGTCACAAGGGAGGCGCACACGGTGTCCGAGCGCGCGGCATGTCCGTCTCGCAGGTTATCGCTGCTTGCGGGGGGCCTCTAAATCGAGGGTCACACCTGAGCGGTGATACCTGTCACATGATGCCGCGCTCTCTGGCACGGCGTGCCGGGGGTGAGGGGCCTCACCGGGCTGGGGTTGACCCGGTGAGGCCCCACCGGACACCTCCGGAGGAGGACCGAGACCCGTTCAGGGCCCGGCTCTCCGGGATGCGGGCCGGGTGGTCCCCACCCCGATGGGGATCATCCGGCCCTTCCACGAGGTTTCGCTCCCGGACAACCGACGGCTTTCGGCCGTACGGGCGCGAGCCTCGTGAAGCACAGGGGAAAGGGCCGACGTGGGCGCCACGGGCGGCTCTGCTGCGAGCCGCCCGGGCGATCCGTCGGTACTAGCCGGGGAAGAGGGGGATGTCCCCTTGACCGCCCCTGGTGCCCGTCACGTGGGTGCGGGCCGCGGCACCGGGCACGAGCCTGAGCGGCGTCCGGCGGACCGGGGTGACGGCATGGGCGTCGCCGTGACGCGACGAGTCACTGTCGGCCATGACCCGATTCCCGAGCACGCCACCGGGACGGCCGTCTACCGGGTGACCGACCCGGGTAGGCCCGGCCGGGTGGGGGCGAGGTGAGCGGCTCGGACGGCCGGGGCGGCCCACCGGTCTGACGTGGTGGGCGGGGGTGGCGCGGGCGCGGGTGCCGTGGGCGCGGGTGGCGTGCGACCCACGGCCCTGGGCGCCGACGCCCGGCGCCGTGGTCCCCTTCGGGAGCACGGCACTTCGCACCGCAGTCCCTTCCGGCTGCGGGTCAGCGGCGACCGGAGCGGGGAGAGGGCGGCCCGGGGGTGCCCCCTGGCCGGGCAGCGAGGAGAACCCGGGCAAACGACCCGATGGCCCCGACTGGCCAGGCGGCGAGGAGAACCCGGGCACTCCGGGCAGCAGTACGTGCTCGCCGGGCGGGACAGGGAGGGCCGGCAGCGCGGCTGACCCGGCCAGTCCGGACGGGTCCGGCAGCGGTTGCAGGTCCGGCCGCGCCGGAGAGGCGGGCAACACCGGCACGGGAGAAAGCCCGGGACTGCCGGACAGCCCCGGCTTGTGCGGCAGCGGCTCCACGTTCGCCAACGCCGGAGAGGCGGGCAACACCGGCACGGGAGAAAGCCCGGGACTGCCGGACAGCCCCGACTTGTGCGAGAGCGGCTCCACGTTCGCCAACGCCGGAGAGGCGGGCAACACCGGCACGGGAGAAAGCCCGGGACTGCCGGACAGCCCCGACTTGTGCGAGAGCGGCTCCACGTTCGCCAACGCCGGAGAGGCGGGCAACACCGGCACGGGAGAAAGCCCGGGACTGCCGGACAGCCCCGACTTGTCCGGCAACCGAGGCGGGTCCGGCGACGCGACGGGAGCGGGATCGACGCGGGCCCGTCGGTGGGCGTCCGGTCGTTTCAAGGGCCCCGGGCCGCCGGTGACCTGCCCGGCGCGGAGCTCCGATGACGCCGTTGTGTCGTTCTCCGCGTACGCCCGGTCCCCCCACAGGAACCCGATGACCAGCAACCCGCCCACCAGCAGCGCCACATGGAGCGCGCGTCGCCCGGCCACTGTGCGCGGCGTGCGCGCCGCGGCTTCGGGCAGGGCTGCTGACCAGATCAAGTGAGGGCTTCCTCCCGTGCGACGGAAGCGGTACCGCGGGGCCGGCATCGCGCACGGCCGAGCAGGCGCCGATCCTCGCACGGGAGTGCGGAGGTTACGCAAGCCCTTACCCACTGACGGGCCGTCATGTCCGCTCCGCTGCCGCACGCCGGACGACTACGCATGGACAAGTCGCCATCCGCCCCTCACGCGCTGCGCTCTATGCACGGCCCCCTACGCGCAGCCCTTCACGCGAACCCATCACGCGGCCCAATCGAACCGGGCTCTTCACGCCGCGTCCGGTATCGGCAACGGCCGCTTCTCGATCGCCGCCGCCATCACCTCGGGGAACAGATCGGGCGTGCACGCGAACGCCGGTGCCCCCAGCGCCGCGAGCGCCGCCGCGTGCTCCCGGTCGTACGCGGGTGCCCCCTCGTCCGAGAGCGCCAGCAGCGTCACGAACTGCACGCCCGAGGCCTTCATCGCGGAGACCCGCTTGAGCATCTCGTTGCGGATGCCGCCTTCGTAGAGGTCGCTGATCAGCACGACCACCGTCTCCGCTGGCCGGGTGATCTGCGACTGGCAGTACGCGAGCGCCCGGTTGATGTCCGTGCCACCGCCGAGCTGCGTGCCGAACAGCACGTCCACCGGGTCGTCGAGTTGGTCCGTGAGGTCGACGACCGCCGTGTCGAAGACGACGAGTCGCGTGGAGATCGTCCGCATCGAGGCGAGCACCGCCCCGAACACCGATGCGTACACAACGGATGCCGCCATGGATCCCGACTGGTCGATACAGAGGATGACCTCCTTCTTCGTGGACTGGGTCGCCCGCCCGTAGCCGATGAGCCGTTCCGGCACGATCGTTCGGTATGCGGGCAGGTAGTGCTTGAGGTTGGCCGCGATCGTGCGGTTCCAGTCGATGTCGTGGTGGCGGGGCCGGCTGATGCGGGCGCTGCGGTCCAGCGCGCCGGTGAGGGCGGCCCGGGTGCGGGTGGCGAGCCGCTTCTCCAGGTCCTCGACGACCTTGCGCACGACGGCGCGGGCCGTCTCCTTCGTCGTCTCCGGCATCGCCTTGTTGAGTGAGAGGAGCGTGCCGACGAGGTGCACGTCGGCCTCCACCGCCTCCAGCATCTCCGGCTCCAGCAGCAGCGTGGCGAGTCCGAGCCGGTCGATGGCGTCGCGCTGCATGACCTGCACGACCGAGGACGGGAAGTAGGTGCGGATGTCCCCGAGCCAGCGCGCCACGGACGGCGCCGACGCCCCGAGCCCCGCCGAACGGTCCCGGCCGCCCTGTGACGCGGCGTCCTTCCTGCCGTAGAGCGCGGTGAGCGCCCCGTCCATCGCCGCGTCCCGCCCGGACAGCGCGCACCCGGTGCCGTCCGCCGCGCCCCCTCCGAGCACGAGCCGCCACCGCCGCAGCCGCTCCTGAGCGGGGTCCGTCGTCCAGGAGGTCATCCCCGTCCTCCCTTGCGGGGCCGTTCCCACAGCGGGATCACCGGCACGGCCGACGCCGGTCGCTCTTGCGTCCGGCGCCCGCCCGTCGTGGTGTCCCTCCCCGCCGGTGTCGTCGCCCGCTGCCTCAGGGCCTTGGTCGTCATCCCGTCACCCCCGACAGGTCGTTGCCGGTGTTCTCGTCCACTTCGTCCAGCCCGAGCAGCAGCCGCACGACCGGCAGCACGGCGTCCGCGCGCGCCGGGTCGAGCTCGGCCGCGAAGCCGGGTGTCCCCGCGCCGGTGACGGTCGCGCCGCCTCCGGCTCCCGGTCCGCGTCGGACCAGTTCACCGATGGTTCGGCGCACGCCGGGCTCGTACGCCGAGAACGTCCGCCGCAGCAGGGGCAGTACGTCCGTGAAGGCCTCGGCCGGCACGCCGGTCAGCCACGCGTCTACCAGCCCGAGCAGCCGTTCGTCGTGCACCAGGAGCATCCCGCCTCCCGAGCCGCCTCCGACGAACCCCTCGATCCACGCGGCGGCGTCGGCAGGCGGCGTGCCCGGTGACAGGACGAGGCCCATCAGCAGTGCCGCCTCGTCCTGTGCCAGCTCCCCGTCGTCGAGCAGGAGCCGCACGGCCCGCCCCCGGATGACACCGGGCACGGTGTCCCGCACGGACAGCACCCGCAGCACCGCCTGCCAGCGGCCTCTCAGACGGCCGTGTCCCTGCGCGGGCGCGTCGCCCAGGAGCCCGACGGCTCCGTGCACCGCGTCCACATGCCCTCGCATCTCCTGGGCGGCGTCCGCGTCGAGCGCGGCGCAGGCGGGGGGCAGCCCGACGAAGACCCGCTCGGCGAGTCCCGCCGCGACCTCCGCGAGGGCGCCGGTGTCCGTGCCGCGCACGTCGCCGTAGCGCAGGGAGCGGACCAGGGCCGGGAGTGCCTGGGCGAGATGGCCGACGTCCGTGTCGAGGGCCGCCCGGTCGGCGAGGACCCGCATCACCGTGGGCAGCGCGTCGGGCAGCTCCGCCAGGAGGCACCGCTCGGCGAGCCCGGTGACGTCGGCGAGGCCGGCCGCGGTGACGGCGTCCCCCTCCGCCTTGGCCGTAGCGGCGGACAGAACGGTCGTCCCCCACACCCCGGCCTCGGCGACACGCACCGCCAGCTCTGGCTCCCAGCGCAGCCGCCACGTCTCCCGGAAGGTGCCGGTGCTGCCCCGGGAGGCGGCCGGTTCACCCCACGCGACGCCGAGCAGCCGCAGCCGGTGCAGCAGCCTGCTGCGGGCGGCGTCGTTCTCCTTGCGCAGGTCGAGCTCGACCTCCCGCTCCAAAGCCTCCGGCTTCAGCCGCAGCCGGCGTTGCAAACGGATGAGATCCCGCTGCAACGGCACGGCCGGCGCCGACGGCGGCACTTCCCCCAGCACGTCCCCGACGACGAGGCGGTCCCGCACCAGTGCCAGCGGCACGTCCGAGCCGTCGCACATCACCGCCCGCACCGCGTCGGTCGTCTCGCTCAGGCCGGGCAGCGGACGGCCGCGCATCGCCGCCAGGGTCTCGGCCAGCCGCACCGCCTCGATGACATGCGCGGAGGACACGATCCGGTCCTCGGCGCGCAGCAGCCCCGCCACCTTGGTCAGCCACCGCTCGACCGGCCGGTCCGGGGCACTGAACAAGTGCCCGTACCAGCCCGGCGAGTCGATGCCGGCCCCGTACCCGCTGTCCCGGGACAGCCGGCGGTGGGTCCACGGCACCCAGGTCAGGTCCGTCTTGACCTTGGGCAGCCCCTTCAGCAGCGCCCTGTCGGCGGCGACGGTGGTTTTCTGCCGCAGGGCCGGAACGTGCCAGGCCCCGCAGACGACCGCCACGGCGTCCTCGAACTCCCGCTGGGCGGAGCGCACCTGAAGCCGCATGTACGCCTCCCGCACGAGGTCCCGGTCGTGTCCCTCGCTGCCGTAGGTCTCCCGCAGCGCGGTCATGGCCTCCTCGAGCGCGGTGAACGGCGCGACCGCGTCGCCCGCTGCCGCCACCCGGTGTTCCACGACGTCCTCCCACCACCGCTCCGGGTCGTCGTAACCGGCGGTTCGGGCGAGCACTCCGAGCGGGTCGATCCGCAGGTCGGCCGGGCCGGGGGCGATGTCCCCGTCCGCCGCCTCCTCGGCCTCCGGAGGGCGTTCGCACTCCGCCGCCGCCTCGTCATCCCGTCGGCCCCAGGCCAGCGTGTGAGTGGCGGGCAGGTCGATGAAGCGGGCCGGTACGTCGTGCTCCAGGGCCCAGCGGAGGGCGACCCACTCCGGGGAGAACTGGGCCAGCGGCCAGAACGCCGACCGGCCGGGCTCGTCCACGGCGTGGGCGAGCAGGGCGACCGGCGGACGCATCTCCGGATCGGCGGCGAGCGGGACCAGCGCGTCGGCCTCGGGCGGCCCCTCGATCAGCAGGACCCGCGGCCGGACCTCCTCCAGCACCGCCCGCACCGCCCGCGCGGACCCGGGCCCGTGATGCCGCACTCCGAGCAGCACCGGCCCCGCTCCGGCCCCCTGGCCTACGGCCCTCTCCACACCGTTCATCTCATCCCCCTCCCGTCCCGCACGCCCGATCCGAACCCGCCGGCAACCGCCGCCCCACCGCCCCGCGTCGGACCCGGGGCCCCCGCCCCGCGTCGCTCACACGCTCACCTCGCGGCACGCCCGGTAGAAGTCCTTCCAGCCGTCGCGCTCGCGGGCGACCGTCTCCAGGTACTCCTGCCAGATGACCCGGTCCGCCGCCGGGTCGCGGACCACCGCGCCGAGGATGCCCGCGGCGACATCGCCCGGCCGCAGCACGCCGTCGCCGAAGTGGGCCGCCAGGGCCAGTCCGTTGGTGACGACGGAGATCGCCTCGGCCGTGGACAGCGTGCCGCTGGGCGACTTCAGCTTCGTCCGGCCGTCGGCCGTGACCCCGTCGCGCAGCTCACGGAAGACCGTGACGACCCGTCGGATCTCTTCGAGACCCTCGGGCGCGGCCGGCAGGTCCAGGGAGCGGCCGATCTGGTCGACGCGCCGCGAGACGATGTCGACCTCGGCCTCGGGGCTCTCCGGCAGCGGCAGCACCACGGTGTTGAAGCGGCGGCGCAGGGCGCTGGACAGGTCGTTGACCCCGCGGTCGCGGTCGTTGGCCGTGGCGATCAGGTTGAAGCCGCGGACCGCCTGCACCTCCTGGCCCAGTTCCGGTATCGGCAGCGTCTTCTCCGACAGGATGGTGATCAGCGTGTCCTGTACGTCGGCCGGGATCCGGGTCAGTTCCTCCACGCGGGCCGTCATGCCCTCCGCCATGGCCCGCATGACGGGGCTGGGCACGAGGGCGTCGCGGCTCGGGCCGTGCGCGAGCAGCTGCGCGTAGTTCCAGCCGTAGCGGATGGCCTCCTCCGGGGTGCCGGCGGTGCCCTGCACCAGCAGCGTGGAGTCACCGCTGACCGCCGCGGCCAGATGCTCGGACACCCAGGTCTTCGCCGTGCCCGGCACGCCGAGCAGGAGCAGGGCGCGGTCGGTGGCGAGCGTGGTGACGGCGACCTCGACGATGCGGCGCGGTCCGACGTACTTGGGGCTGATCACCGTGCCGTCCGGCAGTGTGCCTCCGAGCAGGTAGGTCGCGACGGCCCAGGGCGACAGCTTCCAGCGGGCCGGGCGGGGACGGTCGTCCTGGGCGGCCAGCACGGCGAGTTCATGGGCGAAGGCGTCCTCGGCGTGCGGTCGCAACGCCTGGGCCGCGTTCGTCTCCCCCGCTTCGACGGACGTCGGCTCAACGGACACAGTCATGGCAAAGTCCCCCTCCAGCTCGGCCGGTTCGGATCTGGCACCAACGTTGCACCACCCCACTGACAATGCGTTCCGACCTGCGAAAACAGTCCGCCGAGGGCCTTCGCCGACCCGATTGTCAGTGGGGGGATCTACCTTCGATGGCATGACTCAGCAGGGGGTGCGCTGGACGGCGGACCAGGTGCTGGCACTGGCACCTGACGCCGCATCACGCAAAGCGGGAAGCAAACTCGGCGCGGCGGGGCCGTGGTCCGAGGCGGGCAGTTCCGACGAGGGAGCGGTGTGGGGGCTGTGCAAGGGCAGCGGAAGCAAGCCGTATCAGACGGTCGTGGACATCGCGGACGCCGCCGGGCCCGCGTACAAGTGCAGCTGTCCGAGCCGGAAGTTCCCGTGCAAGCACGCGCTCGGGCTGCTGCTGCTCTGGGCCGGCGACGAAGCGGCGGTGCCGCCGGGGCAGGCGCCGGAGTGGGCCGGGCAGTGGATGGCGGGGCGGCGCAAGCGCGCGGAGGAGAAGAAGGCCGGGGCCGGCTCCGGTGCGCCGTCCGGGTCCGCTGATCCGGAGGCGGCGCGGCGCCGGGCGGAGCGCCGGGCCGAGCGGGTCGCCGCGGGCGCGGTGGAGCTGGAGCAGCGTCTGACGGACCTGCTGCGTGGCGGCCTGGCGACGGCGGAACGGGCGGGGTACGGCCTCTGGGAGGAGACTGCGGCCCGCATGGTCGACGCCCAGGCCCAGGGTCTGGCGGGCAGGGTGCGGGAGTTGGGGGCGATCCCGGGGACGGGTCCCGGCTGGCCGGTGCGACTGTTGGAGGAGTGCGCGCTGCTGCATCTCCTCGGCCAGGGCTGGTTGCGCCGCGAGCTGCTCCCGGACGGCCTCGCCGCCACGGTCCGTTCCCGGATCGGACTCCCGGCCTCCGCGGACGGCCCGCCGCTGCGGGATCTCTGGCTGGTCCTCGCCCAGTACGACACGACGGACTCGCGCCTGACGACCCGCCGGATCTGGCTGCACGGCGCCGCTTCGCGCCGGACCGTGCTGCTCCTCTCCTATGGAGCCGCCGGACGCGCCCCGGAGCCGGCACTGCCGGTGGGGCTTGCCCTGGAGGCGGAGGTGTCCGCGTATCCGGGCCCCGGGCGGCTGCGAGTGGCCCTGGGCGAGCGGTTCACCCCGCCCGCGCCCGCGGCGCTACGTCCGCCGGGGACGACGACGTCCCAGGCGCTGGCCCGCTACGGCGACGCCCTGCGCGAGGATCCGTGGCTGGAGTCCGTCCCGGTGACGCTGGACCGGGTCGTCCCGGCCCCGGACGGCGACTCGTGGCAGCTGGCGGACGCCGACGAGGACGCGGCGTTGCCGATCACTCCCGCCGGGCGTTCCCGGCCGGGCCTGTGGCGGCTGGTCGCCCTGTCGGGCGGTGCCCCGGTCAGGGTGTTCGGCGAATGCGGCCACCAGGGCTTCACCCCGCTGACGGCCTGGCCCGAGGGGCCGGGTGAGGCGGTCGCCCTCTGCTGAGCCGACGGCACCGGCCCCGGCACGCGTACCGGTACCCGCACCGAACACCAGCACCAGCACAGTCCCCTGTCCCTGCCCCTGCACGAACACCGGCCCCGGCCCCGCCCGGCCGCTCGGCCCGGCGCACGCATCCCACAGACCCACGCATCTTTCAGGCATCGCGGGACAACCGACCAGGGTGAGCCTTCAACCACCGGGCGCCCCGCGGAAAGGAAGCTCATGACCAGGACCTCCGCTCCTGTGGACGCGCCCGGCGCGGACGCCTGGGAGGGGCTCGTCACCACCGCGCTGCTGGGCACCGACCGGCGCACCCCGCCGGGCAGCGCCCCCGGCCCGGACGCGCCCGTGGCCCTGCTGGACGCGGCGGCCGTGCAGACCGTGCGGCGACGGGCCGGTCTGCGCCCGGCGCGGGCGGCCGAGCGGCCCCAGCCGGCTCCGGTGGACGCGCGTCCCGCCCTGCCGCCGGCGGCCGCCCGCAGACTCGCGATGCTGCTGGCCGACCGGCCCGGTCCGTCCGGCGGTGGCCGACGGGGCGCCGCACCCGACCTGGTGGAGCTGCTGCCCCAATGGCTCTCGGCGGCGAACGCCCGTGGTTTCGCACCGCCTCCGCAGGTACTTCCGGCGCTGCTGGACGCGGCCCGGGGGCGTACCGACCTGCGCCCGGCGGCGCTGGAGTTCGCGGGGCCGCGGGCCCTGTGGCTGGCGCGGCTCAACCCGGACTGGCGATTCGCCCTGCGCGCGACCCCGGGCGGGGGAGCGGCCCTGCCGCAGCCCGAGGAAGACGCCAGGACCCAGCGGCTGTGGCAGGAGGGCCTGTTCGCCGAACGGGTCGCCCTGCTGTCCGCGCTGCGCTCCCGTGAACCGGCCGCCGCACGCGAGCTGCTGGCGACGACTTGGGCGACCGAACGGGCCGAGGACCGGCTGATGTTCCTCGACTCCCTGCGCGCGGGCCTGGGCCCGGACGACGAGCCGTTCCTGGAGCAGGCCCTGGCCGACCGCAGCCGCAACGTCCGGGCGACGGCGGCGGAGCTGCTGTCGTCCCTGCCCGGTTCGGCGCTCGCCGCGCGCATGGCGGTCCGGGCGGAAGCCTGCGTCGCCATCGACCACCTGCGGACCGTGCCGCCGTCGGGGACCGGCGGCGAGCACGACGGACCGGGGGGCACCGCGCGGAACACCCCGACGATCGTCGTCGAGGCGCCGCACGAGTGCGATCCGGCCATGGAGCGCGACGGTGTCGTGGCGAAGGCTCCGGCGGGGCGGGGTGAACGGTCCTGGTGGCTCGGTCAGTTGGTGGAGGCGGCGCCGCTCGGTACCTGGTCACGGCGGCTCGGCGGGCGTACGCCCCGGGAGATCGTGGCGCTGCCGGTGGCGGACGACTGGCAGGGCGAGTTGCACGCGGCGTGGTGCCGGGCGGCGGTGCGCCAGGAGGACGCCGCGTGGGCACGCGCGCTGCTCGGCGAGCCGTCGGCGCCGGAGGCGGGCGGCCCGGGGGCGGTGTCCCTGGCCGAACGCGCCAGGCTGCTCGGCACGCTGGACGCCACGGAACGGGCCGAGTGGGTGGCCGGCTTCATCGCCGCGCACGGCCTGTCCGAGGCATTCCAGTTGCTCGGGGTGTGTGCGGTGCCCTGGGCCGCGCCGCTCGGCGGGGCCGTGGTGGACGCGCTCAACATCGCTCGGGACGCGGGGAGTTATCCATGGAGTTTCAGCGGGGTCATGGGCCTGGCCGAGCGCTGCCTCGACCCGTCCGAAGCCGCCCGGCTCGACGCCCTGCTGGCCGTGCCGGACGAGCCGGAGAACGCGTCTCCGGGAGCCGGCGGCTACTGGGCGGAGGCCTTTCAGCGCCTCGTCACGACCCTGCGGCTGCGTGCGGCCATGGCCGAGGAGCTGGGAGCGGCCTGACCCCTGCCCGCCCGTCCGACGACGGCGGCCCACCAGCAGCCGACCACCGCCGAGCGCGCCGACGACCGGGATCGCCGGAACCTATCGTCGCCGTGGAGTCCGGGCTGTGTCTGGACGTCGGCGGCGGCGGTACGGCCAACGGCACGGCGGTGCAGCTCTGGAAGTGCGCCCGGTCGACCGGGCCCCCGGAACCACCCGGACGACCGGTACGAACGAAACAGCAGCAACCAACTGAGCGACCGCCGAAGGAAACCGTCCCGCCGGAAGATCTCACCCGAGCCGGGAAGGCACCGGCTCTGCCACCGGCTCCGACACAAGCACGGGCACGGGCACGAGCTCTGGCACCGGCGCCGGCACCCGCTCCCGCCCCGGCTGGACATGGCGACCCCGGCCAAGCCGCCGGAAACCTACGCTTCGGCGGGCTGACGCGCGTTCGTCCGCACCCAGTCCACGATCGACGCCGTCGTCGCGCCCGGGGTGAAGATCTCCGCGACGCCCTTCTCCTTCAGCAGGGGAATGTCCGCCTCGGGAATGATCCCGCCGCCGAAGACGAGGATGTCCTCCGCGTCCCGCTCCTTCAGCAGGTCGATCACCGCCGCGAAGAGCGTGTTGTGCGCCCCGGAGAGGATGGACAGCCCGATCGCGTCGGCATCCTCCTGAAGCGCCGTGTCGACGATCTGCTCGGGAGTCTGGTGGAGCCCGGTGTAGATGACCTCCATACCGGCGTCGCGCAGGGCCCGCGCGATCACCTTGGCCCCGCGATCGTGGCCGTCGAGCCCCGGCTTGGCCACCACCACGCGGATCGGACCGGCTGCCACACCCATCACTGCCTCCATGAAGCGACTACATCCATCCGTACCGACAAGTACCGCACACATCGGGCAAGCCGCACACGCCGCACCGCACGGACACCTCACCCCGAACCGTCCGGGCAAGTGAACGAACGTTATCTCCAGCATCCCGCAACCGGCAGTTTCGCGGTGCGCGGCGAGGGGGAAATCACATGGTGGGACAAGCGCAAGGGGAACCGCATCGAGGTTGCCGTACCGCCGCGCCGTCCACCACACACAGCGGCGGTCGGGTGCTTCGGCGAAGGCACGCAGGGCAAGCACCGCACGCACAGCACGCAGGGCAGACACGGCACACCAGCGGGGAACCTCGTCACCCCACCGATCGGGGACCTCCGTCGCACCTCAGGCGTCCCACACGCCACACGCCGCGCTCCAACCCCGCAGCTCTCGCGGTCATCGCCGGCCGTCTTCGCGGCTGCTCCCCACGAGGGCACACGGGGGGCAGAGCCGTCCTCCAGCGTGCCGACAGGAGGTCGGCCATGAAGGTCACCAGGGCTGCTCTGCCCTTTCTTCCGCTCTGCGAGCGCCTGCTGCCGAGCAGGATGGCGGGACTGCCCCTGGCCCTGCTGAAGGCCACCGCCCTGGAGCTCGCGATCCTGGCCGGGCATCTCCTCCTCTACCCGTCGGGCATCACACAGGAGCGACGCACCCCCGTTCCGGCACTGCCCACGGACGGCGCCGCCCAACTGCCCACGCGGGCCAAGCCCCCGGTCGTCCTGCTGCACGGCTTCATCGACAACCGCTCGGTCTTCGTCCTGCTGCGCCGCAGTCTCGCCCAGCACGGCAGGCAGCGGATCGAGTCCCTCAACTACTCGCCGTTGACCTGCGACATACGCGCCGCGGCCGAGTTGTTCGGCCAGCACATCGAGGAGGTCTGCGAGCGCACCGGGTCCCCGCAGGTCGATGTCGTCGGGCACAGCCTCGGCGGTCTGATAGCGCGTTACTACGTGCAGCGCCTCGGCGGCGACACGCGTGTACGGACCCTTGTCACGCTCGGCACGCCGCACGCGGGAACCCGGGTGATGCCCGTGGCGAACGCGCACCCCATCGTGCGCCAGATGCGCCCCGGCTCACCGGTGCTCGATGAGCTCGCTCTGCCCGCCTCTGACTGCCGTACGCACTTCGTCAGCTTCTGGAGCGACCTGGACCATGTGATGGACCCGGTGGAGACGGCCCGCATCGACCATCCCGACCTGAGGGCGGAGAACGTGCGCGTGACCGGCATCGGCCATCTCGCCCTGCCCGTGCACCCCGCCGTCGCCAACGGCATACGGGAGGTCCTCGACACGGCCCGCCCGGGTGAACCGGCCGCCGAACACACCGGCGGCCTGACGGTCGCCTGAGACTCGTCATACAGCGGCCACACCGCGGCGAAGCACCGATCAACATCGAACAAACTTCGAACACAGGACCAAACCCGTGCCCGCGGTCCGCCAAAACACGGTCGAATGCCCGTTTCCTACGCGCGTGAAACCTGTCGAAGATTGTCGTGCCCGCGTACCGCCGGGTACAGTCGCCGCACTGCTCTGGCAGCCCCTGTTGTCGAGGCGAAAGAGAAGTTGGTGAACGACCGTCACCCGTCGGGGACCATGACCCCGGCTCCGGCTTCCGACGCCGCCTCGGCGCACTACGCGTCGTACGGCACCGAGGAAGCCCAGTACGGCGACTCCACCACGTACGGCGACCGCGCCGCCACCGGATTCGACACCTCCGGTACCCACGGCGCCGGTTTCGATGCCTCCGGACACGCCACCACGAGCTTCGCCACGGACCCCCTCTTCGGCGACATGCCCGGCAGCGGCCATGACACGGGCACCTACGACACCGGTCAATGGCCCACCGGCACGCACGAGAACGTGCACTACGACACGTACGCGGCCCAGCACCACGCCGCCTACGACACCGGCGTCTACGACACGACGTCCTGGACGGGCGAGCAGCTGCCGATGTCGGCCATCCCGTCACCGGCCCCGTCCCCCGACGCCACCGGGCAGTGGGAAGCCGGCGCCTGGCTCCAGCCCGACCAGTCCGGCAACCGCGCCGACCACACCCAGCAGTGGGACTGGGGCACGCAGACCTTCGACACGGGTGTCTACGACGCCACGCAGTGGAACTCCGACGGCGCCGCCGCACCTTCCCCCGAGGCGTACGAGCACTCCGCTGAAACCTTCGACCAGCACGAGACCGCGACGTTCGAGCAGGTCGCCTACGACGACTCCGAGGGGGACGGCTACCGCGACTCCGAGGGGGACGGCTACCACGACCCCGACGGGGACGGCGACGAACCGGCCGCCACCGGCGAACTGCCCGTCGTCGACCCGCTCCTGGACGGCCAGGAGGACGGCGACCCCGCTCGGTCCCCGCGGGCGGCCTCGCGCGCCGGGTCGCGCTCCCGCCGCCGTACGCCCCCCAAGCGCTCGGCGCTGATGACCATCGCGGTGCCCTCGGCGTGTGTGATGGGTGTCGCCGGGATCGCCGCCGCCTCCGTCGGCGGCTTCGCCGACGACAGTGCCGCCGAGGCGCGGACGACCGCGGCGGACGCGCCGCCCGTCAAGCCGGCCGCCGCCAACAACAAGCTGGACACCCAGTTGCAGAGCCTCGCCGCCGGCGCCGACGACTTCGCCGACCGGGCCAGTCGTACGCAGGAGCGCATCGACCTCAAGGCCCAGCAGGCGGCCGAGAAGAAGCGCGCGGCTGAGGAGGCGGCCCGCAAGGAGCGGCTGCGCCCCAAGTTCGCCCTGCCGGTCGCGCGGCACGGACTCAGCGCCTACTACGGCCAGTCCGGCATCAACTGGATGTCGCTGCACACCGGCATCGACTTCCCCGTCTCGTACGGCACGACCGTGATGGCCGCGACGGACGGCACCGTGCGCACCCAGTGGAACAGCGCGTACGGCAACATGATGATCGTGACCGCCAAGGACGGCACGGAGACGTGGTACTGCCACCTCTCCACCTACACGGTCCCCTCGGGTACGACCGTGAAGGCGGGCGATCCGATCGCGCGCTCCGGCAACTCCGGCAACTCCACCGGCCCGCACCTGCACTTCGAGGTGCGCCCGGCCGGCGGTTCGGCCATCGACCCGCTCCCGTGGCTGCGCAGCCACGGCATCGACCCGGCGTAACGCGGCAGCCCCCGCCCGTCGGGCGAGCAGGGGTCCCACCGGCTCATCCCACCGGGCTACAGCTTCTCCACCGGCGCGTACCGCAGCAGCAGCCGCTTCGGCTTGGTGTCCCCGAAGTCGATCGTCGCCTCGGCGTTGCCTCCCGTGCCCTTGACCGCGACGACGGTCCCGAGCCCGAACTGGTCGTGTGTGACCCGGTCCCCGACCGCGAGCGACACCACCGGCTTCTCCGAGGTGCGTCGCGTGGCGAAACCGGAGGCGCCCGAGGCCGACGAGCGGGAGCGGGACGAGGACAGCGAGGCCGCCACCGCCGAGACCGGCCCGGAGGCCGCCGGTCCGGTCGCACCCGTCCGCTTCCACTCCACGTACGGGGCGGGGATCTCCTCCAGGAACCGGGAGGGCGGGTTGTACGAGGGCTGGCCCCAGGCGCTGCGCAGGGTGGATCGTGTCAGATACAGCCGCTCGCGCGCACGGGTGATGCCGACGTAGGCGAGGCGCCGCTCCTCCTCCAGCTCCTTGGCCTGGCCGAGGGCGCGCATGTGCGGGAAGACGCCGTCCTCCATGCCGGTCAGGAAGACGACCGGGAACTCCAGGCCCTTGGCGGTGTGCAGGGTCATCAGGGTGATGACGCCGTCGCCGTCCTCCTCGTCGGGGATCTGGTCGGAGTCGGCGACCAGCGCGACCTGTTCGAGGAAGTCGGACAGGGTGCTCCGCTCCTCCTCGCCGCGCTCCTGCTCGAACTCCATGGCGACGGCGGCGAGTTCCTGGAGGTTCTCGATCCGGGTCTCGTCCTGCGGGTCGGTGGAGGCCTGGAGCTCGGCGAGGTATCCGGTGCGCTCCAGGACGGCCTCCAGCACCGTGGCCGGTCCGGCGCCCGACTCGACGATGGTGCGGAGGTCCTCCATCAGCGTGTTGAACCGCTTGACGGCGTTGGTGGAGCGCGCGGCCATGCCGTACGCCTCGTCGACGCGCTTGAGCGCCTGCGGGAAGCTGATCTTTTCCCGCTGGGACAGGGCGTCGATCATCGCCTCGGCGCGGTCGCCGATGCCCCGCTTGGGGACGTTGAGGATCCGGCGCAGCGGCACCGAGTCCTCGGGATTGGCCAGAACGCGCAGGTAGGCCAGGACGTCCCGGACCTCCTTGCGCTCGTAGAAGCGGACACCGCCGACGACCTTGTAGGGCAGCCCGACGCGGATGAAGACCTCTTCGAAGACACGGGACTGGGCGTTGGTGCGGTAGAAGACGGCGACATCGCCGGCCTTGGCCTCACCGGCGTCCGTGAGGCGGTCTATCTCGTCGGCGACGAACTGGGCCTCGTCGTGCTCGGTGTCGGCGACGTAACCGGTGATCGTGGCGCCCGCACCCGCGTTGGTCCACAGGTTCTTGGGGCGGCGGGACTCGTTGCGCTCGATGACCGCGTTGGCGGCGCTGAGGATCGTCTGCGTGGAGCGGTAGTTCTGCTCCAGCAGGATCGTCGTCGCGTCCGGGTAGTCCTCCTCGAACTGGAGGATGTTGCGGATCGTGGCGCCGCGGAAGGCGTAGATCGACTGGTCGGCGTCACCCACCACGCACAGCTCGGCCGGCGGCACGTCGTCCGGGCCGGGGGGCACGTCGACGGGGTGCTCCGAGGTGCCGACCAGCTCGCGGACCAGGGTGTACTGGGCGTGGTTGGTGTCCTGGTACTCGTCCACCAGCACGTGGCGGAAGCGGCGGCGGTAGTGCTCGGCGACGTCCGGGAAGGCGCGCAGCAGATTGACCGTCGTCATGATCAGGTCGTCGAAGTCGAGGGCGTTCGCCTCGCGCAGCCGTGACTGGTACATGGCGTAGGCCTGGGCGAGGGTCTTCTCGAAGCCGTCGGTGGCCTGGGCGGCGAAGTCCTCCTCGTCGATCAGCTCGTTCTTCAGGTTGCTGATCTTGGCGCTGAAGGACTTCGGCGGGAAGCGCTTGGGGTCCAGGTCCAGGTCGCGGCAGACCAGGGCCATCAGACGCTTGGAGTCGGCGGCGTCGTAGATCGAGAAGGACGACGTGAAGCCGAGCTTCTTGCTCTCCCGCCTCAGGATGCGCACGCACGCGCTGTGGAACGTCATGACCCACATGGCGTTGGCGCGCGGGCCGACGAGCTGCTCGACGCGCTCCTTCATCTCGCCGGCGGCCTTGTTGGTGAAGGTGATCGCGAGGATCTGGCCCGGGTGCACGGCCCGCTCGGCGAGCAGGTGGGCGATGCGGTGCGTGAGCACGCGGGTCTTGCCGGAGCCGGCACCGGCCACGATGAGCAGCGGGGAGCCGGAGTGGACGACGGCGGCGCGCTGGTTGTCGTTCAGCCCCTCCAGGAGGGTGGCGGTGTCCACCACCGGGCGGGGGGCGCCGTCCCGGTAGTACGGGTCCCGGTCCGGGGGCACGTCGAACTTCCCGCCGAACAGATCGTCCGGGATCGACTCCGGTACGTGATCGTCCTCGGGCGGCGGCGGGGGCTCGTCCGCGGGGCCCCGCTGGGCCTGGAGGTTCGCCAGGAAGTGGTCGTCAAAGAGGCTGCTCATCGCTCTCCGAGTCTAGGGCGCCCCACTGACAGCCCGCCGCCGCCCTGGAAACATCGCCGCACGCCCGGGCTCCCGGCGGCGCGTTATCGCCCTGCATGACGACCTGATCACGCACTGCTACACCCTCTCCAATTGCGGATGATTCGTGACCAAACCCCCTCGATCAGTCACCGTACGCAACGCCCATGAGGAAGGTCACGAAAATGTATCGGGCATATCACCCATCAACCTTCACAGGGGCCACACGAGTTGGCTACGGTGCGACCAGGCCGCATGACCCCCACCGGCGAACGTCGCCGGGCCGCGCGGCCACCGCCGAGTCCGGTGTGCCGCAGCGGCAGCCGGAGCCGGGGACCCAACCGTGAACCTGGGGTGAATCGGCCCGACTCCCTTGCGGAGAAGGCCGTAGGGCAACCCTTCCGAACCATCCGCCCGAACCCGACAGCTAACCCGGTAGGCGGAACGTGGAAGGAGTCGCCTCCCTTGGCGTCGCACCGCAAGTCGCGTCCTACGGGTACGCGCGTGGCAGGCATACGGACCCCCGCCCTCGCAACGGCGGCCCTCACCTCCGTGGCCCTGCTGTCCCAGTCGGCCAACGCCACCCCCGAGGCCGACGGCAAGCCCAGCCTGGAGGAAGTCGAGAAGAAGGTCGACGACCTGTACCGCCAGGCCGGGTCGGCGACCGACAAGTACAACGCGGCCAAGGAGAAGACCGCGAAACAGCGCAAGCGCGCCGACACCCTCCTGGACGACGTGGCCCAGCGCACACAGAAGCTCAACGAGGCGCGCGAGCAGCTCGGTTCCTACGCCTCCGCCCAGTACCGCGCCGGTGTCGCCGCCCCGGACACGGCGACGTTCCTGCTCGCGGACACCCCGCAGGACTACGTCGACCAGGCCCAGCTGATGGACCGGCTGACGGGCCGTCAGAAGGACGCGGTCGACGACTACATCACGCAGCAGTCCGAGACGATGAAGAAGCGTCAGGAGGCCACCGAGAGCCTGGAGGCGCTCACCGAGTCGCAGGGCGATCTGAAGACGGCCAAGGCCACCGTCCAGCGCAAGCTCGCGGACGCGCGCGAGCTGATGTCGAGGCTGACCGCCGAGGAGAAGGCGCGGCTCGCGGCGATCGAGAGGGAGCGGCGGGAGGAGGCCGCCCGCAAGGCCGACGAGCTGGCCCGGCAACAGGCCGCGCAGCAGAAGGCACAGGAAGAGGCCGCCCGGCAGCAGGACAGCGGCTCGTCGTCGATGTCGCCGGGCACCGGCTCGTCCACCTCGACGGCCCCGGCCGACTCCTCGTACGCCACCAAGGCGGACAAGGCGCTCGCCTTCGCGCGCGCCCAGATCGGCAAGCCGTACGTGTGGGGCGCCGTCGGCCCCGGTTCCTACGACTGCTCCGGCCTCACCCAGGCCGCCTGGAAGGCCGCGGGCGTCGACCTGCCGCGCACCACCTACGGCCAGGTCGACGCCGGCACCACGGTCCCGCTCTCCCAGGCCCGGCCCGGCGACCTGGTCTTCTTCTACGACGATGTCACCCACGTCGGGATCTACATCGGCAACGGCATGATGATCCACGCCCCGAAGCCCGGCACGTACGTGCGCGAGGAGTCGGTCTACTACGACGGCGAGTCGGCCGTCCACAGCGTGGTGCGGCCGGCCTAGGAGATCTCGTCGCGATTTCGAGGGGCACGCGCGCGTGCCCCTCTCGTCGCGCGTCCGGCGCTCTCTAGTGCCGCGGCAGGCAACGTTTGCCCGTCAAGGAGCGGCGTCCGGTGCGTGCTCTCGGCGTGCCGGGTGCAAGCCCTCGTACTGGGTGTAC
>NZ_JBEOSZ010000069.1:0-28054 GCF_040303285.1 Streptomyces sp. NPDC096046 | reverse complement strand
GGCAGATCTTCCGCAGATCCCGCATCAGCCCGAACCGCATGACCGTCATCGCCAAAGCCGTCCTCACCCTGGAGAGGCAACGCTGAAAACGCTCATTGAACCCAACCCGGCCAGCCGGGCTGTTCATGTCAAACAGCCGCTCGCGGCTCACGACCGGCGACGGCGTCCGCGAGGGGCACAGCCAGGTCTCCGTTGTATGTAGTGTGCGGAAATGACGAGAAGCGAGCGGCTCGCGGAGCAACTGGACTGGTACTGGCACGAAAACCTGCGGCCACGGCTGGACGGTCTTACCCAGGGCTTCGGCGTAGTCGCGTGATGCCCGGTTCGTGGCGGACTGTCAGCTCAGCGGCGGTGTTCTCGGAACGTGACAGGCACGGCTTCCAAGATCATGGAGTTCTCTACGCCCCGTGATCCAAGTGGAAGACCGTGCCTGCCGACGCATCATCTCTGATCCCGCCTGCCCTTGACCAACTGCGCGAGAATCCGCGGGTCGGACCCGAGGAGCTCCCGGGCCTGCTGGAACGGCTGGCCGAGGTGCCGGACCCGCGTGACCCACGCGGGGTGCGCCACCGCTTGGCCGTCGTGCTCGCTCTCACCGCGTGCGCGGTGCTGGCCGGAGCGACCTCGCTGCTGGCGGTCGGTGAATGGATCGCCGACGCCCCTGGGCATGTGCTGGAACAGGTCGGTGCGAACCCCGATCCGCTCCTGCCCATGCGGGTGCTGCCCGCCGAGAGCACGGTCCGCCGGCTGCTGGCCCCGCGTCGACGGCGACGCTCTGGACCGGGCAGTCGGACGTTGGCTCGCCGACCGTCTCCCGAAGGCGACCGGGCTGCGTGGCCTTGCAGTGGACGGCAAAAGCCTGCGTGGCGCGGCAAGAGCGAATGGCCGCAAGATCCACCTGCTCGCCGCACTGGAACACGCCACCGGTCTGGTCCTGGCCCAGATGGACGTCGGCGAGAAGACGAACGAGATCACCTGCTTCCAGCCACTGCTGGACGCCCTCGCCGACCTGGCAGGAGTCGTCGTGACCAGCGACGCCATGCACACCCAGCGCGAGCACGCCGACTACCTCCTCGACCGGGCCGCCCACTACATCGTGATCGGCAAGGGCAACCAGAAGAAGCTGCGGCGACAGCTCAAGTCCTTTCCCTGGAAGGACATCCCGCTTCAGGGCCGCACCCGGGGAACCGGCCACGGCCGCTCCGAGATCCGCCGGATCAAGGTCGCCACCGTGAACAGCCTCCTCTTCCCCGGAGCCCGCCAGGCCGTCCAGATCAAGCGCCGGCGCACCGACCGCAAGACCGGCAAGACCACCGTCAAGACGGTCTACGCCGTCACCAGCCTGACCGCCGAGCAGGCCACTCCGGCCCAGCTCGCCCGACTCGTCCGCGACCACTGGACGATCGGAGCCCTGCACCACGTCCGCGACACCACCTTCGCCGAGGACGCTTCCCAACTGCGGACCGGCAACGCGCCCCGCGCGATGGCCACCTGGCGCAACCTCGCTATCGGGGCACTCCGGGCAGCCGGAGCGAAGAACATCGCGGCAGGTCTTCGCCGCAACGCCCGTGACCCTCGCCGCCCGCTCTCACTCCTCGGCCTCGCATGATCACAAAACGGGCGTCACACAACTACGCCGAAGCCCTGGCGCCCGGACCAGCTCGTGCATGCCCCTTGGATCGCCGCACCGGCCTTGGGTCTGGCAGACCAGAAGTTGCTTACCTCTTTGCGGAGGCGGGCGGGCTGTCGGTCATGTCGGCGGCTGTGGCATGGACAGGCAGGAGTGAGTCGACGCCGGTCATGCGGAGCATGCGCATCAGGCGGTCGGGGACGGCGGCCAGGCTGAGCGAGCCACCCGCTTCCTGGGCCGCGTGCCAGATGCCGATGATCGCGCTGAGACCTGCGGAGTCGCAGAAGCCGACCTGTGCCAGGTCGAGGGTCAGGCGCGGGTGTCCTTGTCGAATGATCTCCGTGGCCCCGGAGCGCAGGGTGGGCGCCGTCTGCATGTCCACATCCCCGACGACCGTGGCGATAGCGAGGCCGGGGTTGGGGTGCTGAACGGTCAGGTGAAGTGTGCGGGTCACGTCGATCATCACTCCTGGCCGAAGTCGGGTGCGGCGGTCGTGTGGGCGCTGGCGGCGACCCCTGCATCGGGTGCGGTTTCGGCGTCAGACACGGACAGGGCCAGCAGGGCCACGTCGTCGCCGGCTCCCTCGGGCAGAGAGGCCAGCAACGTGACGGCGTCTCCGACCAGGGAGGCGGCCGTCACGGGCCCGGTGCGCTGGTGGAGGAAGCCGGTCAGGCCGTCCTCGCCGAGCATGGCGTCCTGGGTGGTGTGGGCTTCGGTCAGCCCGTCGGTGTAGAGGAACAGGCCCTCCCCGGGGGCCAGGGAGAAGGTGGCCTGAGCGAAGCGTGCCTGGGGGAAGGCTCCGACGAGCATGCCGCCCTTGGGTCGGACCGCCTTGACCCATACCGCGCCGCTGTCGTCGGGGCGCAGGTGGTAGGCCGGCGGGTGGCCGCCGGTGGCCACTGTGACGGTGAAGCCGCCGGCCTCCTGTGGTGCCAGGAGGCCGAAGAGGGCGGTGCAAAAGCGGCTTCCGGCGGTGACGTCGCTGAGCAGGGCGGTGTTGAGCGCGCTCAGAACGGTGACCGGTTCCGGGTCGATCTGGGCCGCGGCGCGCAGGGTGTGGCGGGCCAGGGCGGTGACGGTCGCCGCCTCGGGGCCCTTGCCGCACACGTCACCGAGGAAGAACGCCCACCGGCCGCCGTCGACGGGGAAGACGTCGTAGAAGTCGCCGCCCACATCGTGGACGGAGGCGGTGTGATAGTGGCAGGCCAGCTCGAGGCCGGGCACCACGGGAAGTGCCGGGGGCAGCAGGGTGCGCTGGAGGGTGGAGGCGAACGCGGCGATGGCGGTCTTGTCCTTCTCCGCCTGTTCCCGCGCCGCCCGTTCCGCCTCCCGCCGTTCTTGCTCGTTGCGTAGTGCGCGCAGCGCCGACAGCCGCAGCTCCATCTCGTCCAGCACGATCGCGGCAAGGTCGGCCAGTGTGGCGGTGTCGTTCTCGGTGATGGAGCGCGGCTTGGTGTCGAGGACGTTGACCGTGCCCAGCCGGTGGCCGTCGGGGGTGGTGATCGGTGCGGCGGCGTAGAAGCGCACCCCCATCTCTCCGGCGACCAGCGGATTGTCCGCCGCCACGGGATCACGAAGGGTGTCGGGAATGACCAGCGCGTCATCGCGCAGGATCGCTGAGCCGCACAGGCCCGGATCGCGGCCGATCTCCTTGACGCCCTCCAGGCCGTGCGCGGCCTTGAACCAGATGCGGTCGGTGTCCACGATCGTGACCGTGGCCATGGGGACATCGAAGAGGCGGGCGGCCATCGCCGCCACCCGGTCGAACGCACCGTCGGGCGGAGTATCGAGAATGTCGTAGCGGCGTACCGCCGCAATACGGGCCACCTCCACACCCGGGTCCGGGACCAGCTCAGGGCGCCGCCCGGGCGCCGGGTGGGCCGCCGAAGCCTGCTGCGTCATCGGCTTTCCTCTCCGTCGATGGGCCGCCGCGAGCGGCACGAACCGACGCAGCCTAGATCGACCACACGTCCCAACGCCAATGCCGCGGTGAACGCCAGATCGGCGGCAGCATCACTTATCTCCTTCCGGCACTCCTCCTGCGGCCTCGCGTGCTCGACTGGGCAGATCACCGCCAGTTACCGCGGCAAAGCGCCGGAAGGGGTGGGCAAGCAGGACTCGGACAGGCGGCCGTGCCGGAGGTCTGCAGGCGCGTTACGGGTGCGGCGCGTCCGGCGTTCCGCTGTCCACTCCAGCGCCGTCTACGACCGGATCTCGGTCACCACCTTGGCAGCGGAGGCCACGCGAGGAGCCGACGCCGACCGGACCGACCCGCCACGGTGCTAAGCCCGCACCGCTTCAATCTCGCGGCGATCGACAAGGCTGCCACCGTCAGGATCTCTACCGGGGAGCGGTTGACACTGTGGTGCGGCGTACGTTTGCGTGGGGGTGGCCTCGAGTGGCGAGTGCCGACCTCGGACGGACAGGAGACGGTATGAGCCAGGCCCACTTGACCGTCTCCCAGCACACCACCGCTGCCTGATCCCCGCCCCCACCCCGGCCGCCACACCACCGGCGGCCCCGGCGCGGCGGGGACGCCGACGCGCAACACCAGCGAGCGCGCCCCGATCCCCGGTACCGGCCGCGCCTCTCCGGGACGCTTGCGACGAATAAGGCTGATTCCTGGCACGATGCCCGTTATGCAGCAGCTGCCGATCCCCTGCCCTGGCCATCTGATTCCGGATGCCACCGACCGGTTCGATCCTGTCTACCGGGTGGCCAAGGCTCAGCGTGCTGTGTTCGTGGGCATTGAACGCGAGGGGGAGCGGTGGACGGTGAAGGCGGATGCGCTGACCGCCGGCCCGGGCCACGTCGTCGTCGATGCTGTGAACGTCGCCATGCGGGCCGCCATCGTCCGCCTGGTCCACGAGCGGGAGGCCGGCTCGGACGCCTTTGCAGGCCCGGTCTACTTCATGCTGCACGGCGTCCCGAGCGAGGCGCGGGCCCGCCAGCTCGCCGCGGCCTTCCATGCCGCCCTTTATGGGGATCTGGGGCCGCTGCGCCTTGCGGTGCCCGGTGCTGACGTGGACGAGTAGTGACGCCGCCGGTTGACGCCTCGATGACCTGAGTCGCCCCAAGAGCGTTGAGCCGTGCAGGACGCGTGCACCGTTGTCCGGAGGGTCCCCCCGGCCGGGTCATGGCAGGCGTGGCCTCGCCAGCCCGGTAACAGGCCAAGGGAGGTCGCAGACCCAGGTCGCTCGCGAGGGCTTTACCGTGCGGGCCACCGACTTCAGTCCCGTCGGCCTGGAGCAGCTGCAGGAGGCCGCCCGCGCCGAGGACGTCGCGGGGCGGGTCACCACCGCCGTCCACGACGTCCGTGAGGCGCTGCCGCTGCCGGACGACTCCGTGGACGCCGTGTTCGCGCACATGCTGCTGTGCATGGCGCTGTTCACCCAGGAGATCCACGCGGCGGTCGGCGAGATCCGCCGTGTCCTGCGGCCCGGCGGCGTACTCCTCTACACCGTCCGACACACGGGCGACGCCCACTACGGCACGGGCACCGCGCACGGCGACGACATCTACGAGCACGGCGGCTTCGCCGTCCACTTCTTCGACCGCGACCTGGTCGACACCCTCGCCGCGGGTTGGACCCTGAACGAGGTCCATTCCTTCGAGGAAGGCAACCTGCCCCGCCGCCTGTGGCGCGTCACCCAGACCCTTCCTCGGTGAACCTCGAACCGATACCGGCCGCGGACATCACCGTCGACGGCACTGGCCTGCTCTGCGTGACCCTCCTGCTCCGCCTGCGCGCCCGCATCGCCACCGCCAGGCCTGGCACGGTCATCCACGTCCTCGCTACCGACCCGGCCGCGCCCCTCGACCTCCCGGCCTGGTGGTACCACATGGCCGGGCACGAATACCTCGGCCCCGTCCCCGGCGAGCCGACCGGTGTACGCGCTGCGGCTCGCCCCCGACGCCGTACCCACCAGGCCTGACGCATCCTGGCATCGAACCGAGTCATGACCACCGCACGAGTCACCCGGCTGGTGATCAGCCGGTCCAACTTCGGTGACAAATGATCCAAGTTCGCTGTCACGGGACAGCGGCGCCCACCGGATGATCACGGCTCGTGTCCCGTCTCCAAGGATCTGGTCCCCGTCTCAGGTGATCTGGTCCGATTCGATTGTGGTCTCCGGTGATCTGGTTCGCTAGTGCTGTGACCGCATAGGTTCGCCGGTTCGTATGCCTTACAGGTTGTTCGCATAGAAGCTGACGAGTCGTTCGACGGCAGCGTCGACGTATTCGGGTTCGTCGTACATCTCGTAGTGGCCGGCGCCGTCGATCACCATGAGGTCGACGGGGTCGGGGGCCAGCTTCCACAACTGCATGCCGGTGTCGTAGGAGCCGGTGTTGCCGATGCGTCCGGCGAGGATGACCTGCAGGGGTTGGGTCATGAGCTGATCGGCCAGGTGGAACGCGTCGTAGCCCAGCAGGTGGGAGTCGCTGCGCAAGAGGCGCCGGTTCGTGGAGTGTTCGTTACCGCCGCGCTCGGTGCGGTAGTAGGTGATGGCCTGAGTGGTGTCGATGTCGGTCAGGCCCGCTGCCGCGGCGTCCTCGAGGGTGTCGGGCAGCCAGTTCACGCGGGTCATCTCGCCGGAGCGGGCCTCTTCGGTGCGTGCGTCCGCGAGAGCGTCGAGTGCTGCGGCCGGACCGTCGGGGGAGAAGCTGCGGAACGCGGCGCCGATGTTGACGGGGACGACCGTACCGACCGCCTTGATGCGGTGGTCCGTGCGGGCGGTGTGAACGGCGTAGCCGCCACCGGCGCAGATGCCGAGGACGCCGATGCGCTGCGGGTCGATGCCGGAGGTCGTGGTGAGCGCGTCGATGGCGTAGGAGATGTCCTCACCTCGGCGGTAGGGGTCTTCGAGGTCGCGGGGCTCGCCCTCGCTCTGGCCCTGATAGGCGGGGTCGAGGACGAGCGCCGCGATGCCGCGGGCGGCGAGACGGGAGGCGTAGTTGGCGCCGATCTGCTCCTTCACGCTGCTGCCTGGGGTGGAGAGCACCACGGCGCGCAGCGGTGCGCTGCTGTCGGCGTTGTCGGGCAGGTGGAGGTCCGCGGCGAGGTTGATGGGACCGCGCGGGATCGTGAGGTGCTGAAGCATGCCTGGCTTCCTTCGTGAGATTGTTGTTCCATAGGAGTCCAGTACAAAACAATATCTTGTACGATCTGAAACTAATACGAAACTGTATCACCTGGATGGAGGGTCGATGTCAGTCGACGGGGCGCAGCTGTGGACGCTGAACCAGCGGCTGCTGGGTGTTGTGATGGATGCCTGCACGGGGGAGCTGGCCGAGCTCGGGTTGGAGACGAAGGAGTTTTTCGTCCTGGCCGAGGTGGAGGCATCGCCGTACCCGGCTGAGATCGCGACTGCGCTGCTGCTGCCCAAGGCGAGCGTGACGGTCTACGTTCGCAACCTCGTCGCCAAGGGCTTTGTCCGCCGCGAGATCGACGAGGCGGACTTGCGGCGTCATCGGCTCGTACTGACCGCTGAGGGCACGCAAGCACGCGATCGAGCACTTGCAGCTCTCGCGGCGGAGTACGACCGCAGGTTGGCGAGGGTCACCCCCCAGGACCGCGTTGAGCTGCAACGCATCCTCGAAGCGATGCTCGCCTCGCCCGCGTCAGGCCGTATGCGCGAGTGATTCGTCTGTCCGGTTCTCTGCTGCACGTTCGGGCCGCGACCGCATGGATTCGTCAGATCGTTCAGGTTGCGACGGCAAGGGACGTCCGCCCCAGCGGATGCCCTTCTCGCTTCGGATGCGGGCACGTTCGCGACGCTGCGCCGCGAGGATGTCGGGGTGGCGGGTGTTGGTGTTTCGCCAGCGCAGGTAGGCGTGCAGGGCCCGGGTTTGCACGCTGTGGTTGCGGTGGTTGGAGTTGGCGATCGTGAACTGCCGCAGTGGCCCGAAATGGGCTTCGATCGGGTTGGCCCACGAGGCGTAGGTCGGGGTGAAGCACAGCTCGACACGGTTCTTCTTCGCCCAGCGACGGATCTTGTCGCCCTTGTGGGCGGACAGGTTGTCCAGGATGACGTAGATCGGGGCGCCGTCCGGGCGCGCGGCCCGGATCGACCTCAGTGCGGCCAGGGTGTTCACCGCACCCTTCTTGCGGCGGTTGACGCCCCACAGCCGGTCGTCGCCGACGGAATAGCAGCCGTGGAAGTACCGCACCCCGTGGGTGCAGGCCGGCCCCGGTGTCGGTCAGGCGGTAGTCGACCTGGGCGGGGACGGTCGGATACACCGTGCGCAGCACGAGGCCGTCGCGTTCGAGCCTCCGTACCGTGAGGGTGAGCATGCGCTGGGAGATGCCGTCAATGGCACGTTGCAGTTCGCGGAACCGGCGCGGCCCACCCGCGAGTTCGACGATCACGAGCACCGACCGCTTGTCCCCGATGCGGTCCAGGACGTCGCGGATGCCGCAGTCGGGGTGGTCCTCGCCTCCGCAGGGGTCGAGTTCGGCGGGGGTGGTGGTTACCCCGGTGTGCGTGAGTGACATCGAACTGCCTTCTTGTCGCCGGCGGGCGTGCGGTCAAGGATCAAGCGTAGTTACCGATGAGAACCACGACGGAAGACTGCGATTGACATGATCTTGGTGACCGGAGCGAACGGGAACCTCGGCTCTGCCACTCTGGCGGCACTGCGCGACCGCGGCGTCGTCGCGACGGGCGGCAGCCGCACGCCGGAGGAGGGGATGCGGCGTCTCGACTTCGACGACCGCGTGAGCCTCGACCTCGCCGGGGTGTCCACGCTGGTGCTGATCTCCGCCGGCTATGCCGAGGACGACCAGGTCATCGGGCGGCACGCGGCGGCCCTGGACACCGCCGTCCGCGACGGCGTCCGCCACGTCGTCTACACGAGCCTGACCGGTGCCGGCGACCATCTCGGTTTCGCGCTCGCGCACCGTGCAACCGAACGACTGGTGCGGGCGAGCGGATTGCCGTGGACGATCCTGCGCAACGGCCTCTACGCCGAACTCTTCGGTGGTCTCCTGACGTGGTCCGACGAAGGTATGGAGTCCGCATTCGGCGACGGCGCCCTGGCTGCGGTCGCGCGAGAGGATCTCGCTGATGCCGCGGCGAACGTTGCGGCGAATCCGGCACGGCACAGGGAGCGCGTCTACGACCTCGTCGGCACGCCGATCACGGCAGTGCAGGTGGCTGACCGGCTCGGGGTCCCGCACCACACCATCAGCGTGGGCGAGTACCGGCGCCGGCTCCTCGACGAGACACCAGGGCTGCTGCCGTTCCAGCCGCCCATGCTCGCCTCGATCGCCACGGGCATCCGGCACGGCTTCCTGGACGGCACCTCCCCCGACCTCGCCGAGCTACTTGGCCGACCAGCCCATAGTCCCCTGACTACAGCCGTTGCAGTCGCCTCCGCCGCGAGCCGATTCTCGCCCGCCACCGAGCCCCCGGGCGATGGGTCCAGCCGCTCATGCAGGAGGCCGACCCCACAGCCGTAACCGCACTCAACCGTCTCCTCGGCGCGTTCTTCGACCCGCGAGAACAACCCGACGGTCTCGGCGGAGCCGGACCAGATCAGCTGCGACACCATCCGGCATTCCCCTGCCCAGGACCACATCATCTGAGATTCTCGGCATCTTCACGTCTCAGCCGAACTGGTCGCTGCAGGTCGGGGACCAGCTTCGGGGCCAGATCGCGCCTGCCTGATGATCACGGCTCGGTCCGGCACTCGGTGGAGTGTCACACCGCCAAGTTTCGCCACACCTCTACCAGGTGACGGGGGACTTCCATCCGGACCCCCGCGCCATCTGCGTGAGGAGCCTTGTCATGACGTACACCAGCAGCGCCCGGCAGCCCGGACCGGAACCGCGCCCGACCTGGACAAGGGGTGCTGAGCGGCCTCCGGGCGGCCCGGAATCCAGTGCCGTGAACGGTGCCGCGAACGATTCCAACGTCGTGCCCATCACCGCAGCTCACACCGCCCGCCAGGGGGCCTCCCGGCACGCTGACACCTCTCTCCCTTCCCCTGAGACGTCAGCGAAGGGGAAGAAGTCCACCCCCGCGGCCAAGGTACGTGCCGATGTCCTGCGGATGCTGGGATGCGTGCGGATAGCCACGGTCCGGCAGATGGCTCAGGTGATCACGAAGGAAGACGCCGACGGCCGGTCGTACGTGCGCAGGGCGATGGAGGAACTGGCAGAGCTCGGGCTGGCGGAGACGAACGGCAAGGACGGAAGGCACCCGATCTGGAACCTGACCCCGGCGGGACAGAAGGCTCTGGCCGACGGCAACGAGCTGCCTCCCCGACCGAAGGCCGGCACCGGAGCGAAGGCCGTTCGCGCCGGGTTCGGTCCGCACGGCGTCGCGGTGACGGACATGATCCTCGCCTTCGGCGGTCGCAAGCATCTGACCGACTGGCAGGTGGAGGTCAACCACGCCATCAAGGAGACTGGCCTGAGCTTCAACACCGACGCCGTCCTCGCGTGGCCGACCAAGACGAGCGAGGTGCGCCTCTTCGAGCTCGACAACGGCACCATGTCCCAGGCCCGGCTCGCCAAGGAGGTCTGGGATTACGAGCGCTACGCCGGGCACCGCGTCTGGGAAGGCGCCCGCGGCACGATCGGCGGCACGTTCCCGTTCTGGCAGCGCCACCGCTACACCCGCTCTCAGAGGGCGTTTGATCTAGGCGCATTGCCCTGTATGCCCTAGTAGGTTCCTCGCCAGGTTGGTGTGGTCTCGTCCGTTATCCGCTTGGCGAGGTTGTCGATCGAGGCGATGTGGATCATGGCTTCGGAACTGGTGGTGAGGGTCTCGTAGTCGCGCGCGAGGCGGCGGTGCATCATGATCCAGCCGATGCTGCGCTCTACCACCCAGCGCCTTTTCACGACATGGAAGCCGCGTTTCTCGGGGTTGCGGTTGACGACCTCGACATCGATTCCCAGGGTGGCACCGTGTTCGATGACCGCGTTCTTGAAGCCGGTGTCGACCCAGCTCTTCGCGATGGTGGGGTATGTCTCCTTGGCCTGGTCGAGGAGACGTATTCCCATGGCGTTTTCGGAGAGGCCGGCGCCGGCTACGGTCACGGCGAGGATGAGGCCAATCGTATCGGTGAGGATGCCGCGCTTCCGGCCGACGATCTTCTTCGCGGCGTCGGTTCCCTGGCTGGTCAGGGGCACGTTGGTGGAGGTCTTTACGCTCTGAGTGTCGATCACCGAGGCGGTCGGTTCGGGCTTGCGGCCCTCCTTCACGCGGGCGAGCGCGGTCAGGTCGTAGTTGAGCTGGGTGAAGATTCCTTCGTCACGCCAGGCGGCGTAGTAGAAGTAGACGGTTCCGTGGCCTGGGAAATCGTGTGGGAGGTACTTCCAGGGGATTCCGGTGCGGTTCAGGTAGAGGATCGCATTGAACACATCGCGTAACTCGACCTTGGCCGGCTGACCCGTGGGCCTGCGTTCGAGCCGGGCATTCCGCCAGGCCGTCAACGTCGGCTCGATCAGGGCCCACCGGGCGTCGGACAGGTCGCTGGGGTACGGCTTGCGCTCACTCACGGCACAGCGTGAGCATGGGCATTCCCGGAAGGTTCCGTTCCGCAGGAGGGTGGGAGTTTCTGCCGTATCTCTACGTCAGACGGGTTTCCAACACCAGAAGCGGATGAGACAGGCGACGGGGGTCGCGCCTTGCCGGGTGGCATTCGGAACCTACAGGGTGAACCGCGCCGAAACGGGGCACTCACATAAGCCGCTTACCTGCCTTGAACTGCATAAACGCCCTCTCAGACTGTCCAGCAAAACCCTCGCAGTTCATCGCCAGCCTTGCAGCATGCACGAAGGTCTAATGCGACGACCGCATCGCCCACGGCCGCACCTGTTCAACACCCACGGGCCCCGGGCCGGACCCGTTGCAGCGGGCCGGCCGCCGCGAACCGCCTCACCGCGCTTCACGGCAGCACAAAGCGCTCACCCTCACCGGTGAGCGCTTTTGCGTCAACTGCCCGGTCCTGAAGGGCCGGGCTTGCAGGCAGAGTGAGACGTGCTCGATCGGTGGGTGTGCCAGCACTCGGAGCATTGGCGGGAGGTGTTGCGCGGATCCACATGGACCACCGGCACACCCGCCCGCTTCGCTTTGTACTCGACGAACGCGCTGAGCTGGGCGAAGGCCCAGGGCAGTCGTGCCCGCTGGTCTTTCCTGGCCGTAACCCTCTGCCGGATACCAGTCAGGTCTTCCGCACCGATACCCCGCGAGGTGCGTTCAGCGGTAGCAACGAGCTTCTTGGCGATGATGTGGTTGCGCTGGGTAGCGTACCGGGCCTCACAGCGCCGGTTGCGCTTCACCCGCGCCGAGGTCCGAACCGAACTGCACCGCCCCGGCCCCTGCCTGGTCATCGCGCACTCTCTGGGCAGCGTCATCGCCTTCGACATGCTCACCCGCGACGACACCGGCCCCGGCCCCGGCCCCGACGGTCTGACCATCCTCGTCACCTGCGGCTCCCCCCTCGCCTGGCCCACCATCCGCCACTTCCTGGGCCAAGATGCCGCCCTCCAACTACCCGACGGCATCGAATGGTTGAACCTGCACGCCGCCGGTGACATCGTCGCCCAGAGCGGACTGGCCGCCGTCGCCCCGGCCGTCCGCGATGAACCCGTCAGCAACGGCATCAGCAATCCCCACTCTGCCCTCCGCTACGTCGAGAAGCAGCCGCTCGCCGACCTCATCGTCAAAACCGGCGCTTTGTGAGCCCGGGCCACCCGCAGGAGCCCGCTATGCACAGCGACGAAACCCCGCAGTGCCCTGGCAGCAATGATCCAGCCAATCACTTCTGTGTCAGCGCGCGGAGCCAGGCGTCTCCGGGCGGCGGGACGAAGAAGTAGCCGCCTCCCGTGGTGAGGGTGTACTTGGCCATCGCCTCGCCCTGGAGCCTGCGCTGCACCGCCTCGAAACCCTTCTCCAAGTCACTCTGGAAGCACGAGAAGATCAGCCCTTGGTCGTCAGAGCCCCGGTCGTAGTTGTAGCTGCGCCGGACCATCGGGGGAGGGGTACGCGGGTTGGGCGCAGCCCTGCGCACGTGTGCGTCGAGGGGGGTGATCTTGCCGTGGGGGTCGGTGGCAAAGGCGGCCCGCTCAGAGCTGGGTGTGCCGTCCAGCCATCGCCCGTTCCTGCGGCGGCCGGTGATGCGTTCTTGCTCGTGGACGGTGTCCCGGTTCCAGAAGTCGGTGGCGAGCCGGATAATCCGGATCACCTGATAGCTGCCACCGACTGCCCAGGACGGCTCACCCCGACCCGCTCTCACGTTCGCCCGTTCGGCGGTTTCAGCCGCCGTGGCGGGGTTTCCGTGCCCTTCGGTGAAGTGGAACGGGTTACGGGACAGGCCTCGCCCGGCCTCGGTGCGGGTTTCGAGACGGGTGCCGTTCGCACGCCAGCGCACCTGCTGGCGTGGCAGCGCATGCAGCGTCTGCCCGGCGGCCTGCCGCACAGCGCGGGCTGATGATCCGGTGATGTGGAGTAAGAGGTCGCCGTGTGACTGGACGGGGTCCAGTACGTCACCTACAAACGAGGGCATCCGTTTCAGATACCGCGGCTTGTCTGCGCCAGAGGTAAAGGCGCCTTCGCCAAGCGCCAGCCAGGCGGCGACGCTACCGCCGTCGATCGCCGCGATGGCGCGATGCGCGGCGTGCAGCGCGTCGGCGCGTGCGCCCTCCGAGGTGATGTCGAATGAGATGAACTGTGCAAACGGCAGCGGCGCCGCGCCGCGCAGGTGGGCGGGTTCGTTCTCCTGCCGTTCGGATGAGCCGTTGCGCAGGGCCGTGGCACCGACAGCGGTGAGACCGCCGGCTCCAGCGGCCATTGCCGCTGAGGCGGCTAAGAGTCTGCGTCTACTGGTCATCGTCCTAGGGCACCCTTTGGTCTAGCGGAGTACAAGTGTTCCACGTCCAAGAACAGCTCGGCTCGCTTGCCAGCTGACGGCGACGGATGAACCTGTCCCTTCCCATATTTCTCGCACCCACCTGCAGAGACTATTCGCCTACCGTGAGTCGCCAATCCCACAGAGGTTCCTTCTGGAACCGTGTTAGAACATCTCCATATTCAATAAGCTCCCCGTGATTTGTGTCTAGTAGGCCTGAGAGTCCCTGGATCACTTCGCCAAGGAGATCTCGAATGCAAGATACTCTGGAGTATTCAATTGTGATCGCCTGGAATTCGCCAATCTTCTGGCGAATCTCATTCACTTCTTCTTGATCGAACTCATCAAGAACATCACCTGACGCGTCTACGCCGAAGCTGCATTCCCCCCGATCTAGCCGATCAAAGAATTCCCTTCCGCTGTAAGTGCCAGCCTGCTGCAGGCGGGCCACGACGTGCTGATGATCCCCTGGAGAACTGAGGAGAATGATGGTAGGACGCATGAATCTTCCTGTCGTGACGGCTGCTCAGGCCCAGCCCTGGACTAAGGAGTCAAGATGTCCAGCAGGAGGTCCTTGTCGCGAGTGACCATGATGCCGGCCTGCTCGATACTTTTGATCACGGTTCCTCGTCCCTGGGGAAGGTAAACGATGACCGGATAATCGGTCAGCCCCTGAGTCTTCAAAGCCTGCTTCAGTGCACCCTTACCCGAACCCGTCTTTACCTGAACCACGGCGTTCCTGGTCACGATATCGAAATCCGTAAGCACTTTTCCGTCTGCCCCGATGATATCGACCCCCTGCGCTCGGACGTGACCCGGAAAGCGTGCGTTGATGTCGTTGACCAGGTCTGGGACAAGAGGATCGTCTCCCTTTCCGATCACATGTGTCGGGCATCGATTACTGTTGTGGACCAGAACCGGCGCCCCGCCCGCCGCAACATGGTAGGTGTGGAGATCATCCACAGTGAGGTTGTAGACCGAGACGGCCTGTGTGCGGTGGCCTACGGCAGCGACCTGCACCCAAGTGCCGTTGCTGGTTTGCAGCCATTGGCCGGACTTCAAGTCACCAGCGTCTATCCATCGGCGAAGGGCGGGAACCCAGAATGGGTGGCCGTCCGTAGCGGTGATCTTTCCTGTTGAGGACCCCGTGAGGCCGTCGGTGTCGAGCGCGATGTCGACGAGCTGTTTTTCGCCTTCACCATTGATGAGGGCCGTGACTTTGCGCGGGCCGCTCTCGCCGGTTTCGGGGTCGGTGGCGAGGACGGTGTCGCCGACCTGCACGTCCTTGATGGGTTTGCGGGTGCCGTCAGCCATGAGGACGGGGGTGTCGCCGGTGAAGCTGTTGGGGACCATGCAGCGGCCCAGCTTCGCGCCGATGCCGGCGCCGAGCATGCCGCCGAGACAGCCGAGGGCGGCGGATTGACCGACCTGGCCCCAGTTGACTTTGCGGCCGGACAGGCGCTGGGTGAGCCAGTCGAGTCCGCCGTCGACGACGCCGCCGATGATGCAGCCGGCGATGAGGGGGGTGTTGCCGGAGGGGTCGGTGTAGGCGGTGGGGGAGGACAGGGCGTACTGGTAGAGGTTGGTGCCGCCTGCGTGGCCGATGGGGTCTTGGGAGATGAAGCGGCCGGTCTGGGGGTCGTAGTAGCGGTTGCGGTAGTAGAGCAGGCCAGTGCCGTCGTCTTCGCGGCCGGTGAAGGTGTACGGGTTGGACGTGGCGGCACCTGTGGCGGTGGGGGTGCCGTTCGGGTCGTAAGCGTAGGTGGTGGCGATAGTGCCGTCGGTGTTGGCGAGACCCACGACGGTGCCGAGCGCGTCGGTGAGGTAGACCTGCGTCTTGCCGCCTTCGGTACGGCTGAGGAACTCATCCAGGCCCGAGGTAGCCACGCTGGCGGTCGTTGTCCCGGAGGCGTTCTGTTCGACCAGCGGGTTAGTGCCGTCGGTCAGGTACCGGCTGGTGGCGTTGCCGGTCGTCTTGGAGATGCGGCCGCCGAGCGGGTCGTAGCCGAACGATGAGGCGGCGCCCGCCTTAGCCAGCCCGGTCAGTTCTCCGCGGGCGTTCCAGGTGTAGGTGCGCAGACCGTCGTTCTTGAGTTGGCCGACATCGTCGTAGGTGAAGGTGCGGCCGTTGTACGTGGTGATGCGGTTGTCCTTGCCGAATTGCGTGCCGCTCTCCGCGGCGGGCAGAGCCACCTTCGTCAGCGAGCCGGTCAGGCCGGTCTGCAGGCCGCGGACGTCCCGGGTGTACGTCAGGTCGCCGACGGTCTTGGTGCCTTGGGCGTAGGCGATGGACTTGATGACGCCGGTGGTGTCGTAGCCGGTGGTGCGGGTGATGCCGCCGGGCAGCGAGGCGGTCTTCTCCCGGCCCACGGCATCCAGGCCGAAGGTGACGTCCTGGGTGCCGGTCTTGACCGACTTGAGGATGCTGGACTTGTCGTAGCCGTAGGTGGTGCTGGTTCCGGCTACGGTCATCAGTTTGCGGCGGTCGGCGGCGTCGTAGTCGTAGGTGACCTTGCCGGTGGGTCCGGTGGTGGTGGCCAGGCGGTCGTGGACGTCGTAGGTGAAGGCCTGGTTGCCGGCTTTGCTGTCGGTGATCTGCTTGAGCAGGTCACGGGTGTCGTAGTCGTAGGTGACGGTGGACTCGGCCTGGCCGACGGCGTCGACGCCGTACTTGGTGCTCTTGGGCCGGCCGAGCAGGTCGTATTCGGCGATAGCGGCCTTGCCGGATCTGCTGGTGGCCTTCTTCAGGAACCCGGCCGGGTCGTACTCGAACAGTGCCTGTGCGCCCAGGGGGTCGGTCGCCGTTTTGGGGCGGTCGGCCTGGTCGTAGACCCACTTGGTGGTGTTCAGGCGGGCGTCGGTCAGGGTGGTGAGGTTGCCGTTCTCGTCGTAGCCGAGCGCGGTGGTGTGCCCCAGAGGGTCGGTGATCTCCCTGGGTTGGTTGAGCTCATCGAACAGGACCGTGGTCTGCGAGCCCGCCTCGTCGGTGAGGGCGCTGATGCGGCCGGCGGCGTCGGTGAACTGCCGGGTGATGCGCCCCTCGGCGTCCTTGACCTGGGCGAGGTCACCGTGGCGGTAGGTGTATTCGGCGGTGGCGTTCGCGTTGTCGGTGACCGTCTTGACCTGGCCGTCACTGGTGAAGGTGAAGCCTGTTTTGCGGCCTTCGGGGTCGGTGACCGTCTCGAGATCGCCTGCGGTGTTGTAGCCGAAGACGGTGGCGTTCTTCAGCGGGTCGGCGGCTGTGGTCGGCTGGTCGTAGGGGCCGTCGAAGGTCGTCTTGCCCGTGGAGCGGGCATTAGCGGTGCCGGCCAGCTCGAGCGCCGAGGTGATGTGCCCGTTCGCGTCGTAGGACAGTTCGGTGCGGCGGCTGTAGGGGTCCACGACGACGGCGATGCGGTGCTTGGTGCCGCGCTCGTAGACCGTTTTACGGGCCAGCGTCGTGCCGTACGCCTGGGTGTCGTTGACGGCGAAGCCGCTGTTGTTGAACTCCACTCTGCGTACCGAGCCGCCCGGCTGCGTGACCTCCGTGGCCGTGACCTGGCCGGCCGGGGTCTTCGTGTAGGCGAAGGAGTATTCCTGCCCCTCGGTCAGGGTCTGCTTCTCGACTCGGCCGTCGGCGTAGTAGGTGTTGCTCATGTAGACGATGCCGCGGGCATCCTTGGCGGTCTCGATCCGGTTGGAGGCGCCGTCATAGGTGAAGGAGCTCGCCTTGCCCGCCGGGTCGGTGACCGTCTTGAGCCGGCCTGCTTCGTCGTAGGTGTAGGAGGTGCTGCGGCCGGTGTTGTCCTGCGCCTTGGTGATCCGCTGTGCGCTGTCGTAGCTGAAGGAAATCCAGCGTCCGCCGGGGGCGGTGACGGACGTGATGTCGCCCTTTGAGCCGTTGGAGCGCTTGATGCGCAGCGCGTTGCCGTGCCGGTCGCGGATCTCCCGCAGGGGCCCGTACCAGGGGAAGACGTAGTCGGTGCCGTCCCTCAGACGCAGGTGCCAGCTGCTCGACTCCTGGCTGATTTTGGCGCCGTTCAGGGCGGTGGGTGTGCCTTCGGGTTCGAAGACCGCGTCGGCGTAGCCGCTGCCCGGTGAGGTCCGCACGAAGTGGACCTTCTTGCCGCCCGGCAGGTACAGGTCCACCTCTGTGTAGAGGCGTTTGGAGTGCAGATACATGTTGTAGGACAGGTCGCGGCCGATGCCGAAGGCGCGGGGCCGGGTGTCGCCCTGCCAGTAGGTGCGGGTGACCTCGGCCGAGCCCAGCGGTCCGGACACCCCCAGATCGGTGCGGGAGTCGGTCAGCAGGCCGGTCTGCAGGTCGACGGGGTCGCCGGAGAGCCAGTCGACGATGTCCGAGATCGCGGAGAGGTCGAAGGGGATGACGTCGGAGATGGAGAGCATGGCGCCGTGGAAGGCCCACACGCGCGTCTTGTCGTCAGGGACGACCTGCTTGCCGTCGCGGGTGACCGTGCCGTGCCCGTAGGTGTGCCAGCCCTTGCGCTCGGGATCGTAGGCGAGGAAGTCGATCCGGGTTCCGGGAGCTTCGTGCGTGTAATTCGGGTAGACGATCTGCGCGCCCTTGGGGAACAGGTACGTGCCGCCGGCTGGACGGTGAAGTACACCGGCACGGCACTGTTCTCGGGCAGCGGGAACGGCGGCCGGTCGACGGGGATCGCGGTGATGCCCAGCTCAGTGACTGGCTTGCCGTGCTCGTCACGCACCACCGAGCCCTTGGGAATGCGTACCCCAAGCCCGGGGATCTGCGGGGTGGTCAGGGTGACGTCCGACCGGGTCGGGGTGTCGAAAGTGACGGTGTGCTTGGTGTCCAGCGGCGTCATCCAGACGGGGAAGCCCAAATCGGTGCTGCGGCCCGCCACTGGCCGGATCCTGATGTCGTAGCGCCCGTAGCTGCGCTTGCCGGTGTTCGCGCTTCCTCCGTCGACAACCAGGGTGGTGGCCTCGGCATTGATACCGGACACCAGGAAGCGTCCCCGGCCGTCGGTCTTCGTGCTCTTCGCCCCAACCCGGACGGTCACCTTGGGCAGCGGCTTGCCGTCCAGTTTCAGCACATGCCCGGTCACCGCCGTGCTGCCGGGCGGCGCACGCAGCGCGGGCGGGGCCTTCGGCCCGGCACCCCGCCCCGTGAGCCAGTCACGGCCCTTGAGGTTGTTCGCAGCTGGACGCCAGGCATCGCGCCCCTCCGGCACGATGCCGGCCGCCTTCTTCGCCTTCTCCGCCTTGGCCTTCTCCTGCTGCTCGAGCCGGTCACACTCATCCGCGCGCACCTTGAGCCAGTCCGGCAGCGACAAGGCGAAGGTGCGGGCCAGGCGCTCGGCGCGGCACGCACTCTTCATCGACATGCGTGGCACGTTGCTGGTGAACGCATGTGTCTTCGCTGTCGCGGCCGCGGCTTTGAGGCTCAGGTTGAGTGAGCCGGTGGCCGCGTTGGTGGGGTTGAGGCGCACCTTGTAGGTGCCGGCTTCGGCGAGGTCGGTCAAGGCGATCGAGCCGGACGTGCCGGCCGAGATCAGCCGGGAGCTGACCACCGCGGTGCCCGAGGGGGCCAGCACGTCCGCCCAGAGGCTGCTGGTGAAGGTGTTCGCCGCCACCTCCAGCGACAGGTCATCGCCTGCCTTCGCGGTGAACGAGGCATGGATGTTCTGCCCGGCCCGGGCCGCCGTTGCCCTCACTGCCGCACCGCCACGCGCGAGCACGCCCACGTCGGCCGGCTTGGACAGGGTTAAGGTCACCTTGCCGATGTCCAGCCTGCGGTCCGCCACTCGCACCGTGTAGGTGCCGGCCGCCAGTGCCCCGCTGTCCCAGGCGTCGTTACGGTTGGGCGCTGCCGTGATGCTGGAGATGTGCTTGCCGTCCGGCCCGGTGATCGTGACGGTTGCGTACGACGGCATCGTCGCCCCCGTCGCGGCAAGGCTGACGAAGTCCCCGGCTTGCGCGGTGAAGGTGGCGATGCCGTCCTGGCCGGGACGGGTGATATTCAGGGCCGGTGAGGCTCCGGTCGCGTTGAGCGCCCCACCCTGGACGTAGTGGGAGATGGCGATCTTGACCGTTCCGGTGCCGCCGCCGTCGGGGTCGCAGCGCAGCGTGTACTGGCCGCTCTGCTCCAGCGAGTCGATGTCCAGGGAGTTGCTGTCCCCGTTGGGAACGGGCAGATACTCACCCTGCGTGCCGTCCGGCCGGTAGACGTAGCAGCGCAGATAACCGCCCATGGCCTTGGCATCCACGCCGATGCTCAGTGATTCGCCCTTGGTGGCGGTGAAGGTCCAGTTGCCGTCCTGCCCGATCCGGGGCAGAGCCGTGGACACCGTCGGCCCGTCGAAGGACACGGCCGCGTTGACCGGCTTGGACAGCATCACCGCCACGGAGCCGGTGTCGGTGGAGCGCGGGTCGATGACGAACTGATAGGTCCCCGACTCCGGCAGGCCGGTGACCTCCCAGTCGGCAGCCGTGCCACCGAAGCTGTTGGAAGCAACCGTCACGCCCTGGGGCGAGACGAGACTGATCGAGGTCTGGGAGGTGAACGAGCCTCCCTGCAAACCGAAGCCGACCGCGTCACCCCGCTCGGCGTCGAACAGGATCCGCGCCTTGTGCTCGGCCGTCACCACCGCCACCTGCGAGGGGTCCGCGTCGGTGAACGAGGCCCGCATCGTCGTGTCGTACAGGGCACCCTCGCCGTCGGCGGTGACGGTGAAGTCGCCCGGCGCCGTAGCTGAACCAGCCGGGGTGTCGACCTCCACCCGCCCGGTACGGGCATGGGGCGGCACCTCGACGGTCAGCGAAGAAGCGGAAGCCTTCTTCACCTGGGCGACCAGGCCGTTGAACCGCACCACGTTGTCGGTGACCGCGGAGGCGAACCCGGCACCGGACAGGGTGACTTCGCTGCCGGGCCCGCCGGAGGCCGGCTCGACCTTCGCCACGCTCGGCCCGGCCGGCGCCACGATGAACGCATCCACCGCGTCGGCGGACGCACCGCCCGCGCTCACTGTGACCTTCCCGTTGACTGCCCCGGAGGGGACGGTAACGACGAGACGGGTGGCGGAGACAGAGGTGACGGCCGCAGCCTTGCCGCCGATCGTCACGGTGTTGCCGGCGGCGGTGGGGGAGAAGCCGGTACCCGACAGGGTGATCTTCGCACCGGGGGCCGCCCGGACGGGAACCATCGACAGCACCGACAGCGTGCTGGAGGCGTAGCGGTCGATGCCCAGCCGGTTGCCGGCCTCGTCGTAGCGGTAACGCGCCGTCTGACCGCCAGGATCGGTGACGCCGGCTAATCGGCCTGCCGCGTCATAGGCGTAGACGGCGTTATTCGTCGTGGGCTCGGCGGCAGCCGACGCCTTCGGCTTCGCTGCGGGCTTGGCCGGTGCCTGGTCTCGAGGCTGAGAAGGAGCAGCGCTCGCTGACGGCGTGGTCTTGGCGGGCGGAGGCTCCGGCGGCAGAGCCTCGGCCGACACCGCCCCTGCGGCCAGCGCCACGACGAGCACGCCGACCGTCACCAGCCGATGCCGCCCCTGTCTGATCGCACCTAAGTGCCCAACCCGCGACCGCATGCGCCCTTCCCAAGGCACTGCACAGGGCACCCAGGCCCCGTGAACCCCACCCACATCGCACGAGCCGTCACACCATATCCACACTCAGTCATGTACGTGACAGGTGGAGCCGCCTATGGCTGAGATTGGGCAGTCACACGTGTCGCACGGTGGGGACGTGCGGCTGGAAGCAGTCCCGATCAGCCGGGGGTGGTGCCGCTGAGGGCATGCTGCAGCGGTTGTTGAACGGGATCACCGCAGCAGGGTGTGGAGCAGGCCGACCACAGCAAGGCCCACGAGAAGCGCGCCCCCGACAGCAGGGTGCAAGAAGGCGATGTACGTCCCGCTGGCGCCCGCGAGCAGCAGTACGGCGGTGCGAGTGTCGAGACCGTTCACGTTGAACTCCAAGGCCGGGATAGACACGGTCCGTCCGCGTCAGGACCGCACCTTGCGGCACGCGAGGGCTAACCCCGCAACACTCGCGAAGATTCACACCCCAGAATGAGAAAGCCCCAGCTCAGGCGGCACATCGCCCGGACAGGTTTGGATGAGGCCCGGATTCCGCTTAGCCGACGCCACCGACGGGCTCCCAAACCGGCGGCCAGCACGGTCCCGGGGCAGACGCTGCAGCGTCACACGACCTGACAATGCGGTACGGCGAGCACACCCGCTCGGATGAAAACCACCCGAATCTTCCGCGCTGAGGGCCTCACTGCGCCTTAGCTTGACGTTTAACGTCGCTGGTCACTCGACCTGCTGATCTGCGGCTCTTCCCGGGACAGCGGATGCGGCCATTCTCCGCGCTTCGAGATGTCGAGTAACGAAGTGCGAGAGAACGGCCGCTGTCCATGAGTCTGCCCGTCGATGTGCCCGGAAGTGAGGCGTTGGGCCTGTTGTCCCGCTTTCGGGTCGAGTTCTACGAGTGTCTCTACAAGCGGACGGATGCGCTCTTCGAGCTCACCGACGCGGTGCTGTGTGCGGACGGGCCGGTGAAGACTCTGGTCGAGTTGTCGCTGGCGGCCGAACACCGGCGGGGGCACGGCTCGCTGTATGCGGCCTTGGACCGGGGCTGGCTGGAGCCGGCGCGGTTGCGCCGCGCCCTGGCCGACCTGCCGCTGCCGAGGGGGGCCGACGGGCGGATTGTGCTCGCTGTGGATGTGTCGCACTGGCTGCGGCCTGACGCACCGACCAGCGACGAGCGGCTGTTCTGCCACGTCTACGGACGCGGAGACCGCAGCAGCGACCAGTTCGTTCCTGGGTGGCCGTACTCCTTCGTCGCCGCCCTGGAGTCAGGCCGCACTTCCTGGACCGCTCTCCTTGATGCGGTCCGCCTGGGCCGGGCGGACGACGCCACCCAGGTCACCGCCAGCCAACTCCGCGACGTCATCGCCCGGTTGACCATGGCAGGGCACTGGCTGCCGGGCGATCCCGAGATCCTGATCGTCATGAACAGCGGCTACGACGTCGCCTACCTCTCCCACGTCCTGGCGGACCTGCCGGTCGTGCTGGTCGGACGTCTGCGCTCGGACCGCGTCATGCTCCGCGACGCCGGTCCCGCCCGCTCCGGGCCGAAGGGCGGGCGGCCCCGCAGGCACGGCGGCGTCCTGACCTTCGCCAAGCCCGACACCTGGCATCAGTCCGACGTCACCACCTCCACCCACACCACCCGCTATGGCACCGCTGAGGCGAGGGCCTGGGACCGGATGCACCCCAGGCTCACTCACCGCGGCCCCTGGCTCGAGCACGCAAGAGAGGAACTGCCCATCCTGCACGGCACGTTGATGCGGCTGCAGGTCGAGCACCTGCCGGGCGACCGCAACCCGAAACCCGTCTGGCTGTGGTCCTCGGCCGCCAGCGCCACGCCGGGGGACATCGACCGCTGGTGGCAGTCGTTCCTGCGCCGCTTCGACCTGGAGCACACCTTCCGGCTGATGAAGCAGACGCTCGGCTGGACCGCCCCGAAGATCCGCCACGCCGACACCGCCGACCTCTGGACCTGGCTCATCATCGCCGTCCACACCCAGCTCCGACTCGCCCGGCCCCTCGCTGAAGACCTCCGCCGGCCCTGGGAACGCCGCACCGAACCCCGCCGCCTCACCCCGGCCCGCGTCCGCCGCGGGTTTCGCAACCTCCGCGCCGCGACCGCGAGACCGGCGGCCGCACCGAAACCCACACGACCAGGCCCTGGACGGCCTCCCGGCTCGAAGAACAAACACCGGGCCAAGCGTCACGACGTCGGCAAGACGGTCAAACGCGCCGAGTCGATCAAGGAACACCAAGCCCACCGACGTTAAACGTCAAGCTAAGGTGCCCCTCACGCTCGTAGAACTGTTTGGCGGCCTCGTAGTTCATCGCCCATTTGTCGGCCTGCGTACGGCGCGGCTTCGGCTTCTCGTCCTCGCTGGCGGGCTCGATCCCGAGGACCTGCTCGCACATCCACTGCTGCACGGTGGTGAGCTGATCCCACCCGAGCCGCACCGACTGCACCCATCGCCCGAGATCCTCGCCCTGGCGCACGACATCGCCCGCCTCGGTGGGCAGCGCCTCACCGGCGTCCAGGTGCATCCGGACCAACCTGGTGGGTGGCGGCGCGGACGACGGCGCGCCACGGGCCGGGAGGGGCAGCAGCGGCAGGTTGGTATCCGGCAGCTTGCCGGTGAGGGCCCAGGCGATGACTCTGCCGATGCTGTAGATGTCGCTGGACGCCGTGGCCTCGTGCGGCGTTCCGGACAGTTCCGGTGCGGCGAACCCCTCGGTGCCGATGTACAGGCCGGTGCGGCCCACCTTGGTGGTCTGGCCGCGTGGCCGGCGGACGATGCCCCAGTCGGCGAGGGTCCAGCGCCGTCGAAGTAGAGGATGTTCGACGGTTTGATGTCGCGGTGCAGCCAGCCGTGCTCGTGCGCGGCGGCCAGCACCGATGCCAGTGCGTCGACCAGGGCGCGCAGCTCGGCCGGTTCCTGCAGCAGCTCGTGGCGTTGTGCGGCGGCCGCGTCCGCCCAGGGCATCACGAACCAGGTGTGGTCGGCGCCGGAGTCGAGAATCGGCATGGCGTGGGGATGACCGTCCAGCAGCTGGCCGATCTCGATCTCCCGCCGCATACGGGCCACTTGCCGTTCGTGCGGGTACTTGCTGTGCAGCTTCTTCAACGCCACGGTCGCGCCGAGGGTCTTGTGGGTCGCCTCGAACACGTCTGCCTGGCCCCCGTCCGGGACCGGTTCAGGCGGGCAGGCGTAGTCCTTGCGCTCGCCGCGAGCGGCACGGCGGACCGCGGCGTAGGCACCCTGGCCGGATGGTGCGGACGGCGCGACGGCCGGGGGAGCGGGGTGCTCGGTGCGGCGGCGTGCCGGTATCCGGCGGGCCGCGTACACCGGGTAGTCGCTGACGGTGCGGGTCTCGGCGAGTTCGTAGCCGTCGGGGGCCAGATGGTCGTTGACCAGTGCCAGCAGTCGCTGGACCTCTCCGGGGTCCGTCCGCACGGCGGGGTGGATCATTTCCGAGAGAGCCCGCAGAACGGTGCGCTGCAGATCGGCACCCAGCTCGCGGAGTCGCTCGTAATAGGTGTCCCTCAGCCCGAGCGAGAAGAAGACTCCGTCCAGCATCTCGAAGCCGTCCGGCAGCGGCGTCGTGCCCGGCGCCACCATGCCGAACCTGCCGATCTTGACCCCGCCGATCTCCCTGATCTCGCCGCCTGAATCGACACAGAGCAACTGGAAGGTCGTCTTGAAGCTGTAGTCATCCCAGTTGTCACGAACCAGGAACGCCTGCCCCGGCAGGGGAGAGACGGGCCACCCGCGGACAGGCAGGACAGCGAACTGCACGGTTCCTCCGGAAGGCACCTCGGCCTGCGGCCGGGCACGTGAGAACAGACAACGCAACCGCCCTAGCAGGAGCGGTGCTGACCGTCTTCTGCCGTCGGTGGCTGACCGGTTACTGACCGGGGTGGACGGCCTGGACGCCGGTGCCGGCGTAGGCCTTGGGGGTCAGGGTGAGAAGAAACCGCCCGGCGGGGTGGGCGGCGGATGGACGGGCGGCGTGGATGGCGTGGACAGCGGCCCAGGAGTGCCCGAAGCGCAGAAGTTCGGTGGCGGTGACCGCTGCGTCAGTGTCGAACGCCTCGATCCGGATGAACCGCAGCCCTTTGATGTAGCCCAGCAGTCCGGGCCGCTCGGTGTCACCGGCCGTCAGCGACAGCACCGGCGCATACAGATCACCGAGCCCGCCGGAGGCCTGCACGTAGAACGCGGCGACCGCCTCGTTGAACGGATCCTTCGGGTCGTACAGAGCAGCGGCGGTCGTGTGGTCCAGGACGACCGAGATCGCCGCCACTACGCGGCCGTCTGCGAGCCGTGGTGCGCCCCGCCCAGGCGCTCCAGCAGCGCCCGGGCCTTCGCTTCGGCCTCTGGGCTGGGCACGTTGCCGAGGGCGGAAGCGAGCTCGGCACGGGCCAGCTCGGCACGCTCGGCGTATTCGGCCTGAGTCGGAGTGCCCTGCGCAAGGTCCTCCACCAGGCTGCGAATGGTGGTGCCGTGCTCGGCCGCCAGCTGCGCCAGCCTGTCCCGCGCCGCCGCGCTCACCTTGATGCTCGTCTCGTCTGTTGCCATATTCCTCACTCTACCGCGCCCCTCTACTGCTGGTAGAGGAAACGTGACTATGCGGCAGCTCGCCCATGTCCGGAAGATCACTTGGGTGCGGGGCTCGACATGTCCTATGTCCCGGAAGGCGGGCCACCGCCATCAGGTGGCGTTGGCCCGGCCGGGTACGTCCGGCCAGCCAGTACACGTCCGGATCACCGGTAGCCGACACTGGCTGAGGTCAGGCAATGATCACGGAAGCCGGCGATCATCTCCAGGGGCCCGGTCGCGCTGTTCCTGCGGATTCGTGCCCTCGTCTCGCTGCCGCCGTCGGCGTTTGCGCATTTCAGCCCGGCGCTCGCGCTGTTTGGCCCGGCGCTCGCGGTAGCGGAAGTATTCGAGTACCAGGTCCCGCTTGTGCTCGGACTCATCGGATACCACGATCTTGGCCAGACCGAGAAGGAGCGACACCACGAGCGTGGCGCACACGGTCCCCACCACGGCTTGCCAGGGAGCGTTGGCCATCGTCAGAGCCGTGACGACCGCGCTGCCGCTGACCACGCTCACAGCCGCCGGCCGGACCCCTCCAAAGCGGGACTGCTGGACCGGCGCGCTCACCGGACTTGCCTCTCTGTCGTGGTCTCGTGCGCCGTGGACTGGCGCTCCTGGGACACCGCGCCTCGGCGGTGTCCCGTCAGCGGGGCGGCCGAGTCCACCGATACCGACGACATCCCGGCGCTGCGGCGGACGTGCGGCCACCGGCTACCGCACCCACCAGCCGCAGGAAGCCGGCGCTCACTCCTCGCCCTCCTCGTCCTCGTCGAGAAGGAAGGGAGACCGGGACGGCCCGTAGCCCAGGAGGGTCTCCTCGGCCTGCCTCAGCTGCTTGCGCAGCTCGTCGACCGTGTCGACGTGGCCGAACACCTCCGGGCCGCGGCTCTTGCGCATACGGGCGAGCGACCGCGCGGCTTTGACCGCGGAGCCGACACCGTGAGGTGGTCAGATGGCGGCGGGGGCGGAAGTGGGGCGAGATGCCGCTGAACGCGGACAGGAACCGCTGGGCTCCGCTCACGGAGCGGAAGCCTTTCATCGCCCGTTCGCGTTGCCTGGTGGGCTGGTGGCTGTTCTCGGCCCGGTTGTTCAGGTACTTCGACTGTCGGTGCTCGACGGAGGGCATGACCTCGCGGTGGGCCGCGCCGTAGGAGCGGAGCTTGTCGGTGACGATCATCTGCGGCGCCGTGCGGGTCTTCTTCATCAGCCTGCGGAAGAAGCGCCTGGCCGCGGCCTTGTCCCGGCGGTTCTGCACGAGGATGTCCAGGACGTTGCCGTCCTGGACGACGGCCCGCCACAGTACTTCTGCTCCCCATTGATCTTGATGAAGACCTCTCCAGGTGCCACTTGTCACCAGGCCGGTGCTGCCGGCGGCGCAGCGCGCCTGCGTACCGCTGCCCGAACTTGGCGCACCAGCGGCGCACCGTCTCGTACGAGACGACGATCCGCCGCTCGAGCATCAGCTCCTCGACCTCGCGGAACGACAGCGGGAAACGGAAGTGCAGCCACACAGTGGGAGATGACCTCGACCGGGTACCGGTGACCCTTGTATGACGGCGACACGGCCCCCACGGGCAGCCCCCTCCAGCACGATCAACCAGAAGATCGTTCCACCCGATCAACCAACGTGGCCGCGTCAGTCTCAGTACGCCGCAACTGCCTTCGGGTTGGGGCCGTACTTGTTGGGCTCCTGCTTGCCCTCGCTGGCGAGGAACACGATCAGGACGATCGCTCCAACCAGCGGGATCAGGGCGATGAGGATCCACCAGCCGGACCTGCCGGTGTCGTGCAGACGGCGGACTGCGACACCCAAGGAGGGCAGCAGGACGGCGAGGGAGTAGATGAGGCCGAGGATGTTCGAACCGATCACGGCGTCGATGATCGCCAGCACGACGCTGATGATCACGCTGAACAGGGTGAACATCCAGTATTCCTGCCGACGGGCGCGTCCGCTGAACACCGCGTACTTCTTCAGTACGTCCACATACCAATGCATTTTCTTGGCCCCCCAGGGGTTTCGCGTGCGTGATCTCCATCAGAACAGGCCAGGTGGCCGGAACCCAGACTTTTGGCGTGCGCTGGTCAACCCGTTATGTGGCTGCAGCACTACGGTGACCAGGCAAGACGCTCGCCGGAACTAGTGTCCGGCGCGACCCCCAAGATCGAGGACAGGACTCCGTCGATGCCCCGCCAGCCCAAGCGCCCCGCCGCCGGCCGCAGCAAGGCGGCGTCCCTGTGCGGCCAGCGTCCACCCCTCTTCCAGCCGTCTGCGGATGGCGTGAACGCTCTGCCACGCGGCGCGGACCAGGGCCTGCTTCACCGGTCCGCGGCGATGCGGTCGATCGGCAGGAGCGTGCCGTCCAACAGCACGAACGCCTTCGCTGAGGCCGTCCGCGCCGCCTCGGCGAGGCTCG